>JAHCVB010000001.1 GCA_024648745.1 Sodalis sp. Psp
ATTAACCTGTTTCCCATCGATTACGCCTTTCGGCCTCACCTTAGGGGTCGACTCACCCTGCTCCGATTAACGTTGAACAGGAACCCTTGGTCTTCCGGCGAGCAGGTTTTTCACCCGCTTTTTCATTTAAAGTAAGCTTAACTTTAGAATTATTTAGGGCTGCTTATTCCGGACTGTTGAAGAGTTGTATTCTACACGACCCACCTGGTAAAATGGGCTATGGAATAATAAACAAAAATAGGGTCGAATTTCTATCACCCTGAAAGACAATACCCTAGATCGCTAGACGAAAAGAATATGAAAAGAAGCCCGGGGACGTATTTGCACTCTTCTATGATTATTGTTCATGCAGCATGCGCTGTATGGCACATGGTAGCCTCAATGTCACTTACTTTCTTTTAAAATTTTTAAAGCATTTGAACTAGTATTCTATGAATATTCATGTGATTATTTTTAAAGACTTGATATCTATCAATATCGTCTTGTAAGTATTTTTACAAATTGTCTGATAAATTGTTTAAAAAACGATACGTCACTGCAATCAATTTTACTCGAAGGGGAGTAATTGCGCCTCCTCTTTACAGAGGAGTCACACTAACTGATAGAGATATATTAATTATATAGACTAAGCATCGCGCAGTCGTTTTTGCTATAATCAAGAGAAATTTTCTCACTCTAAAGCCGGTTAGCCTTTTAGGTAGCAGTGCTAATTATTGCCAGTATTATTGCTATCCAAACTGAGAGGTATTGCCATGCAACTACCACGTCCTGTCCGTCACGCACTGATCAGTGTCTTCGATAAAGCTGGTATTCTGGAATTTGCCCAGTCTTTATCCAAGCGCGGTGTTAAACTACTATCCACCAGCGGCACTACCAGCCTGTTGGCCAAAGCGGACTTACCGGTTACCGAGGTCTCCGACTATACAGGCTTTCCTGAGATGATGGATGGACTAGTTAAAACTTTACACCCCAAAATATATGGCGGCATCCTGGGCCGACGCGACATTGATGATGCCGTTATGCGCAAACACAATATCATGCCGATCGATATTGTGATCGTCAATTTCTATCCTTTTGCGGCCACCGTGGCGAGCACAGACTGTACTCGCGAAGAGGCAGTGAAAAATATCGATATCGGCGGTCACACCATGGTGCGCTCTGCCGCTAAGAATTACAAAGATGTAACAATAGTGATCAATAGTGCTGACTATCCTGCTATCATTGCAGAAATGGATAGTCATAACGGTTCTCTTACTCTGGAAACCCGCTTTAACCTCGCGATTAAAGCATTTAAACACGCCGCCGACTACGATAGCATGATTGCTAATTACTTTGGAAGTCAAGTTCCACCTTATCATAGTGATAACCGGCAGGTTTCCGGTCACTTTCCTCGAACCCTTAATCTTAATTTTATCAAGAAGCAGGATATGCGCTACGGCGAGAACAAACACCAATTGGCAGCATTTTATACCGATATCGAAACATGTGAAGCGTCAGTTGCCACAACGCAACAACTGCAGGGAAAAGCACTTTCTTACAATAATATTGCTGATAGCGATGTGGCACTTGAATGCGTGAAAACATTCATCCAACCGACCTGCGTCATCGTTAAGCATACTAATCCGTGCGGTGTAGCCACTGCTGATACAATTCTGGCAGCTTACAAGCGGGCCCACCAGACCGATCCCACTTCTGCTTTTGGCGGTATTATTGCTTTTAACCAGCCATTGGATGCTGATACCAGTAAAGAGATTATCGATCGTCAGTTTGTAGAAGTGATTATTGCGCCGGCCATTAACGATGATGCCTTAGTGGTGCTGGCTAACAAGCAAAACGTTCGCGTCCTAGCCTGTGGCTACTGGCAGAAACAACTGCCAGGGCTGGATTTCAAACGAGTCAACGGCGGCTTACTGGTACAGAAGCGCGATCTGGGTATGGTCAACCTGAAAGATCTGGAAGTAGTCACAGAACGCCGGCCGACTCAAGCGGAAATGCGCGATGCGTTGTTCTGCTGGAAAGTGGCTAAGTTCGTAAAATCCAACGCTGTCGTCTATGCCCGCGATCAGCGCACCATTGGTATCGGTGCTGGGCAAATGAGTCGCATTTACTCAACAAAAATTGCCAGCATTAAAGCGGCTGATGAAGGTCTGAAAGTACAGGGATCAGTGGTAGCCTCGGACGCTTTCTTCCCATTTCGCGACGGTATCGACGCGGCGGCGGCAGCGGGTGTGCTGTGTATCATCCAGCCAGGCGGATCAATTCGTGATAATGAAATTATCACTGCTGCCAACGAACATGGCATCGCCATGATATTTACCCACATGCGTCATTTTCGCCACTAGAGCCCCTTACCATGAATTTAAAAAGAGAAGCCTCTGTTTGGTACACAGACATCCTGGCGATTGCCTGATGGTCATTAAAGCAGATAGCTAACTGCCGGTAAAAGAGTGATCATCGCCATAGTACAGGAGAAAGCAGAATCTGCCATTTAAAAACATTCCATCCAACAATACCTTTGTTATTGAGGCGTTTGTTGGTAGCAAAGAAGTTAACTTTAACCGTAACGATGAAAAGTGAGCATATACTACCGATTGCTGCTACTCAGCATCCTAAACACATCAGTAATGGAGACACTAATATAGCATATATAGCCAGCATCAGTAGTGACAGAGCGGGGTTTACTACCGAATAATGTACGACCCAGTCTGCGCTACATGGTCCTGACGGTGTAAGGTTATGCCGGTGGCTATCCACCGGGAATGAGTGAGCTCGATGATTTTCTGGCAATCGCAACGAAAGGCGAAAAGGTATTCTACGCTCAATTGAGCAGGGTAAACTGTTGACTTAGAACAGCCAGCGAAACTTAACGTCCGGGATAGGAACCAGTCCCGTCCCCGCTGAGGTGGCCTATAAATTGTCTTCGTTTAACTGCCAGTTGGTAAAAATTCTCATCAGACGAGTCCTAATTGCTCCTGATGAATGTCGGTTGTAGGAGACAACCAGCCCGAAGCGTGAAGCATCGAAATTCTTTTTAATATGTTTTTACTTATATACTGCGTTTATTTGACTGCGTCTTTCAATGTCTTACCAGAAATGAAGGTATGGGCATCAATAGCTGAAATTTTAATTTCCTTGCTAGTCTACAAATTGCGACCAGCGCATTCATAATGATAATTGATTTCAAAAGTGGACTTCAACACTGACTTCTGTCTTAGAAAAACCATCTTTAATTAGCAATTACATCAATTAGATGGGTTTTGTTCACATTGCTATCTGTACAGTACATTTAGCGCTTGCTAAGCATTGAGTGCTATGCCGATTAATAGCACCCATACATAATAATAGTTCCTATGTGGAGATTGGAAAAAAACATTAAATCATGTTTTTTCTTAATTTCCACAAATTTATCCTAATCTCAAGAAAAAAATATCACGCTATTCGTAGATAGAGCACCAAATGGTGGCTTTTCTAAAGCTCCATTCTTAATTTCAAGAATCGGTAGAAATTAAACACCGATTTAGACATTTTCTGTTATGTTGAGGCCTTTATAATGACCACACTACAGATAACATTTCTCTGATAGTAATGGCATGATGAACTGAAGTGTTTTGACTCAATCAAGCGTGTAAAAATTTTGCTAAATTGGCTTCAATATCTTTTTATCACTCATATATTCCAGACAAGATCCAGTATGGACCAAAAACCGTCGCTTAGACAGATCCAATCTATTGACAAATAAATAAATATAAAAAGGTCTGAAATTCGATTAGTCCCAACTACAGAAAGTATAGTACAGATATCTTACCGTTGGATGATTCTCTCTCTGCTGTCGCTGTCTGCTCGGTACGCAGCATATCGGTATCCGTCATCAAGCTTTCTAACGATGATAAGATGTGGATAGCCGATGTACTGCCTCGACAAAATGGCCTGCGTGCGCCGGCGACACATCCTGATGAATACCGTGTCCAAGATTAAAAACATGACCCTCACCGGGACCGAAACCGCCTAAAATAGCGGCTACTTCACGTTCAATCCGCGCCGGATTGCCATAGAGTACCGACGGATCCATATTTCCTTGCAACGCGACTTTGTCGCCAACCCGTAGACGGGCGTCTGCAATATCGGTACTCCAGTCGAGACCGAGGGCGTCGCATCCTGTGGAGGCCATTGCTTCCAACCACTGGCCACCGCCTTTAGTGAACAATGTTACCGGCACCCGGAAACCATCGTGTTCTCGCAACAGGCCATCAACAATTTTATGCATATAACTCAGGGAAAATTCGCGGTAATCAGCGCTAGTCAACGCTCCGCCCCAGGTATCGAACAGAATGACAGACTGGGCGCCAGCATGGATCTGACCGTTAAGATACAGCACCACACTGTTCGCTAGTTTGTCTAACAACAAGTGCAACGTTTCCGGATCGGTGTACAGCATCTTTTTAATTTTAGTGAAAGCTTTGCTACTGCCACCTTCCACCATGTAAGTGGCCAAAGTCCAGGGACTGCCAGAAAACCCGATTAGCGGTACAGCCCCCTGCAGACGCTGCCGGACAGTATGCACCGCATTCATTACGTAGCCTAGTTCCTGTTCCGGGTCGGGGATTGGCAATTGTTCTACGTCGCGTCGGCATTGAACTGGACGTTCAAAACGCGGCCCTTCACCCTGTTCAAACCATAGTCCTAGCCCCATAGCGTCCGGGATGGTAAGAATATCAGAAAACAGGATAGCCGCATCCAGTGGAAAGCGGCGCAGTGGCTGTAATGTAACTTCGCAGACTAGGTCAACATTTCGGCACAGAGACATGAAGTCGCCGGCTTGTGCGCGCATGGCTTTGTATTCCGGCAAATAGCGACCAGCCTGACGCATCATCCAAACGGGGGTCACGTCGACCGGCTGGTGTAGTAAGGCACGCAGATAACGGTCGTTTTTCAATTCACTCATTCAGATTTCCTTTTCCTTGCGGTTACGGGTAAATTGTAGCACAAGCACTGAGTTTTACTGGATTAGGAACAGTTAAAGAACAGAGAAAACGCCCAGAGGCCGGCACGAATAAGCGTGATAGAAGGGCAGTTTCTCTAGCAGTCAAAATGTGATCCTGACAAATTACTCACAACCCCTATCTTGTTAAGTTCGTACTCCATATTTAGTTACACATCTTCTTAAATCACTGGCAAGCTAGGAATAGTTCCTGTTTATCTGTTTTGCTTATCAGTCACACTGCGTTACTTTTATTATTTAAGAGCTCAATCATGCTAAGTTAACTATGAAACTTGCTGTAATATATTGGGATTTTCATGATAATTCTGCCTGAATTAGCCTTAAAGTCCAACCTGATGGATTACTTTCTAATGGGCGTAGTACGTTTACGACTGGCTTATGCTAGAGGTAGATAATACGTGAGTGATTAGTTATAAGTACCTGTATTTTCAGGAATTTAAGAAAAAATCTAAAGGTTAAAATTCTACAACGACAACTGCTATAAATCCCAAGGTGTTGTTAGGTTAAGTAATCGTTAGTAAATAATTTCGTAATTAGTCTGACTTGTCTTCATTTTGACTCTTATTCAAGGACACCGCGCCACGCAGTTAAATTACACACTCGCCAGTGATGAGGCCTGAGTGGAAACATTTATCTGCAAGCGGTTGATAGCGAGATGAACGATGGATGCCAAAAGGAAATTCTCCCCAGTGCCTTATCGACTTGGTCTTTACCCGATTGTGGATTCTCTAGCCTGGCTAGTACGTATGCTGGATGTTGGTGTTACGACAGTGCAACTGCGTATTAAAGACCGTAGTGAAACTCAGATAGACGCTGATATCGAGGCAGCTGTACTGCTAGGCTATCGTTACAATGCTCGGGTATTTATTAATGATTATTGGCGTATGGCGATTCACTATGGAGCCTACGGCGTACATCTAGGCCAAGAAGATATGGATAGCGCCGATGCCGGCGCTATCTATGCTGCCGGTCTGAGGCTGGGGCTGTCCATCTACAATGAAACAGAACTAGCACGCGCGCTAGCCTGGCAGCCTTCCTATATCGCCTTCGGTCATATCTTCCCCACTTCCACGAAAGCGATGCTCTCCCACCCTCAGGGACTAGCGACACTACGGCGTCTAGCTACCGGTCTGACGCAGATACCTACCGTGGCAATCGGGGGAATTGGCCCCAGACAGGCTTATGATGTTCTATCATGTGGTGTAGGCAGCATCGCTGTGGCTAGCGCCATTATCCATGCATCTGACTGGCGCCAGGCGACTGCTGCTTTGCAATTAATGATAGAAATATGGGAGCATGACCATGGCCAGTGACCCACGATGCGGACTTGTCTTTCGCTAACCGAAATTCTTGCTCTGATGTGCTTAATGACTAGGTTCTTTTATGTTACAGCTGATAGTTGTTGTTTAAGGACAACAGTATTGAAATTAAATAGCAACTGCAAGAGGCAGATAATTATGTACTGTGTTATTTTAACTGTGATGCGAATTTGATGTTGTTTTCAACTAGAAAAAAACAAGTCACGTTGCAACATTAAATTAAGTTCCAGTAATGCAAGCGGCAGTGGCACACTAAGTCGGGAGATGGAAGGCTAGAGATCTGGGCGGATCAGTGCGCAATTAGTTTTTATTTTTCTTTTGTCTGTCAAATATATACATCATATTGACGGCTGCACCTGTGTAAGCTACCTCATCTGAGTTGTCTGTTAAAATTTCACTAATATAGTGATATTTTCTACGATAATTTTAATAAATACCATAAATAACTATGACACTCTCATAGCACGCTACTTATTACATAAAATTTAAGCTAGTCTCAGATAGGAAAATCTCTGTAAAATAGCACAATCCATTATTCTGCCTGATAGCTGAAAGACATGCCTTACTATGCATGTGTGGTCTATTATAACTTAAAATAATAGATGAATATTACTCTCAAGGTGTAGAGATTACGAAGGTTGACCTCTTACCGGTTAAAGTTAAAACAGTGAGAGGGCACTAAACGAGTTACACTGCAACGATTTGATAAACTTTATCCATACAGCAGACTGAAAGGAACAGACAGGAAGAAACACTGAACAACGTATGACCTTCATCTGAAATGTTAACACCAGCCCTGAAAAGTCACATCATAAATGAATAGATAAGGTCAAAAAATATTTTATTAATAGCCATCAATGCCATTACAAAGGATCTGCCCCAGATCGCGCTAATGTGGCTGGGAGTGGTTTGCTTTATGAGTAGGAATGACCAATGCCGCACGATCTTTACGCTACGGAACGCGTTCTAAACGCCGCTAATTTATTGCCGTTGCACCAGCAGTATGGGGGTCCGGTTTGGGTGTATGAAGCGGAAACTATCATCGCACGTATTGCGCAGCTCCGCTGCTTTGATGTGATTCGCTTTGCCCAAAAAGCCTGCTCCAATATCCATATCCTGCGTCTGATTCGCAGCCAAGGTGTGAAGGTGGATGCGGTGTCGCTCGGCGAGATTGAACGTGCACTGCTGGCTGGTTTCCGGTCGGGATCCGGAAGCGATGAAATAATATTCACTGCTGATCTACTGGACGAACCGACGCTAGCGCGGGTAGTTGAACTTGGAATCCCGGTTAACGCCGGCTCGGCGGATATGCTGACCAATCTGGGCAGTCGCTCACCGGGACACGGCGTTTGGTTGCGGATCAATCCCGGTTTCGGCCATGGCCACAGTCAGAAAACTAATACTGGTGGTGAAAATAGTAAACATGGTATTTGGTATGAGGATCTCCCTTTGGCGCATATTCGTCGTTATGATCTAAGACTAATTGGTATACATATGCATATTGGTTCTGGTGTAGATTACACTCACCTTTCTCAAGTGTGCGATGCGATGGTACAACAGGTCATTGCCTGCGGACAAGATTTGTCAGCCATCTCTGCGGGTGGAGGGTTATCAGTACCCTATCGGCAAGGAGAAAAAGCAACAAATATAGATCATTATTTCAGCTTGTGGGATGCTGCCCGTCGGCGGCTCAGCCACCACTTTGGCCATCCAGTGACTCTTGAAATCGAGCCGGGCCGGTTTTTAGTAGCAGAATCGGGTGTGCTGGTGGCGCAGGTGAGGGCGGTAAAGAACATGGGCCGTCGCCATTTCGTGCTGGTAGATGCAGGGTTTAACGATTTAATGCGTCCGGCAATGTACGGCAGCTATCACCATATTTCGCTACTGCCGGCGGACGGGCGTGATCTCAGCGCGTACCCAATGCTTGATACTGTGGTTGGAGGACCGCTATGCGAGTCTGGCGATGTGTTTACTCAGACCACTGGCGGCAGCGTTGCGCCACATCATTTGCCTCCAGCGCAGATGGGAGATTATCTAGTCTTTCACGACACCGGTGCCTATGGCGCTTCCATGTCTTCTAATTATAACAGCCGGCCGTTACTACCAGAAGTGCTTTTCGAAGGGGGGCTGGCGCGGCAAATTCGCCGCCGTCAGCGGCTGGAGGAGCTGTTTGATCTTGAGGTGTAACATCCCCCTCAAACTGTCAGGCATCACTGCGCTGACTGCCGTCATGGTGTCTATTTACAGTTATATTAGTACGTGATATATGTTTATATGTACTTCTGAATCTATTGATTCATCATTTTACTAACAGTGTATGAAGAGTTATGTATAATGAGAAGTTTATGCAGATTAATTGTCCATAAGATTCAGTATGTACATTATGCTTTATAATCATTTTTATAGCTGAAATTTTACGCCTTCTAAGGCCAAAGAGCCTCCGGGGGCACAATATCGGAGATATCGTGACTATTTAGATTAGGAGTAGGTAAAAGGTTCAAGTTGTCGAGAAATGGTACCTTTAGATGACTGGATGCAACGATCTGCTGCGATAACATATAGAGGTTATTTGACGCCTGGCTTTGACATACGGCAAACTGTCACAATGAGCGAACAAAGCAAGGCATAGTGGAAATCACTATGCCGCAGGGTAAGGTAATTCGAACCCCTCACAAGAAGGACAAATTCTATTTGGTTCTGAGGTTTTTAGCTACTGACGGATCAGCACGGCAGCGGTCGGTAGAAAAATCAAAATGCTGTGGTATCTTTAAACAAGCCGACTTTCAAATCTTTTGCAGTATAGATCATTTTGTTGTCGCACAGTACTTCGCCGTCAGCCATGCCCATCACTAGCTTACGATTAATCACACGACGGAAATGAATACGATAAGTCACTTTTTTCGCGCTTGGTAGAATTTGCCCGGTAAATTTTACTTCACCCACACCAAGTGCGCGGCCTTTGCCTTCACCACCCAGCCAACCTAGGTAAAAACCAACCAGTTGCCACATGGCATCCAGTCCCAGACAACCTGGCATTACTGGATCGCCGATGAAATGACAATCGAAGAACCACATATTAGGATGAATATCTAGTGCCGCTTCCATAAAGCCTTCATTATGGCAGCCACCATCCTCAGTCATTTTGACCACTCGGTCTATCATCAGCATATTCGGTGCCGGCAATTGCGGACCTTCTTTGCCAAAAAGTTCTCCTCGGCTAGATGCCAGTAGATCTTCTTTTGTATAAGATGCGCATTTACCTACCATATTTTTATAAACCTTAATTAATGATTCACGTATATTATATGAAATGTAGTCTATTAACAATTTCTTTAATTTTAGTTAAACCAGTTTAGCCACCGTAAGCCCCAGGGAAAACGTTGCTGTTCGTGTTGATTAACATTAGCAATGCGCTCGCGTATAGAAGCGATAAGACTTGGAAGCTTGTCATGATCAAATGGCATCGCAATTAGAATTTCCAAGGCTTCATAGATAGTATCCACCGTCCAGAGAGAAAAATTCCCTTCTCGTACCGCCTCGATGATATCGTCATTTAAGCAAAGATGGTGTACGTTAGCGGTAGGGATAATCACTCCTTGGGTGCCGGTCAACCCACGTATTCGGCATAGGGCGAAAAAACCTTCTATTTTCTCATTCACGTCTCCGACAGGTTGAACACGGCCGAATTGATCTACTGACCCGGTTACGGCGATTTGCTGATCCACCGGTTTTTTCGCCAGCGCGCTGATAAGTGCCACTAACTCCGCTAACGAAGCGCTGTCTCCATCCACTTTGCCATACGACTGCTCGAACACCAGCGAGGCAGAGAAAGGCAGTTGCTGGTCCAGCTCCAGCGCTGACATGAGGAATGCCTGCATAATCATCATACCCTTGGAGTGGATGTTGCCTCCTAGTTCTGCTTTGCGCTCTATGTCGTTGATCTCTCCGTCGCCTAAATGGACTACACAGCTGATACGCGATGGCCCGCCGAATGGCAGCGGGTGACCGGGAAAATCCAGTACTGACAAAGCGTTTACTTGCCCAGCGACCTGACCTTCTGTCTCTACCATAATTTGGCCTTCAGCGATCTCATCCTGCATCCTCTCACTGAGGTAACTTTCTCGCCAGATGCGGTTGCGCTCACTATCAGATAGTGCAGAGGCGGTTATGATATGTCGCTCATTGCTATACAGCGCCGACTCTTTCAGGCGACGAGTAAGCCACTGAGGACAGAGTGGCAATTGGTATTGATTGCCACTGTAGCGGACCGACTGCTTAATCAATGCTGGCCAGGCATTGGCACTGAGCGCTGGTAATCCCTGGCGCAGCGCCAGCGTGTTAACCCAGGAGCACCATTTCGTCATCGCCTGCACGCCAGTCAACCGAAGTTCAGGCTCAAATTCGCCATAAAGAGCCAAGTGGGTGAGTTCGGGTTCGAAAGTGTTAAGATCTGCCAGCGTCTCGCGGGCTCCTATCACCATCAGCCGCAGATTCAGCGGCATCGATGGAACAGTTACCGGAAACGGTCGACTCTCATCCACCGGTAGCCAATCAAAGCGTTGCTGCAGGATCATCTGCTTTAACCGTAACCACAACAGAGGCTGACTTACCAGAGCGTGAGCTCCGATGATAAGGATACCACCGTTGGTGCGATGCACCAGACCCGGTTGCAGATCAATTACATCCTGGTAGCAGCGCAATGCGCCGAATACTTGCTCATGCTCCACCCACGACTGCCAAGCGCAAGTATCACGAGCGGCGAAGTTATCGTCCGCTTTAGTCGCCAGTTGTTGGCTGACGTCTACTCCGGTTATGACATAGCGTCTGCCGATCGGATAAAGGGGCGCCGGAAGGATTTGCTTAATCGTTTCAGCAATTATCTGAAAATATTCATTCTCCTCACGTGCCGTTAACAACATAAACCGACTGGGCGAATGTGAATGGCAAAACTGCACCAGCCCGTCCATTAAACGGGTCTGAAGAGTTGCCAAAGGTGCAGACAAGGGCGGGCATGGTTGGTCAAATAGCGCCGCAAAACTGGCCAGATCGGGCAGTAAATATTTCCATTCTAATTTTTTTTTGGTCAAAATAATAAGTAACGTTGCTGTTCAAGGGGAATACTGATTATACAAAAAAAAATATTACTTCGTCTCGACCTCTTTTTCACGTAATTCTTCATGGAGTTATTGTTGTTTTGTAAAGTGCTATAATATAGTCCTTCAAAGAAACATTATGTAATGGAAACACATCTTTAGTTGCGACAGAGAATAGAGCAGCGGCAAGTTCGTGGTACAATGATCAGTTATCAGTATCATCCGAAAAAGATCCTTAATTTAGATCTAAAATAATGCATCCTAGCCTGGAGAGCCATATAGAACAGATCATCACACGAGTAAAAACCCATTTATTTGGAATACCTGGTGTGACAACGGTTGGCAGCCTGGTCCAGAATCTAGGGAAAGCATTTTATCGAAAATAATCTTTAGCTTATTAGAAGATGCGGAACGAAGGAGAAAATAAGACAAAATTAAGCAACTCATGCCATTGTAGATGGTAGCAGAATCTTATTCCTGCTGGTTATTGCTGTCTCATTTTTAACTGCATGCGCTAGCTCTCTAATTCCTAATACGGTTTATACTCCTATCGATAATGTAACTACTGTACTTAGATAGAGATAGTGCTCACTGTCGTCAGTTAGATAAGTGTGCATTACACTGCAATGAAGATCATTCTCCCCATCAAGAGAATGATGATCTAAGGTAATAAAACCCCGCCAGAGCGGGGTTTTTCAGTGATGAAACTTAAGCCTCAGGCTGAGTTACTACCTCCTTAATAATACCTTTCACCTCGATCTCTACGCGACGATCTGGAGATAAGCAGCTGATGACTAGGGCACGGCCTTTTACATTGTCACAGGTACTGCCGGTAACCGGGTTAGACTTACCCATACCACGCGCGGAAATCTTATCGGAAAGGACACCTTTAGAAACTAAGTAGTTCACGACGCTCTGTGCACGATCCTGAGATAGTTTCTGGTTATAGATATCAGAACCAATGCGGTCTGTATAGCCTAGAACAATGACTGAGCCGTCTTTCGGATCCATTGAATTTAACTGGGAGTATAGCTGATCCAGCGCCTGCTGACCTTCCGACTTCAGAGTAAATTTGTCAAAGTTGAACAGAACACCAGATTTCAGAGTGAAGCTCTTGGTCTGAATAACCGGGGTTGGGGCTGGAGGAGTCACTTCGTTTTCATTCTGGCCGAATCGGTAAGACACGCTCACATTCAGCATGGAATTATCTGGTCTGGTACCGACAGTACCAGCATCACCAATGTTGTTAACCCACTGGTAGTCCAGGCGAGTCGCCCAGTTTTTGGTCCAGGAATATTCGAAGCCAACGGCAGCCAGCGGAGAAACTCCAGTGTCATGGTTGCTTACGCGTCCAGAATTACCGTTGTCGTAAGTGCCCTTAGAGTCGGCATGCCATATCATACTGCCTAGACGGGTGTAGATATCTAGGTCATCGATTAACGGGTAGCTCAGCTTAGCTTCTAGGGCAATTCCCTGTGCTTTGAAAGCACCGTTGTTCACACTGCCTTTATAGGCCATACGCCCCAGCCAGTCGTAGCCCAGCTCGAAACCTAAGTACTGGTTTGCTTGATAGCCAATAAAAACACCAGCGCCTAATTGGTCATCATAGGTAGGACCATTGCCGATACGGTTGTCGAAACCATTGCCGTAGAAACCGGTGTTGTAATACCGGGACCAGCCTAGTTTGCCGCCGGTGTACCAGGTGTCACCCTTTGGAGCGGCTCGTGCCGCAGTTGTGAAACCTGCCAGTGCCACTGCAAGTGAGATAGCTGTCTTTTTCATTGTTTGCGCCTCGTTATCATCCAAATAGACAATGAGCTTTTAAAGCTAATTTTAAAAATCCATGGCCGGCGTTTATGCTTTAACTCGCATTACCCATTAAATATAGAGTTATAGAGCAACCCCGACAAATTAAAGTCTACAACGAAGTAGAAAACTTACAAGTAAGATGTAATAAGCCGCTAATAAAAAATATTCAGGACTTTAGAAAAGGAAAAGTATTCTAAAAACACATTACGATGGAAATACAAAGGCGCATTATACTGAACTTATCTACTTTAGAAAGTGGTTATTTTGCTGACTAGTTGAATTATTATATTAATAATATTAACATTAATTTTATCATAAAAATATTAATTTAAAGAATTTTATCGCTGATACTATATCAAATACCGATGATTAATTAAGCCATACCATTTTGCAGTAGCAATCCTGATTACATTACTTAAAGACGACTCAAAAATGCATCCACGCTGTTAGATAGGGCTAAAAGAGTATGGATTTTAATGAACTTATTGACTAAGTAGTGACATCTTGCAAACAAAACCGTTTTAGTTAGCTACTGAAAGTAGAACTTCTAATGAATAAATTTCACAATATCTTAGCCAGAAAAACAACACCGTCTCGCTTTTTGTCGTCAAGAAATGACCGGCAGGCAACGCACCGGTTCAGTGGCATTAAGTTAAAAATGTCACTTTTTACCCGAAGATCAGAGCTCAATGCTCTGCTAAATAATTTTAGAGGCTCGTAGCCCGCTTACTAGCATCAGTTTTGACTTGATCCCGGCAGATGAAAATGTTCGCTTTCATCATGGCTAGAAAACTTAGGTAACACGCATTTTAACTGCGTTTGACCACTGGTGGTGTAGGTCAAGAATTGACTTTTTGTCAATGACAGTGACCTTAGAATTCATGTTTTAAAATTATTTCCAAGATACTGAATCGATGGGAAAATTTCTTATTTTTATCTTAAATCAGAAGAAAATGTAATAATGTTTTTATTATTTGTTGACTGATCTGAAAAATGTATTTTTAGAGAAGATACATTTAAGAAACAGTGTGAAACCTTCATCCCAGTAGATGAATACCTTCCTTAAGTTCATGCGTGAGGCGATATGTAATTTCATGCACAATGTTAATATTGGCTACTACCTATTAATGGCCATAGATGGACATTATTAATGGGCAAACTGTAGTAGTGATAAATGTGCTTATGAAGGAAAGTGGTACATAAAAAGCTCAAGATCTCACGTTTGGAATTTGGAGAGTTAAGAGTCTTTGATCGCCAGAAAAGATATGCCGATCTGTGCGGTAGTGTGCAGCTCGACGTTAGTTTCTCAAGCGAGGTGCTTGTAACTGCAGACGGATAGATTCAGCTAATTCATCCAGAGCCGACTGTTCTGGATGCACGGGGAATACTTCATATCCCAGCTGAGCTTCCGCCAGATAGGTATGCATCGGCTTCCCTTCTTCATCTTCCATTACTACATGGTACCAGGGGGCAGTGCGTAGACTGTCGTCAGCCGTGATTTCATCAAGCGAAGGCCTTTCCAGGGAGTATTCTGGATCTACATCAATAATGACTCCTAGGTATCCTAGGAGTTTATGCCGGACCTGCTGTCCTATGCCAAATTTGCTGGCAATCATAAGACCTCCAGTATACATATACTTTATATTCAATATGGGGGGAGGCGTAGAAAAATTCAAGAGTGCTAGACATAATTTAACCGATCTAAGCAGACAAATCTTTATAATCTCCAGTCATGACCACTACCGAACCCTAAACCACTACTGAAATCCTGTAACACCATTTATAAACAATTATAACACACCATGATCGCTTCTCACAGAGACGTCTTATTTCGGCGTTATTCCAGCCATATTAGTGCAACCGAAACTGATTACATAGATTCTCAACTAGTTACACAACTGACTCAAGCATCTAAATTATGCTGTGTACCATCCAGGAAAGGCATTAACTAATCTGATGACTACTCTGAAATCTGCTCGTGTATGCAGTTCAGCTCTTGCTTCTACTCTGTCCACGCATCATCCGACAAATGGTAGCGATGATGTTGGGTCCTATGCGTCGGTGGGTTGAAGTAATTTGCTCTGATAGTGATTTTAACTAGCTGCAGTCGCAAGATCGGTCGAGAGCGATGAACGTATTAGAAACCGACACTTTCATTAATATAAACTAAAATCTCTAGAACTAGGAACTGCAGGCGACGAATATCTGATGCACTATTTTATATTTTTTTATATCTTTATATCAAAGATCAGTAATGCTATTTATGAAAAAGTAATTAAATAGACGTATAATTATTTCACTGTATTAAATACTAAAATTTAGAAGTTGGCACTGCGCGGACTGCGTGGGAAAGGGATGACATCACGAATATTTTGCACCCCTGTAATATAAATTATTAATCGTTCGAAACCTAACCCAAAACCGGCATGTGGAACAGTTCCGTAACGGCGCAAATCACGATACCACCAATAGTTTTCTTTATTGATTCCCATTTCTTCCAAACGCACGTCCAATTTTTCTAAACGTTCTTCACGCTGTGAGCCGCCGATAATCTCACCAATGCCAGGGGCCAAGACATCCATCGCCGCAACAGTTTTGCCATCATCATTGAGCCGCATATAAAAAGGTTTAATATTTTTAGGGTAATTTTTCACTACCACTACCGCTTTAAAGTGTTTTTCTGCCAGATAACGTTCATGTTCGGAAGACAAGTCAACACCCCATGAGATCGGCTTTTCGAATGGTTGGCCGCAGTTTTTCAAAATGTTAACCGCCTTAGTGTAGTCTATCTGCGCAAAATTTGCACTAATGAAGTGTTTCAGCCGATTTATTACCTCTTTGTTGATTCGTTCGGCAAAAAAACTCATATCATCGGCTCGTTCACTCAATACTGCCTGGAACACATATTTAAGCATAGCTTCCGCCAAACAGGCGATATCTTCAAGAGTTGCGAATGCTACTTCTGGTTCGATCATCCAGAATTCAGCAAGATGACGGCTGGTATTGGACTGTTCTGCTCGAAATGTTGGGCCAAAGGTGTAGATTTTGGACAGAGCGCAGGCGTAGCTTTCACCGTTAAGCTGACCGGAAACCGTTAGAGATGCCTCTTTGCCAAAGAAATCTTTATCATAATTGACTTTACCGTCGGGAGTGTGTGGCAGGTTTTCCAGATTGAGAGTAGAGACGCGGAACATTGTACCGGCTCCTTCTGTATCGGAGGTAGTAATCAACGGCGTGGATACCCAAAAGAAACCTTGTTCATTCATAAAGCGATGAATAGCTTGCGCCAGAGTGTGGCGTATCCGTGCCACCGCACCAATCAAATTAGTGCGCGGCCGCAGATGAGCCATTTCGCGCAAATATTCTATACTGTGACGCTTGGCAGCCACGGGGTAGGTGTCTGGATTATCTACCCACCCCAGCACTTTCACTGATTTCGCTTGGATTTCGTAGCCTTGACCATTACCTAAGGATTCCACTACCAGACCAGTCACTGCCACGGAGCAGCCAGTGGTCAAGCGTAAAATATCACTCTGGTAATTAGGTAGAGTATTGTTGATGACGGCCTGTAAGGAATAGAAGCAAGAACCGTCATAGACGGCAAGAAAGGAGATTCCGGCTTTGGAATCTCGACGGGTACGCACCCAACCTTGTACAGTGACTCTACTGTCAGTCGGTATGCGCCCTTGTAATACATCCACTACAGGCACGACGCTCATAAAACACTTTCTTATCAGTTAAAATTAGAAAAACTCTCAGCTAGATAACAAATCATAGTACGTTGCTTGGCGGTATCCAGACCATAAAATAGCATATTTGGTGCTTACTCCTGAAGGAAAGTAGATAAGGAAAACATCACTACAGCGAGCGATCAGAGGTCAGCTGGCTTTTGACTACCAGAAAATATCCAAGGCTTTTCTCAAGATATTGACAAAGACTTTATCATGACAGATAGTTTTAGCCAGAGCTTCTGGCATCTGCACCACCGCTTTATCATGCGTGATCTTTTTTTGTTCCACCTAGATGTCGGAAGTGTAACATGAAGCTTGATAGGTCCGAATCGAGATCGTACAAAAGCATGCCCATGGTAATGTAATCTGTTATCAGCACAATTGCCCAATTGACGAGGTTATTTATTAAATTACTTCGAACTAGGGAGCAGATTATTATAGATATCGAGTTTACCATAATGATTGAGCATTTGAGCATCAGCTCTGGGCTGTGGCGGAATCGAAAGAACCAATTTAAATAGTCACGCTGGAATTGGAATAATACGGCAAAACTGTACAGACAAGTAAATCCGCTATCATCGTCCAATTTCATATCTTCAATTATGTAATAGTAGCAGTGAAGAATGATTTGATACGTATGAAATTTGTGGCACCAATGTTGAGTAGCGGCGTTACAATCAGAACTACAAATTACGACAAGAGTTCCATTGGGTTAGGCGTTGAAGATTAAGCGTGTGCCTCGTCGGTTATTCACCATAAAATCGGCCTTTCTCAAATGCATCACACTATTTTTTCATTAGGTGTCTAATTTTATAATGACAATTTGCTTCCAACAAGAATAGACTTAAACGGCACAAGTTAACACTGGTACCTTAAAATTCATTATGATGCAACAGCTGCAAATCAAATACCGCCATGATTATCGTTCTCCGGACTATTCCATTACCGATATTCACCTTGATTTTGATCTTGAAGCTGAGAATACCACCGTCACGGCAACCAGCACTATCGTTCGTCAGAATCAGGTTAGCGTTCCGTTGTTGCTCAATGGTGAAGGCTTGCGCCTGCTCAGTTTGCAAGTAAGTCACCAGGCATGGCCTCATTACCACCTAGATGCTCCGGGGCTGATCATTGAGCAATTGCCAGAAATGTGCACCCTGACTATCAAAACGCTCATCCATCCTACCAGAAATACTGCTCTGGAAGGACTGTACCTGTCTGGTAAGACGCTCTGTACCCAATGCGAGGCGGAAGGCTTCCGTCATATTACGTTTTATCTAGATCGGCCGGACGTGTTGGCACGATTCACTACGCGAATCATGGCAGACAAGCAACGTTATCCATTCCTATTATCCAACGGTAATCGTATCGATTACGGCGATAATAGAGACGGCCGCCATTGGGTTGTGTGGCAAGATCCATTTCCAAAACCATGTTATCTTTTTGCATTAGTTGCAGGAGATTTCGACGTGTTATACGATAGCTTTACTACCCATCTCGGTAGAGAAGTGGCTCTGAAGCTGTTTGTCGATCGTGGTAACCTCAATCGTGCTAATTGGGCGATGTTTTCTCTCAAGCGCGCTATGCGCTGGGATGAAGTTCGCTTTGGTCTGGAGTATGACTTAGATATCTATATGATAGTAGCGGTCGATTTCTTCAATATGGGAGCCATGGAAAACAAAGGTCTCAATATCTTTAACTCCAAATATATTCTAGCTCGAGCGCAAACCGCTACCGACGCGGACTATCTGAATATCGAACGAGTCATTGGCCATGAGTATTTCCATAACTGGACCGGTAATCGAATTACTTGTCGTGACTGGTTCCAGCTCAGTCTAAAAGAGGGCTTAACAGTATTTCGCGATCAGGAATTTAGCTCAGATATTGGCTCACGTACTGCGAGCCGTATCAATAATGTCCGTGTTATGCGCAGTGCGCAATTTGCCGAAGATGCCAGCTCGATGGCGCATCCCGTCTGTCCTGATAAAGTAGTCGAGATAAATAACTTATACACCCTTACGGTGTATGAAAAGGGCGCAGAAATAATCCGCATGTTGCATACCATATTAGGTGAGGAAAAGTTTCAGGCTGGCATGCGCAGCTATATTTTTCGCCATGATGGTAGTGCGGCAACCTGTGAAGATTTCGTCGCGGCAATGGAAGATGCCTCCAGCATAGATCTAACGCTATTCCGCCGCTGGTACAGCCAGTCAGGCACTCCAGTGGTGACGGTGCGTGACGACTATAATGCCACACTTGAGCAATATACCATACACGTAACTCAGATAACGCTACCTACACCAGACCAGACAGAAAAGCAAGCGTTGCATATTCCTCTGGATATCGAGCTGTACGATGAACAGGGGCAAGTAATCCCTCTGCAGAGGGACTCTGTGCCGATCCATTCAGTTCTAAATGTGACTGAGAGAGTTCAGACCTTCATTTTTGATCAGGTGCCGTCGCTGCCAATCCCTTCACTGCTACGCGGGTTTTCCGCGCCGGTAAAATTGGATTATCCTTATAACGATCAGCAATTAATTACGCTAATGCGTTTCGCCACCAGCGGTTTTTCTCGCTGGGACGCGGCACAGAATTTGTTTTCTATTTATATTCGCCTGAACGTAGCCCGCTATCAAAAGGGGCAGCCGCTAATGATTCCGCTGCATGTAATAGATGCTTTCCGCAATATAATACTGGATATACAGATTGATCCAGCGCTAGCGGCGCAGATGTTGACTATACCGAGCGAGAACGAAATAGCTGGGTTGTTCGATATTGTTGATCCCATAGCGATTCACAATGTGTATAATGCACTGACTAACTATATAGCAAACGAACTGAGCGACGATCTGCTAGCAGTCTATTATGCTAGCAAAACAAGTGGCTATCGGGTAGAGTGCCGCGATATTGGTCTGCGTGCGTTACGCAATTGCTGTCTGCGTTATCTGGCGTTTTGCGATCGTGATCAGGCGGTACGTCTTACCACAGAGCAATACTATCAGTCCGATAATATGACTGATACGCTGGCAGCGATGTCAGCGGCGGCGGCAGCGCAGCTGCCGTGCCAGGCCTCCTTGTTGACGGAATTCGAGCAACGCTGGCAGCACGACGGTCTGGTCATGGATAAATGGTTCAGTCTGCAGGCTACTAGTCCCTCTAAAAATGTTTTAGAGCGAGTGAAAGCTCTGCTTACACATCGTTCCTTTAACCTTAGTAATCCCAATCGGGTGCAAGCGCTACTCGGTTCATTTACTATCAACAATCAAGCGGCATTTCATGCTGTCGACGGCAGCGGCTATGCCTTTCTGGTAGAAATTCTGACAGAGCTGAATACTCGCAATCCACAGATCGCTTCGCGAATGATTGAGCCGCTGATCCATCTAAAACGTTATGATCTACCGCGTCAACGGCAAATACGTGCAGCTTTGGAACGCCTGAAAGCATTAGAAAATTTGTCGGGATATCTATTTGAGAAAATAAGTAAGGCGCTGTCTGACATCTGAGTTTTAGTAGATAAAACATCTAGCTAGATGTTTTAGAGGTTATCGTTGATTCACTTTTTACGTTTTGTGCCAACAGATAACAAAACCCTTACCGGATGCAATCTGGACCAAGAAACTTTATGTTATACTCGATTATCAAACAAGCATTATTTCAAATCGACCCGGAACGGGCTCATGAACTGACCTTTCAACAGCTTAGGCGTATTACCGGCACTCCACTGGAATGGTTAGTGCGTCAGTCTGTACCGACTAAAACTGTCAACTGTATGGGCATTACCTTTAAAAACCCTGTGGGTCTGGCTGCCGGCCTGGATAAAAACGGCGATTGCATCAACGCACTTGGTTCCATGGGGTTTGGCTTCATCGAAGTGGGCACGGTCACGCCCCATGCCCAGCCTGGCAATGAAAAACCGCGTTTGTTCCGCATAGCGAAAGCTGGCGGTCTAATTAACCATATGGGCTTTAATAACCACGGCGTAGATAATTTAGTGGAAAACATTAGGAAAGCCCATTTCAGCGGTGTGCTAGGTGTCAGTATAGGAAAAAATAAAGATACATCGGTTGAACACAGCAAAGATGATTATCTGGCCTGCATAGAGAAGGTTTATCCCTATGCGGATTATATTGCGGTGAATATTTCATCTCCTAATACCCCTGAACTGCGTGCCTTGCAATTTGGTGAGGCACTGGATGATCTGTTGCAGGCGATTAAAAATAAACAGGCATCGCTAAAATCATATCATAATAAATATATTCCTGTTTTAATAAAAATATCTCCAGATATTACTGAAATAGAATTAGTTCAGACTGCTGATAGTTTGGTACGCCATAATATTGATGGAGTGATCGCTACTAATACTACCACGGGACGTGATCTGGTTCAAGGGTTGGATCATGCTTGCCAGGCCGGTGGGTTAAGTGGGCGACCGTTACAATTACGCAGTACGGAAGTTGTCCAGAGATTATCCACTGAGTTACAAGGTAAACTACCGATTATTGGGGTTGGCGGTATTGATTCTCTCATCGCAGCCAGGGAAAAAATTGTAGTTGGCGCTTCGCTTATTCAGATCTATTCGGGCTTTATTTATCATGGGCCGCGCTTGATAAAGGATATTGTCAGTGACATTTAAGTTATTTTGATAAAAATCAATGTAAGCTGGACTGGTATTTTATCAAGCTTAGTTTAATTTTTATTAATTTACTTAAAATCTACAATAAACTAAATGTCCAATCTGAAGTGTAAATGCTTGCCAGTATAACGACAAGGCTTTAAATTAGTAAAGGTAAGTATAAATGGATGAGATTATCTTTGGTAATGATAGGCATTAGTTTTTGATGCTAAACATGACTAAATTAGTGCTTAATCCGTTAGATTGACTAATGTTTTACTAGTTATCAAGATAAAATTCAGCTTTTGGCAAGCTGATGCTGAAAGCGCCGATGATGCTACGGTTCCTGAAGACTGAGATTAAAAAAGAGATGGCATTTTCAGACGTAGAGAAATACCGACGCTTGGCAACCTCCCAACGGTGGTTGGGTGTTGGTTTGTCTGAGCGAAATCACAAGCCCTCTTAATTGAGAGGAGCGTCCATTTCAAAAAAAGATAACCAGCTGCTTGATCGACGCTGTTATGGATCATGTAATAGCATGCCATTGATGTCTTTGAGGCTAAATAAGTGCAAGCGCTACTGGCAACAACAACTTATAGCAGTTTAAACTCTTTCGCAATCGAGTGACATCATCTCTGCATTTTGCATCTTGTTTAGCTATCACAACACAGTCAGAAGTTTGTCACTCAATTAGAGCCGCACAAGGATTGGTAATCGACATTAAATGTCAAGAATTATTTATGATTTTTCGGATATTTATTCCACATATAGTACCGGTGCTTCAGCGTAAAGGCCAGCGGCGTGTGTTTTTCGCCTTATAGAAAGCCTGATAGACCTTAAAGTGATCATTTTTCGCGAGCACCTGATGGTTGCCGAATACTGCATTCAGTAAATCCTGATAGGGCAGAAACGCATTGGCGACAATGCGCAATTCACCACCGATATTCAGATGGCTAGTGGCGCCTTGAATCAGCGTTTCTGCCATCTTCAGATTGGTTTGCATACCATCGTGGAACGGCGGATTAGAGAGAATCATGTCGTATCGGCCACTGATAGAGGAGTAAACATCGCCAGCCACCACACGTCCTTGTAGACCATTGACTGCCAGAGTGGCGTGGCTGGCTGTCAGAGCTGGCATATACATATCGCTCAGAGTTAACTGCACGCTCGCCACGTTTTTCGCCAATACCGCCGATAGTACACCAGCACCGCAGCCGATATCAGCCACCTGACCCTGCAACTGTTGATTGAAAGTTGAAATTAATAACTGGCTGCCGTTATCTAACCCATCTCGGTTGAATACACCCGGCAAAGTTTGTATCATCACATCGTCAATTTTATAAGATTTCCAATGCTCGTCCACATTAAATTGTGGCTGCTTAACCACCTTACCGTGATATAGTCCGCAGCGCCGGGCGCTGTCAATTTTGACGAAAGGGCACCACTCTTCCAACATTTGTCTGGAGCTTCGTATACCACTGCGGTTTTCACCTACTACAAAAATATCGCAACCTACCGGAAAAATAGACAGTAAATTTGTCATCTGAAATAGTGCTTCTTGCTTGTTCTTTGGCCAAAAATAAATCAAGGTGTCGCACCCTTCGGCCATGCTAGCGTCGGCCACCAGACTGAACTTCACTGCTTGTTCGCCTAGCACACGGGCTAGTATCTGCTGACGGTGATACCAAGTAGTGTGGACCCGCACGCTTCGAGCAAGAAGCAGGGCTGGCAGCAAATCTCGTACATCGCCAGCGATCACTACCTGTTTATCCAAAAATGTATCCCGATGTCGGAATATTACTTTACTAGAAATGGTTAATGTGAACATAAGATAAAACTCCTCAATAAACTGAGTAAGTAGAGAGACAGTGCTTGAATTGCCTTTGATTCGATGGGTTGTATAATAATAGCAATATGGAATCGTGGCTGACACGGGGTAAGCGATGATGATAAGACGTGACTGGCTGTTGCAACAACTAGGCATTACGCAATGGAGGCTCCGTCGGCCGGCGGTACTGCAGGGGGAAGTTGCGATCAAATTACCGGATCATACCCGTTTGTTGCTGGTGACGGACTCGCTGCCGCCTGAAGCTCACCACCTGGTAACTGATGTGGTGAGAAGTCTAATGCTGACACCAGCGCAGATCACTAGGTTAACTCCTGATCAGGTGATGATGCTGCCGAATGACGTTCACTGTCACTGTTGGTGGCTCGGACTAGAAGCAATACGTGATTTTGGTGGGATTTCTTTATATACTCCATCACTAACGGTGCTTCAAGAGGACAGTGGCTCTAAGCGCGAGTTATGGCAACAAATAAACGATAATGAACATCCTTTTACTACTATTACCGGATAATGCAGTCGGGGTTTGGTATTGAACAAGCTAGCCACGCTTTTCCCTGAAACATTAAAATCTTGCTGACAAAAATGAACTAAAACAGCGTCAGATGTTAACTTGTGATTGGAGGTGCAATAGCCCAACGTGCCAGCGATTACGCCGCTTGCTAGGATTTACGAAGTCTCGGTACATATCAGTACCATTCTACAGTCTATGGACGAAGAGGACACCGTATTTGCATCATGTAATGCAAAATTTGCAGGTTGTAAATTTTATTAATGACATCTGGTGTATGCCTACTGTGTATCCGTTGAGAAGATGTATGAATGATGAAGAACAATCACTATCGCAGATGTCGCGTCCGAAGGGGCTGTTCAGGAATTGAACATCCTGACACGTCAGGTACTTGTCAATGGCCATGGTTTCCAACCAGAATGCTAAATTAGACTACTGGAAATAATCGTTCTTATCAACTAGGTGCCTAGCTGTTTTTAGATGATCTATTGTGATTTTCTAAATTTTATTTAGAACTCGTCCTTCGCGTAAATAATGAAGGTTAGACTGACATCACCGCCCAGTACCAGCGTTAAAGCCCGTGGACGCTGTCTAATAATAACACGCCAACGGCGTGTATACAATGCAGATATCCATAGACAGCGTTCCGAATCGTGTTCCCGAACTTAAACGCTGAACACATTAAAACTCAGGATAAATCGTATATTAGCAAAAAATTTTATTTTTGTAAATTTTTTTAGAAATTTATATCGTGATCTCTAGAAACAACGAAGTTTACCCTAATTATGGTGATTACTTTGATAATATAACATTAACACTTTACCATTTTAAGATAGCGCTGCTTTACTTTCAAATTAATTTAGACAGCTAATACGTGCTACGCTGAAGACTCCACCAAGAATAGATAACATTGACCATAACTACCAACGCAGTAACGAAAAAAACCGCCCGGAACCCGTAACTAGCCGAGACAAACGCGCCGATGAGCGGCCCACTGACATTACCCATATCACGAAACGACTGGTTGTAGCTGAAAATGCGACCTGCAACCTGGTTTGAGGAATTATAAATCAGCAGGGTTTGCACCGCTGGTAGCAACGCTCCATCAGTGACACCCAGCAGGAATCGTAGCACACCGAGCTGCCAAGGTGCTTGTACGAACGACATAGGGATGAGCAGTAGCACTGACAACGCCATCATACTAATCAGTACGCGCTCCGGCCCCACCCGATCGCCAATCTTGCCGAGACGTGGCGCGCTCAACAGCGCTGCCACACCGGATACAGCAGCAATCATGCCGCTGATAAATGCCAGATTCTGCGAGTTTCCGGCCAGCTCGCGGACATAAAGCGTGAGAATGGGAGAGACAGAGCCGGTGGCAACCTGAATGATAAGGGTAGTTACAAACAGACTCAGTACTAGACGTGGATTTTTCAACGAAGCTAGTATCTGACGACTAGAAAGTATATCTTTCTTCTTGACTGGAAGAAAACGCTCATGAACGAATAGCATAGTCGTAATAAAGCAGATGAATAGCACCAGAGCAGTAATAAAAAATACCAGCCGCAGTCCATAGAAATCCGCCAGCAGACCGCCAATTAATGGACCTATGAGGGTGCCACTCACAGCTCCAGTGGAAAGAGTACCGAGTGTCCAGCCGCTTTTATTACGTGGTACTTGGGTGGCGATCAACGCATTGGCATTGGGAACGAAGCCGCCAAATAACCCCAGTAGAGCACGCAGCGCCAGGAATTGCCAGATATTCTGTACCAGGCCCATTAGCATCATTACAATCGCCATGCCTAACGCCGAGCGTAGCAGCATCAATTTTCGCCCTTTGCGATCAGCGAGACCTCCCCATATTGGAGACGCAATAGCAGAAAAAAGGAACGTGATACTGAATACCGTACCAGACCAGAGATTCAGTTTTTCAGGCGAGGAGACGCCCAGCAGTTCTACGTAAAGAGGCAGAAACGGCATGACTAGACTGAATGCCGTACCAGTAAGAAAACAACCCAGCCAAGCGACAAACAAGTTTCGCTTCCAGTTAATAAAGATGTGTTCCTGCGTCATGGTGTCCTGATTACATATTTATGGCAGTTGGGAATTTAACAAGGCAGGAAACGCTCTTTCAGGGGATTCAAAGACAAGGGGTTATATAAATGCGCTGAAAGGACGTATGGGACAATTTTAGTAGCTTGTTTAGGCTATTAAGAAGCCACCTGTGCGTGACGTTAGTAATACATAGAAGGTTCACCAGGTGGACGAGTCTTAAAGCGGCGGTGCAGCCACATATATTGGTCCGGTGCCACCAGAATCGCTTGTTCTACCACCTGGTTCATATAGCAAGCGGCCGTAACATCGCTATCCATGGGCATGTCACTCTCATTGGGGAAAACTAACAGCTCGTAACCTCGGCCTTCCGGTAGACGGCGCGGAACTAAAGGAATCACTGCGGGTTTCGTCATGCGCACTAACGTATAGGTTCCTGCAGTTGTTGCAGCTTTCGGAACGGCAAACAACGGTGCGAACACGCTACTTTTCGGTCCATAGTCATGATCAGGTGCGTACCAGATAATCTCTCCGTTTTTCAGTGCGCGGATCATGCCTTTGATATCTGACCGATCTAACATTGTTTTGTTGGAACGCAAACGTCCCCAAGTTTGCAGCCAATCTAGCAGCGGGTTATTATTTGGACGGTAAACACCGATCCCCGGGTTGTGCATACCAAAAATTCGTGCACCCAGCTCTAAGGTAAGGAAATGCATGCCGATTAGCAAAATACCTTTATGCTCACCATGCGCGCGCCGAATATGCTCCAGACCATTGACGGTGACCCAGCGTTTTACGCGCCAGCTTGGCCAAAACCAGGCAATACCGGTTTCGATAAACCCCATACCGACCGACTTAAAGTTCTGCTTCAGCAGCGCTTCACGTTCCGGCGTCGGCATATCTGGAAAGCACAACTGTAGATTGCGACGCGCAATTCTGACACGGCGACCCATAAAACGCATGGCTACCCAGCCCAGACGGGTGCCTATTTGATAAAGCGCAGGATAAGGGAGCAATACTAGCAAATACAGCAGACCAATGCCTAACCAAGTTGGCCAATAACGCGGATGTAGCAAGGAACGATTAAAAACAGGAAGTTTGGTCATAGCGTTTCAAAATGTGAACGTTATGTGGTAGCCCGTAAAATCATTCATACTATTAATACGTTGCAATATTCTGGCATTCTTGGAACAATAATGGAACAAAGAGTCGTGCTTACGGTATTACTGATCCTATACACCAATTTTTGGTGTAATATATAATAAATAATGCTAGGCAATGCGGAAAACTCTTCACACTACTAAGACGCTCATAGCGCTAATACTGATTTAATCTCTGCAATTTGCATTTCTAAGTTTAACTATTGCGTGTCAACGAAATCACATCCGCATCTCTGTTGGTGATGATTATCTCTCTAGTTTTTATACAGTAATCAAATAAATCTAACGGTAGCAACAAAACAAGTCAAACCATAAACTACAATTTTATACTCTAACTATGTTCCAAAGGAAGTTGCGTTGAGTCAGGATAAATTTAATAACAGTCTAGGAAAGTAGACAGTATTATTTATACCAAAATATAAATAATTAAAAATAATGATATACTTAAATTATAAGACTTGACTGAACAGATTAGATACGGATTTAACATATGCTTATGAAAGTCAAGTGAGGTGCTATGTATCCGGCAAAAATTAGAGAAAGCAAAGCCGCATAGGAGATTTACAATGGCGACCAATAATAATGAAACTGTGTATCTAAAGCAGAAAAAATACTCTGAGTACATCTAGGATACCTTTTCAAAATCAGCCCTCCGTACAGGTGGCTGCTAAACAGCAGTTTTTAGGGGGTGCGTATAGATCAGATGTTTAATCTACCTATAGTAAAGCGTAGAAAATCGGCGGAGGAGTAGAGATTCGAACTCTAGAACGCTTGCACGTTGTCGGTTTTCAAGACCGATGCCTTCAACCACTCGGCCACTCCTCCTTAAAATTAGATAAACTATAACAGAGTCGATCTAATTATTAAATAGAGTTGTGCGCTAATTGACTGAAATATAGATATTAAATAATCTGCTTGTCTTGTTTTGTCAGCCAATTACCTGACTTCTGCGTAAAGATGGGTAAAAGCTATAGGCACAGCAGTGGCAAACTATTAACCTATTTAAAATATTTAGTACCTAGTTAAAACTCAATTTTTGAGAGGCAAATTTATGGATCGTTTGATTGCAATATCCTCAAGTAGGCAATCACTTTTAAGTACCCACAAGGTACTACGTAATACTTATTTTCTTTTGTCATTGACGTTGGCATTTTCTGTATTTACAGCCATTGCAAGCACCCTATTACGTCTTCCAGCTCCTGGTTTATTATTAATGTTAGTTGGGTTTTACGGCTTGCTATTTCTGACTCACAGACTGGCCAACAGTCCAAGTGGTATTCTCGCCACTTTCGCGTTAACCGGTTTCATGGGGTATGCCCTTGGTCCATTGTTCAGTATGTTGCTAGCATCTGGCGCTGGAGATGTGATTATGCTAGCGCTGGGAGGCACTGCTTTGGTGTTCTTGTGTTGCTCGACGTATGTCCTCACGACCCGCAAGGATATGTCATTTCTGTCTGGGATGATTATGGTGGGTTTCGTGGTAATGTTGGTAGCTGTGGTCGCGAATCTTTTCTTGCATATCCCAGCGCTATCTCTGGTTATCAGCGCGATGTTTATTCTGTTCTCTTCTGGAGCGATTTTATGGGAAACTAGCAATATCATCCACGGTGGGGAGACTAATTATATCCGTGCTACTGTTAGCCTCTATGTTTCACTCTATAATATTTTAGTTAGCATGGTAAATATTTTCGTAGGTATACGTGGTAGCAACTCGTAATTTTCCTATTTTTCTATTATTATAGGGTAAGTTAATGGTATTTTCAGACTGGTCGATTTGCTGTGCTGTATTCCATCAATTCAGTTAAGTATACACTGGACAGTAGCAATGCAATTTAATGGCACAGAAATTAGTACAGATGCCAAGGGGTATTTAATTCATCCAGAAGAATGGTGTGAGGCACTAGCAATAGAGATCGCTCGCTTAGAGGGAATTAACTTGAGCAAAGAGCACTGGAAAGTGATCCATTTCGTACGTACGTTTTATCTGCAATACAACACTTCTCCAGCAATTCGTATGCTGGTCAAAGCCATGGTGCAAGCATGCGGTGATAAGAAAAGCGATAGTCGTTACCTTTTCCATCTGTTTCCTCAGGGCCCTGCTAAGCAGGCAACAAAAATTGCCGGCCTGCCCAAACCGGTGAAATGCTTGTAGCTTGTTGTCTAGGTATGATGACTCTGTATGTGTATCGTGAACTAAACCTTTACAATCCTCATGCCTTTTAGTTTTCTAGTATCCCTGCCCTACTCAAGAAACAGCATAGCCTAGTAAAATAATTGATAATTTTTTCACTGACCGCTATTAAATCCGAGTATATACTTCTGGTATATCCTTTCTCGCCTATTTTATGAATGATGATGTATTTCAGTTGCTTTACGCTACATACTTAATATAAAGATCATATAATTATATAAATTTATAGAAAATAAGAATCAACTTGACTAGTGCGTGCCACAAGTATAGACCCGATAACCTGATTCCTTAGTTATCGTGGCACTAGAAGAAGGTGTGTTTTTAAGATTCCTCTATCAGCCTAAAGATTATTTCTCTAAGTTTTAGAAAACAAGTTTCTAGCCCCGTAAAACCCTTATATAGCAACACGTACTAGATGAGTATTGACATTTTGCATTGCAGATTGTTAAAGAGTCGGGTTTCCGCAGGAAAGGGTTAGTGTGCTGTTCGTGTTCTAAGGTTGATATCTGACCATGATCTGGCAAAAAAGCAATTTCACCCACCAACAACATTAGATAATAGCAAGTTTATCGTATCAGCGTTTTCATATCTCTGCCAGGCACATCAGTGCGACCAATGGTGCCTTTAAACAGCACGCCCCATCGGAATGAGCTTTTTAGATTTATTCCATAATACCATATGGCCAAGTGAATGACCAGGACAGTGAAATACGCTAAAATCTAGTTTACCGATATTCACTGTATCACCATTCGATAACCAGCTATCAGGAGTTATAGGCCAGATATTTTCTACGCTAAACAGTTGACACTGGCTTGGCAAGTTGTACAGCAAAGGTTTTCGTCTCGATGCGGACCGAAATCGGCACGTCGTGGAACGTTGCAAGTTCTTTGGCAGCACCTACATGATCGAGGGGGCTGTAAGTCAGCAAAATTTGCTTCGCTGTTACGCCAATCGGCTCTATATTTTGAATCAGTCACTACGCTTCACCGCCGAGATCCACTAACACCCATTCTTTGGTCTGTTCAACCAGACCAATCTGGCTGAATGCTGTTGCCAGAATAATATAGTATTTCATAATTCGTTTTTGTCTAAGTAGATTTGACCTGATTATACGGTGAAGAGATAATCATAATAAACTGCAAAGATTTACTAAGTGCACTTAATGTGGAATTTTATCGCTTTTCTCAAATTAGAGAAAAGAGCGGCGCCAAATAGATAAACACCTCTGAGGGAGAATTGTATACCAGAAACAAAAACTTATGGCTGGATAGCAGAGGAAGAGCTGGTATCTAAACCAGTCCTGAAGTAATCTATTGTAATCACTTCGCATCGCTACACTAGTCTAAACAAGACATTCAGATATTGTCGAAAAATTATAATTTGGTAATACTACATTCGGTCACTTACTTAACCAGAGTGTGTTAAGTTACTGATAGAAAAGGTGGTCTCATGAAAATCGATAATTAAAGTAGCAGAGTAAGGTATTTTGCACCATTGTTTTTGATAAGAATTACCTCTTTGTTAACTCTGACGAAAAGTGGTGATTATATGGAGAAATTCCATATAGCCTGATTGATATGTTCAAGCTGATGGTGTTAGTTAGCTGGAATCAAAGCTTGGCGACAAAACCTACCGCTTTATACACCTTAGCTAGAGTCACGCTCGCCTGGGAGCGGGCTTTTTCTGCCCCTTCATGCAGCACCTGATGCAAATAGGCGTAGTCGGCGCGCAGAATATGGTAGCGGGCCTGTAACTCAGTCAGTATCTCTGATACTGCATCAGCGACAGCGGTTTTTAGATGGCTATACATTTTACCCATGAACTCTTGTTCCAGAGCCGCTACCGGCGTACCGGTGATACTAGACAGAATATCCAGTAAATTTGAGATGCCGGGCTTATTGACGGGATCATAACGCACGACCGGTGGCCTATCGGAATCGGTCATCGCATACTTAAGTTTCTTGACTACCAATTTGGGATCTTCCAGCAAAGTAATCACGTTATTGTAGTTATCATCAGATTTCGACATTTTTTTCGTCGGATCTAGCAATGACATCACACACGCACCGGATTTGGGAATAAACGGCTCGGGTATTGAGAAAATGTCTCCATATAGCGCATTAAATCGCTTGGCGATACCTTGGCTCAGTTCTAGATGCTGTTTCTGATCTTCTCCTACTGGCACTTGATTAGTTTGATAAAGTAAAATATCTGCCGCCATTAGCACTGGATAGCCAAATAGTCCAGCATTGATATTTCCTGAGTAACGAATCGACTTATCTTTGAACTGAGTCATCCGTCTCAGTTCCCCGAAATAGGTATAGCAGTTAAGCAACCAGCCTAGTTGACTGTGTTCTGGCACATGTGACTGAATAAAGACCGTGCTCTTAGTCGGGTCTATGCCACAGGCTAGGTACAGTGCCAGCACATCCAGAGATGCTTTATGCAACTGCTGGGCATCCTGACGGACAGTGATGGAATGCAAATCGACGATACAATAAATACAGTTATAATCGTCCTGCATACTAACCCACTGACGTAAAGCACCCATATAGTTGCCAATGGTCAATGCTCCTGACGGCTGTGCGCCACTAAATACTATAGGTTTATTCATTTAAACGTCCTGCATTAATGGAAAGGATAACTTGAGCATGAAAAAAGTGGAAAAACGATTAAGAATATGGTCCTGATGACTCACAGTGATCGTTTCACTGTAATTATAGACATAGATCATGTCGGCATTTGAGGTAACTGGCGGATTGCTACTGCAATATTTCATAAATTTCAGCCGAACAATAGCTCACGGGGCATAAGAATCTCAAATTTTCAATCACCAGATAGAGCGGCACGTGATGTGTTTTAGCGGTGACATCAATCATCGTTGAATGGTGAGCGTAAAGTAACACGCAATCAACGACGCGCTGAAAGGCGTTGGTTTTATTAGTCATAACCTCCATCAACGGCTGCTTCACTTCTAAATTGCATCGCTAGTAGTGTACTGCCTGTTTTTGTAGTGTCAGCTAATTTATAACCATCAAAATCAAAAGATAGGTTGCGGTTAGGCTAGGTGTGTTGTCGATTAAGATATCATTGACATAGAAGACAATAACTTACGAACAGTCCGATTCTTTCGCTGCATTTTCCATTGCTCCCGCCAGTCTGTGACGCATGGCGTTAATGACCACCCCGTAATCAGGTTGGCTGAAAATTGCTGAACCGGCAACAAACATATCTGCGCCCGCGGCAGCGATAGCGTCGATATTGTCCACTTTGACGCCGCCGTCCACTTCCAAACGGATATCCCGGCCATTCTGATCGATCAGTCGGCGAGCTCGACGCAGTTTATCCAATGTCGAAGGCAGGAAAGATTGCCCTCCAAAACCAGGGTTAACAGACATCAGTAGGATTATATCAAGCTTGTCTATCACATATTCTAGGTAGTGGAGTGGCGTGGCTGGGTTGAACACTAATCCGGCTTTACAACCATGCTCTCTGATAAGCTGTAACGAGCGGTCAATATGCTCTGTCGCTTCGGGATGAAAGGTAATATAACTAGCGCCGGCGGCGGCAAAATCCGGGATCAGACGATCAACCGGCTTCACCATCAAATGCACGTCAATGGGAGTAGTAATCCCATAGCCGCGCAGCGCTTTTAGCACCATAGGACCTATAGTTAAATTAGGAACATAATGATTATCCATCACATCAAAATGCACAACATCCGCGCCGGCGGATACCACCCGAGTGGTATCTTCGCCTAAGCGGGCAAAATCTGCGGAAAGGATAGAAGGGACGATTAAAAAATTTTTCATCCATGTCTCCCGTCAGTTTTTATCAGTCTTCGGCTGGCGCTGCTTTGTCACAAAGATATAACGCCAGTAGCTCACTTACGCTGCTGCGCCTGAAAATATTGCTGTTAATAGTACGGTGTACTGTGACATGGTATAGCACTGCATCGCCATACCATTGCCTGGTCAGTGCAGTATCGTGATTAGAAATCAACACCGGTACCCGACTTTCATGTGCTAGCTGGCTGGCGATGCGTGCCAGGTTCTGCTGTTCGACCAGGTTGAAGCCAGTGGCATGGTAAGTCGTAAAGTTCGCGGTAGTCGAGAGCGGTACGTATGGTGGATCGCAATACACCACCGAACCTGGTAACGCGCAGGACAGAGTTTGCTGATAGTGCTTACAGACAAACACCGCCCTTTTAGCTTTCTCGGCGAAGCGATAGAGTTCCACCTCTGGAAAATACGGCTTTCTGTAGCTGCCGAAAGGGACATTAAACTCTCCGCTCAGGTTATACCGGCACAGGCCGTTGTAGCAATGCCGGTTAAGGTAAAGAAACAATACCGCGCGCCGATAGGCGATGGTACAAAGATTGAACTCGCTGCGTAGAAAGTAGTAAACCTCGGCAGTATTGGCGTCAACAGCAAACAATTCACGGGCATCACGAATAAAATCGTCTGGATGCTTCTTGACGATATTGAATAGATTAATGAGATCACTATTGATATCTGCGAGGATGTATCGTTTATAATCTGTGTTTAGAAATACTGAACCGGAGCCGACAAAAGGCTCGATTAAGCAATCCCCTTCCGGGAGGTGGTGACGAATAGTTTCAACCAACGAATACTTACCACCGGCCCATTTTAAAAATGCGCGGTCCTTACTCATGCCTTCGCTACTTACTTATTCTCTCAGAACCGTAACTTGTACCATGCCTACATAATATAGCTAATACTACGGTCTATCTTCAGGAACACTTACTTATTATAGTCTTGTTTCACCTGGCTTATCTGTCGTACCCAAGGCTTATTAGCCTGCACATTAGCCGACAACTGAGTTATTGCATTTTTCGCTTTAGACAGGGAGGGATAAATCCCATTTACCAGAACATACCAAGGCCTTCCATTTCGATGGGTTTCATAAACCCAGTAATGACTCAGCTTCTGCTTGCGTGCATAAGCATTAAGTGTGGCTGGTTGTGACGCACTACTCAGCTGCAATGTGTAGTAACTGGCAGGAGCGAACTGTATCGACGACTCTGCCGTGTCATCGCTATCTGGAGATAAGGTAGAAAGAACGGCAGCACGAGTTGAAGCCAGGGATGTTTGCGGTGCACCAGCAATCTGACAGTCGTCGCTCAGCAGTACCACAGGTTTTTGTTTCGCTTTATATTGGGTGGTCGATGTTGACATAGCCCCTCCCTGATCGTTAATTTGCGATGCGACTCCGTTAATATTATTTTCTTGCTGGAGCAGTGCATCGAGCATATTTTCTGACAATTGTATACGCTGCTTTCTGTTCAGTGGAGTCATTGGCACGGTGTCTGTCGAATTTTGGGGGATTTGCAGTGTGCTTAATTCTTGCAACTCGCTGTTGTTGGGCAGATCAGTGCCCACCGGCATCCTGGCACCAGGAGAGGACGAGTTAGCATCGGAACTGAAGGTCGATCCGGAAAGATCGATGTTACTCTGATCGTTATTACCTATTCCCCGGTGGGCGGAGTTAGTATGAAATGGAGATTTTATCGCCGATCTAATGCTTATTATCATTAGTACTAGAATGGTGATACCTATTATCAAATGCTGCTTAGATACCGGCTGCGGTATGGTAGGGCTTTTTCTCTGACGACGGAAACGACGACTACTGGTATCAGGTCTCAATTTATCTTCCGATTTAAACTCATCCATAATATTCTCCGATGAGAAGGATTGTTCGGCGCTAGAACGCAGGAAAGGCTTACCTAAGAAACATATCTAAACCTCCAGATGCGCAGCTGGCCAGATCAGGCCTGGCAATCCTTAATCGATGCTACTACCATATCATTTGCCACATTAGTGCATACTTCTGCTTTACCTATCACCACCGGTAACACTAGACGTAGTCGACCTGAGATGACTTTCTTATCACGCATCATATGCGGCAGATACGCCTCAGGGGCCATTTCTTCTGGACCACTGACTGGCAAGCCAGCACGTAGCAACAACGCCTTGATCCGTTCGACATCCGCATTTCTAAACTGACCAAGACGACGCACAGCATGTACTGCCATCATCATGCCTGCAGCTACAGCTTCGCCATGCAGCCAATTGCCATAACCCATGTAAGTTTCAATGGCGTGGCCATAAGTATGGCCAAGGTTGAGCAGCGCACGCTGACCCTGATCACGTTCATCGATGGCGACTACATTTGCCTTCAGCTCACAGCAGCGACGAATGCAATAGGCCAGAGCTCGCGGCTCCAGCGCCAGTAGCGCTTCTAGATGAGTTTCGAGCCATTTGAAGAATGCAGCATCAAGAATAATAGCGTACTTAATAATTTCTGCCAAACCCGAAGAAAACTCCCGACGCGGCAGCGTATTAAGGCAGTCCAGATCAATGACTACTGAAGCGGGTTGATAGAAGGCACCTATCATATTCTTGCCGAGCGGATGATTGACGGCGGTCTTGCCACCCACTGATGAGTCAACTTGGGAGAGCAGTGTAGTAGGAACCTGGATAAAACGCACACCGCGCTGATAGCTGGCAGCGGCAAAACCGGCTAAATCACCAATGACACCACCGCCGAGGGCGATAATCGTAGTGTCGCGACTATGAGATTGTGCCAAAAGTGCAGAAAACACCTGATCTAGGACCGTCAGCGATTTGTACTGTTCGCCATCAGGTAAAATCACCTGGTCAATTTTGACACCAGATTTCATTAGTTTATCACGCACAGCGTCCAGATACAATGGTGCAATGAGATCGTTGGTAACCAGCATGGCGCTGTCGCCGCATGTTAGCGGCCAGAAAGGTGTCTGGTCATTGAATAATCCAGCAGCAATAGTGATTGGGTAACTGCGTTCCCCTAATGTAACGATAATTTTTTCCATAGGACGCTCCAATAACCTTTTTGGCACTCGTTAATTCGAATTAGCTGTTTGTCAGCATATTAATAATCTGGTTTGCAACTATCTTAGCACTCTGTTCGTCGGTACGAATGGTTACATCCGCAATCTCTTCATAAAACGGGTTGCGTTCGCGAGCCAGCACTTTAAGAACTTCACTCGGCGGAGCTTCTACTTGTTGCAACAGCGGACGTTTCTTATCGCGTTGTGTACGGGCAAGCTGTTTTTCAATGGTGGTTTCTAGATAAACAACCACACCGCGGGCGGTAAGGTACTTGCGTGTTTCATGCGATTTCACAGAACCGCCGCCGGTAGCCAGCACAATCCCCTGCTTTTTCGTCAGCTCTTTAATGATTTTTTCTTCTCGATCACGGAAGCCGTCTTCACCTTCTACATCAAATACCCAACCTACATCAGCCCCAGTTCGTCGTTCAATTTCTTGATCAGAATCGAAAAATTCCATGTTAAGTTGTTTAGCCAATTGACGACCAATGGTGCTTTTTCCAGCACCCATAGGTCCAACTAGAAAGATATTGCGTTTCTCTGCCATATTTCGGTATTACTATTATTATTCGTTAATGACAATCCTCTCCGTTAATCAAATTAACAGAGAGACTTGAACTGGAACTTTATGAGCAATAGTGCGAGAATCCAAAAAAATTATCTCAATACTCTCGATAGTTTAGCAACCAATTAAATTAATGCCTATACTGAAAGAAAAATCACCAGCATGATGTTTAATATAATTTTATAAAAAATTTTTAAATCCTAATCTAAATATTAGATAGAATTAAATTGACAATGAAAAAACTCATATTTTGTTGCTGCATACTAGATTTTGTCTGATTTAGACGGCAATAGTCCACTTTCAGATGTGAGCAGCATATTAACAATAATTAATTTATGCTGCTTAGGTGCATTCGTTCTTAAGTAATACTCCCACTACTAAATACCGGACAATAATACGTTCGAATCATTTCTTTGTTGATTTTTATACTGAAATATGCTAACGCATTGCCGCTTCACTGTTGGCAAGCGTTACCTGAGTTTTAATCTTTATCAGCATTACAGTGATGCTTTAGCTTTCTCTCTGCTAAATAATATTGCCTGAGACATTCAGTCTCAAACCTAGTGTTGCGTCTGTTGCGCAAAATGCGTGGTTGTTCTTTACATCCATAACACAGTATCGTCTCTTTGAAGCAAAGGGATATCTCATGTGGCCACTGGTGGTAATGGGATACAACTGACGTAGAATTGTACAAAAAAACTTCTTCTACCGCGCCCGACGGAGCCCCATGAAGGATAATTCGTCTGTCGCGGCAGGAATTTCTTAAGAGTTCTGAAGGAAGATACGTTCACAACGGTAGTAATGGCAGGAGCATTTACAATGGTATAATGACATTTGGTTGATTTCTATTTGCCAGCTACGACCTGACAGTGATCGATAACTGCGGCTAGAAAGGAGTTCTAGCTATGACCCTTGCACAGTTACAATGAAGCGATTCAGAGTATCAACATTAGGAAAGCGGCGCCAAGATTATTCGGCAACAGCTGACAGGAGTACTGTATCGATGGTGTATAGCCGAAAGGTGATTCATAATAGAACACTATTCTACTAGAGAACTAGCAGTTAAGAGAAACACATTGTTCTAAAATCGTGCGCTGTTATCAAAGTGAATTATCCATGACATGAGTATCTGGGCTTTGTCATTTTTGCAGTGTCTGATTCAGCCAGGCATGGACGAGAAATAGCGCGCTCACGTTACGTGCCTCGCAAAAATCTGGCTCATCCAGCAATGCTAACATGCGACTTATCGGCCAGCGCACAACCGGTAAGGGTTCGGGCTCATCTCCCTGTAGCCGCTTCGAATATAGCGTCTGTGCCATCACGATATTAAGTCTACTGGAAAAATAGGACGGCGCCATACTCAGATTGAGTAGAAAGGTAAAAGATTGAGCACCAAAACCTGCCTCCTCCATCAGTTCCCGGTTGGCCGCTTCTATCATTCCTTCGCCGGGGTTGATAAGTCCTTTTGGAAAACCCAGTTCATAATCTTCAATGCCAACACCGTACTCGCGGATAAGTAGCAGGTGATCGTCGATTATAGGTACGATCATCACTGCCTCATGATAGGAGGGTTTCATTCTCTCATAGAGCCGCCGTGCGCCATTGCTGAATTCTAGATCAATGGACTCAACGGTGAATAAGCGAGACTTAGCAACGGTCTCCACGTGATGTATTGTGGGTTTTTTCAGATTCTTATCCATAACGTTCCCGAACATTGCGCATAGGATGGCCACGGAATGCCCGTCCATCTGATTGATCAATAATTGTACGTTAAGAATGGGCGCCACCCATCTACGCGGCGGAACAGATCTTGCCTAGCAAATCCACATGGTGCTGGGCATAAAATTGCTTAACAGAGGATTAAATAGGAAAGCATTGATACCTAAGGTAGAGAGCTTATTACCATCTTCTCATCTGTCGATAATATCTTGTCTGTTTCCCCCTGCAGCGCTGATGGGATCCTCTATACAGCTCATGGCTAGTGCTTGGGCGTTACTGCTGAAACTACGCAGTGCTTAGCTGCAGTGAGCGTAAACCATACGTACCCAATACATATTTACATCAAGTCTCTTTGCCTGTGCATTGTTGGCGACAACCTTGTAACTCATCGTACTGGTATGTGCTTATATTCAATGGTGATGGAAGCAAAACATTATTTCACTTGTTTGATTACTCGGTTATCTTTTAGGCCACCGTATTACTGTTTTGGTGCCAGACAACCTAGAATTAATGTTAGAAAATGCTGAGCACTATCAGTGCCTAAAGCCAGGTATGATTGGTTATCTCCTTACCTAATATGTCCAAATGGCCAACCATTCTCAGCCAAACTGATTTTTTATCTAAAGCAATATAATCAACGGCTTGTGGATTCTTTTCTCTAAGTTGCTTTCAGTTTTCTGTAGTGACTATGTTGGATTATCACAATGGCATAAACTTAAGAAGGCTCATGATCATTGATACCATTCGTCGATGCTAAATATCCACCGTGTTGTACTGTACAGTAAGCCGGATTAGTACCCATTATGGTACAAATGTCAGCTACCACGCTTGTCTGCTGCTGATGGTTATTGAAGTGTTCAATGCCGTGTTCAATTTTATTAGCGCACCGTCTGAACAACAGACGGCTGACGTAGGATATCTAGTGTTTACTATGAAGATTGTTTGAGAGACTGGCTACTGCAGCAGCTATCAAGTCTGGCAGAGCTGAAGTCATAGGGGTCCTGCATTGAGCTCAGACGATATTTATGATATCCTGATAACAATTTGAGATGTTGTGATCAGCTAGACTTATATTAGTGTTGTCGTTCTTAATATCGATCAAGTTGAGACAATACAATTGGTACTTTGTATTTTGCTGACTTTTGCTAATACCAACAACTTAATATAAAAACATACTAGACCAGTCTTAGCCAGTATCTTATTTTATTTACTTTTAACCTATAGATGGGATTCTCCCTGAGAAAGATCAAAAGATCAATAGTTATGACAACAAGTTAAGTGGTGCACACCAGCTTTGATTCAGCATGGCCACTTTTTACCAACAACGGATCAAATTGGCTCAGTCGACCGTTTTGACATCTGCTATTATCTGCAGACTGACTCTAGACCCGAGGCTAAGGATTTTCAGAGACACTCATTGCTGCCAGGTTGATAACTTGAGATCTGAGAGAGAAAATGAAGTCTAAAGACGCTGATGAGCAAATTGATGTTGCAACGATAATGACTCTTAATTAAATAGTAACTAACGGCAGATCATGAGTTGTAGATTTGGAGGATTTGACTCATTTGTTCTCTAAAACGATTATCTATCTGGAGGCTTATGTTAAGGTAATAACTTATTTTCCATATATTCTGTTCACAAAAATGTAAATCATGTTAAGTAATTCTTTAATTTATCTCTCGACACGATCACCATTCAACCCTAATAAGCGCTAGCTGTATTTATCAAACTAAGGAGCAGAGAAATGATAAATGACAGTATTACTCCGCAACAATTGCTCAGTTATGGGATAACTGACTGCTGTGAACTTGTGTATAATCCTGGATTCGAGCAACTTTTTGAAGAAGAGATTGATCCCACCCTCACCGGACTCGAACGCGGCACTCTCACCCACTCAGGAGCGGTAGCTGTTGATACTGGGGTTTTTACCGGACGGTTGCCGTTCGATAAGTATCTAGTACGCGACAGTAAGACTCGTGACACTATATGGTGGTCCGATCAGGGTAAAGGCACCAATGACAATCATCCCCTAATCCAACAAACATGGGATCACCTTAAAAAGCTGGTCTGCCAGCAGCTTAGCGGTAAGCGCCTATTTATTATTGATGCTTTCTGTGGTACCAATAAAGACAGCCGGTTACGGGTGCGCTTTATCACCGAGGTGGCCTGGCAAGCACACTTCGTAAAAAATATGTTCATTCGGCCAAGCATTGAGGAACTGCACTGCTTTGAGCCAGATTTCGTGGTACTCAACGGCGCTAAATGTACCAACCCCCAGTGGCGCGAGCAGGGTCTTCATTCGGAAAATTTTATCTCCTTTAATATGACGGAAGGTATACAGCTCATCGGAGGAACTTGGTATGGAGGTGAAATGAAAAAAGGCCTATTCTCAGTGATGAGTTATCTACTGCCGCTAAAAGGTATTGCTTCCATGCACTGTTCGGCCAACGTCGGCCCAAACGAAGATGTGGCATTGTTTTTTGGCTTGTCTGGTACTGGAAAAACCACTCTATCGATCGATCCAAATCGCCGTCTTATCGGCGATGATGAACACGGTTGGGACGACGATGGAATATTCAATTTTGAAGGAGGCTGTTACGCTAAAACCATCCATCTATCACCTGAGGCTGAGCCGGAGATTTTCCGGGCGATCCGCCGCAACGCTCTACTAGAAAATGTGGTAGTGCTGGCGGATGGTAAAGTGGATTACGACGACGACAGCAAGACCGAAAACACCCGCGTATCTTACCCTATAGATCATATCGAGAATATCGTTAAGCCGGTCTCTCGCGCTGGGCACGCTACACGCATCATTTTCCTGACAGCCGATGCGTTCGGCGTTTTGCCTCCAGTCGCTAGTCTGTCGGTGGAACAGGCCCAGTACTATTTTCTATCCGGATTCACCGCCAAATTGGCTGGAACCGAGCAAGGCGTAGTGACACCAATGCCTACTTTCTCCGCTTGCTTTGGTGCGGCATTTTTATCCCTGCACCCTACTGTTTATGCCAATGTACTGACTAAGCGCATGAATACTGCTGGTGCCCATGCTTTTTTAGTCAATACCGGCTGGAACGGTAGTGGTAAGCGAATTTCTCTCAAAGAGACCCGGGCAATTATCAACGCCATTCTGAACAGAGAAATCGACCATGCTCCAGCGTTGGTTCTACCGGTGTTTAATCTAGAAATGCCGATGGTTGTGCCAGGTATAGACAGTGTAATCCTCGATCCACGCAATACCTATGCCAATCCTAATGAATGGCAGGCCAAAGCCGTCGATTTAGCCAGACGTTTTATTGATAACTTCAATAAATTTACCGATACTACGGCAGGTAAAGCGCTAGCAAGATCGGGGCCACAATTCTGATCCGAACGGTGTAGATGCCTATGTGCCACTGCACCTGAGAAAATCTCTTACTTTCTGATGTAAGAGCAACTAGCACGGTGATAAGTGTGAACATTCATGCATGATGTGTCGCACGATAGCTAGCTGGATCGATGGGTGATGTCAGTTAGTGTTACATTTACAGCACATTCCCACCACGCACAGCCAACTATAATAGTTGCTGCATCTGGTGCCCTAATGCTCGGACTGTTTCTTTCTACTTCAAACCAGACGCCGGTTGATTTCGCGGCTGCTTGTTCAAGCTTGACCTAGCTGTGGTTGCCATAATACGCCACATTCACCACCACATGCAGCGTCCTTCTTGTGATCGACAAAGGATTGGCATTAACAATTAGCCCTTTACCACAGGCATCGGTTTTAATTATTATGTTTCATAAATGAGAATAATTTAAATATTATTTATATACATTTATTAAATATTCTATCTAAATTATGATGTTGTCATTTTTTACTTTACCTCTAGCGTCAAGATAAATAGTGTAATAACACTTTTTCTTGTATTAATTCTCTTGAATATCACTAAAATTACAAAAATAATTTATATAAGTGACTTGAAACATTCAATAATAAATTTCTTTTTATCTTGGAAAAAACTTATACTGATAATTTATTTATTAATTGCAATACATTTATATAAAATAACTAAGTTAATGACATAGTAAAGGCAACTATATTATAAAATCATAGACTATGCCAAATATGTCAAAATCGACCTCTTCGCTTTCAATAAAGTAGCAAAGAAAATCATTCTGAGATGCTATCCAGTAATTATAGTACATTATGTCTTTGTTGGGTAATTCCGTGCAGATTAGTAATAAAATATGCCATATTCAGATAGAATCTGATTTATCACTGCTGTTGTGTTAGGCTATACTGATAATTAAATTAGACTCTATGGCATATCAAGGACGCTTATTTCTGTTTTGTCGCTGTCTGCAAGTTTCATAAATGCAAAGCTTCTCTATCAAGAGTACCACTGCGTGGTATCAAGCTGTCCAACTTTATGTGGCCGCACTAGCGGCACGTTACAAGGTGCAAACACTAGTCGAATTGGTACGTAGCAATGCTAACTTCCAACTAGGGCGTCGATCGGAGATATCAGCTGTAATCTTTACGTAACTGTTTTAAGGAAGCCTGCTAGTATTTTGGGCTCAGATTCTCAAATTAAAAGATCAACTAAATGCAAGTAAAATTGCGGCGTGATTCGCAAAATAATACTTGATAATATTCTTGAATTCAGTCCCCATCTATGCAATAGCATGCAAGATCATGATCGCTGGTATCGCTCGTTTGCTAAGATAACAACACCGTTTTAAGTAAGAACATAAAATATTACTATACTAACAATCAGTACCTTCTGTTAGCTATGCTGGCAGTTATTTTCATCCTGTTATGATGTTGCTACTGTCTATATTTTATTTAAATGTTATTAACTAATTAGGAAAGTGCCTATCCACCCTTAGGACAATTCTATTGACGATAGGAGCTCGTCGTTCACTATTTAGTCAGATTAGGTCAACTGTCGTGTTGTACCATCAGGTGCGTTAGATGTAGCCATGGAGTATTACTGCACCTTGTAGTCAGTGAGAGAACGGACGTATAATGACTATAACCTTTAAGTTAACTATTTGAGTGAATAACATGATTCATATTACCGATGCCGCTCAGGAACATTTTTCTAAGTTGTTGGCTAATCAGGAACCTGGCACCCAAATCCGCATATTTGTTATTAACCCTGGCACGCCCAATGCAGAATGCGGCGTTTCATACTGTCCGGTGGATGCAGTAGAGACCACCGATACTATACTGAAATACGATAAGATATTAGCTTATGTCGATGAACTGAGCGCTCCATATCTGCAAGATGCGGAAATTGATTCCGTCATAGACAAATTTGGATCTCAACTTACGTTGAAAGCCCCGAACGCTAAAGTGCGCAAAGTAAGCGATGATGCACCGCTTATCGAACGTATCGAATATCTGCTGCAGTCACAGATTAATCCGCAGCTAGCTAGCCATGGTGGCCATGTGACACTCATGGAAATCACGGATGATATGTATGCCATCCTGCGATTTGGGGGTGGCTGTAATGGCTGCTCCATGGTGGACTACACGCTTAAAGAAAGTATTGAGAAAGAACTATTAAAGAAGTTTCCTGAGCTTAAGGGAGTAAATGATTTAACTGAGCACCAACATGGCGAACATTCCTATTATTAAGTAGGTCCCTACAGCGAGTGCGGAGGTTTGTCTCTCCATATGGACTTTGAATAGCGCCAGGTTTGCTTATAGATTATAGGTTTGCCCGAAGTTCACTATTGTGTTGCGGCAGAATTTTAAATGTCAGTCATCAAAGACACGACAAGTGGTGTATGTTTTTTCTGCTAACTACACCACTATCATTAATCACTACTATTTTATGGTAGTGGGGAATAGTATCAATTTAACTGGACGGTACCGTTGTGCCACTGTGGTGGCTCTGGATTTATTGTTAGCCAAGAACCTTTAAACCCCAGTCTATTACCTATAGACTGACGGCATACATAATGCTCCGTGAGTTCCCCGAACTTGATCAAACCCACCAACGAACCGGATTCAAGCATCATACCGCTGCATTTGCTTCTGACTCTTCTATTGCTAACCGCAGTGGCAACAACTATTATCTTTATCCTGCTGGTTTTCCTTAAAAACTGTCAACAGACCCGTTATTAGATCTATTTAAGTGTATACCATTAACAATCGAGATATCTAGAATATTAAAATAGTCAACGATCGACTATACCAACGTTAATATGATAATCTCATGCGACATAAATAACAATCTACTAAGATTTTTCTCGTTATACTGCCGGACATAGCTCATTAGCTGTTTTCCTAGTAAAGGTGACAACTAGTATTATGATTTATCAGCATTTATAAATATTATTATTAACTTAGTTATTAAAATATAATATATGATTCCTAGCGAATGTAATCAATTCGGAAACTACGTTAGTGCTTGGTGTTACTTCAAATATAATATTAGCAATCTGGAGTAATGAATGTAACACTCTATTACATAGTCAGTCCTAAATTTGCAATTCCTATTGCTATACAGTTAGCGCTTGTGGCCAGTGTAAATAACCCGTATTGTCTAGCGAGGTATATTGCTATCAGACAAAAGACTTAATTAGCATTACTAATTTTTGGATACAATGAAAATTGAATTGACGAACACTCGTACTGATAAATCAATTACTTTAAACAGTATAGTCCATTTCAAAGGACTGGTGTCTTTAGCCGCGCAAGCAGAATTCAGAAGTCCAGACTGAATACTATTATCTACCTCATCGTGACAAGATTATCCTAATGAAGAACATTGGTACGGTTAAGGTGTCCACGTTAGTCCGCCACGCTCCAATGTAGTATCTGATCGGCTAGGAGGGGTACCAATGTTTCCCCCAGGCCGTCCGTTAATGGAATTGTTGCCGGCTGGTGGGTTACCTCATGGCGAAGCTCAATGAAATCCTCATTAAGTGGCAAACCGTAAAAACGCGGACCATTTAGAGAACAAAATGCTTCAAAATGTTCCAGTGCACCTATCTCTTCAAAAATTGAAGCATAAATTGGTAACGCGGAAGGAGAGTTAAACACACCAGCGTAGCCACAGTCCGACTCTTTGCTCCGTCTGGCGTGCGGCGCAGTATCAGTGCCGAGAAATAGACGATTGCAGCCGCTGGCCACCGCCGCACGCAATGCTTGTTGATGAATGCTACTCTTGAGGATAGGCAGACAATAGAGATGCGGCCGTACGCCGCTTGCCAACATATGGTTACGGTTAAACATAAGATGTTGCGGGGTGATTGTGGCGCCCAGATACCGATCTCCGGCCAGTACATAGTCGACGCCCTCTTTAGAGGTAATATGTTCTAAGACGATCTTCAGAGTGGGAAATTGGCGACGAACCGGCTCCATGACTTTCTCAATAAAGTGTGCTTCACGATCGAAAACATCGATATCGGCCGCCGTGACCTCTCCATGGATCAGCAACGGCATGCCGATATCCTGCATTTTGGCAAACAAAGGATAAATATCGATGATATTAGTCACACCGTGACTGGCATTGGTCGTGACATTGGCCAGGTAGAGCTTAGCGGCGATAAATACACCCTGACGGTAGCCGTCAATCAAAACTTGCTTGTTCATCTCATCTGTCAGGTAACAGGTCATCAGCGGCTGAAATTGGTGGCCTATCGGCAGTGCCGCCAAAATACGTTCTCGGTAAGCGATCGCCTGAGCGAGGGTCGTGACAGGTGGGATCAAATTGGGCATGATAATCGCTCGACCAAAGTATTGGCTGGTGTAAGGTAGCACTGTGCGCAGCATTTCGTCGTCGCGCAAATGAACATGCCAGTCGTCTGGCCTGCGTATTCTTAATACTGTCAACTGTGCAGTCATTGGGGTCTGACTCCATCTAAAGAGTGAATAAGTTGCACTATCAGAATCAGGATAATGATAGACAATGTAGGCAACAAAAACCCACCGAAACGGACTTAAGGTCGCATCAGGAGATATCTGGTATTCGATCCCTTGTGGTCTTACTTTTAATTTGACCAACTACGTCACCGTAGCTATCAAATCGGTAGTTCAGCGGAAGTGAAGCTACGCTGGCGCTTTCGTTTCAATCATAGCTACAAACGCATGATGCTTAAAGCGCGTTATGCTCAAAACACGTTGCGATGGTCTTTGGTGTCACCGGAAAAGAATCTAGTGGCGCAAGCGTCGCTTGTTCGACCGCCAGCACTTTACTGGTTCTCACCGAAGTCGCTGTCTTTCTTTTTTGTGTAGCTGTTGTGGCTGTAACTATTTCTTTCTCGTAACCCACGACAGCTCCCGCTTGCTTTTTCGACTGCTTGACAGGAATGATCGGATAGCTAATCCACACTTTACCCAAGGCCATTTCCGGAGACGCCATAGCGCTGGTAAGCGGTACCGGCGATTGCAGAGGATAACGCTCACCACGGTAGCGGCGACGCTGGACACTTATGCGCAAATGGCGAGGCGAACGACGTGAACGGCGCGGCAGACCTGACTTATTGCTGTTACGGCTGTTGTCGGCAGCAGTGTCTAGCACGCTATTGTCGCCATTCAAATTTCCGGTACCATCATCTTCATTTTTTACCGCGGCATTGAAAGGAGTGATGGTGTTGCCCATTATTCTAGCAGCGGCAGTTTCAATTGTATCACCAGCGTGGGTTTTATGGTTCAGGGCACGACGTTGTCGGCATGGTTGAACCTGAACCGACTTTTCCTTACTACCACTAGCGGCGCTAGCTTCTACCTGGATTTCAGATGCTAGAAGTACCTTGATATTTTGTTCATCCTGCTGTGTCTGATCGATGATTTTGCCCGTACTTTCTATCTCGATCGAGATTTGTAGACATTTTCGGCGCGAATCCTCGTGATCATTATTTGGCTGACTATTTTTCTGATTAGAGAGTACTGTTGTATCGCCACTACTCTCGTGGAGGGCATGTTGCCGAAGTTGACTACGGCGATTCTGGAGCTCCCGGCGTCTCGGAGTTTTCAGCATAGCTGGTGTCTCGATGACTAACGCTTCAGCGGCGCCAACATCCGGCGGCTGTGTCGACGTACTGATAAATGACTTGAAGCCAGCGACTAGCCGACCAAACAGGCCACAGGAGGTGCTAGATGTCTCGTCGTGGTCCTGTTGCGTTATGGTCTCGGTAGCAGAGGGTTTCTCGTTGACCAAGAGAGGATCAGGCATAACGAAAGCCGCTAACGCTGGCTGTTCAGGACGTTTCCGTTCCACACTAGGTTCTGCAGACGGTTGAGTCATTTCCGCTTCATGTAGCTGCGGTAACAAATAACTCAAGGTAGGGGATTCTTCGCCCTTGCGCACACGCAACACCGCATAGTGTGGTGTCTGCATTTGATCGTTGGGAACAATAATTGCGCGCACGCCGCCCTGGCGTTTCTCAATCGCATTAACAGCTTCACGTTTTTCGTTGAGCAGATAAGACGCGATAGGAACCGGCACAATGGCGTGCACTTCATGAGTATTCTCCTTCAGCGCTTCTTCTTCAATCAGGCGCAAAATAGACAGGGAAAGAGATTCGTTATCTCGGATGGTGCCAGTGCCACCGCAACGGGGGCAGACATGATGGCTCGATTCGCATAATGAGGGGTTCAGGCGCTGTCGGGAAAGCTCTAGCAGACCGAAACGGGAAATCCGTCCAATCTGAATGCGAGCTCGGTCTTGACGAACTGCTTCGCGCAGGCAATTTTCCACTTCTCTCTGATGACGTACTGGCGTCATATCGATAAAATCAATGACAATAAGACCACCTAAATCGCGCAAGCGCAGCTGGCGAGCAATTTCGTCTACCGCCTCCAGGTTGGTGTTGAAAGCGGTTTCCTCAATATCACCGCCGCGGGTGGAGCGCGCGGAGTTGATATCGATAGCGGTCAGCGCCTCGGTGGTATCGACAATGATCGAGCCGCCGGAAGGCAACCGAACTTCACGCTGAAATGCTGACTCAATATGGGATTCGATCTGATAATGGCTAAACAAGGGAATTTCACCATTGTAAAGTTTTATTTTGCTGGTAAAATCTGGGCGGCCCAGTGAAGCGATATGTTTTTTCGCCAGATCGAGCACTTTGGGATTATCAATCAGAATTTCACCAATATCAGGTCGCAAGTAATCACGAAAGGCGCGGACAATAACATTACTTTCTTGGTGAATTAAAAACGATGCCGGACGCCCTGCGGCAGCTTTTTTAATCGCTTGCCAGTGTTTCAGACGGAATGCCAAATCCCATTGTAACGCCTCGGCCGACTTGCCGACACCGGCGGTACGAACAATAAGACCCATACCGTCGGGAAGCTCCAGTGAGGATAGTGCTTCTTTTAGCTCGATACGATCATCTCCTTCGATACGACGGGAAATACCGCCAGCGCGTGGGTTGTTCGGCATTAACACTAGATAGCTTCCTGCTAGACTGATAAAGGTGGTCAGTGCTGCGCCCTTATTACCCCGTTCCTCTTTGTCGACCTGTACAATGATTTCCTGACCTTCTCGCAACACATCCTTGATATTAGGTCTACCGTGGTAAGAATATTGAGGAGGAAAATACTCGTGAGCAATTTCTTTCAGAGGCAGAAAACCATGGCGTTCTGTGCCGTAATCCACAAACGCTGCTTCCAGACTGGGTTCAATACGAGTGATTTTACCTTTGTAGATATTGGCTTTTTTCTGCTCGTATCCCGGGCTCTCAATATTTAAGTCATACAGCCGCTGGCCATCTACCAGAGCTACGCGCAACTCTTCCTGTTGAGTTGCGTTAATTAACATTCTTTTCATCGTAACTTACTCATTTTTATGTATTGGCATTAGAGCTGCGAGCAAAATCCACATAATTAGATAACCACCAACCGTCCTGTGACTTAGAGCAAAACCGTTAACTTCACGGTTATTTTGCTTTCTATGGGGCATATTATTTCGGTAGTTTGTTTCCTAACAATAGAAAACAATACTTTTACAGAGGGAATAACGTATGATAGTTATTGCTATAATGGATTTTTTAGCTGCTGGCCAAGCCACAATCCACAGCTCGATAACTGACCGATTAGCCATTATGTCTTATACTATTGCTGCGTTTAGACTGAACCAGGAAAATTTCAAATTTCTTGGTCACTCGTCCTAGACGTGAAGACATGGAAAAATAAATGCATTATTCCACTGCTGGTACGCATATAGCAAGATGACTTTAGCCCTCGATGATAAGTTTCAGATCCATAATGATGGCTTCTAGAATATTGTAACAATGACACAGTTAATCACATCAAGAAGTAGCGCTATAGTATCAATACATTTAGAATCGCGTCCCATGAAAGAGAATAATATCGGTGTATATTTTATCACTATCTCCTCAGACAAAGTCGATCAGCGGATCGATAATTTTTTGCGTGCACACCTTAAAGGGGTGCCGAAAAGCATGATTTACCGCATCGTGCGTAAAGGTAAAGTACGCGTCAATAAAAAAAAGATAAAACCGGAATACAAACTGAAAAACGGTGATGAAGTGCGCATTCCTCCGATGTATCAATCGGCTAACAAACAGCCTATTGTTTCTGCCAACTTGAATAAAGTCGCAGTGCTAAGTAGCTCTATTCTTTACGAAGACGATCATTTGCTCATCCTAAATAAATCAGCTGGCATGGTGGTACATGGTGGCAGCAATCTGAGCTTTGGTGTTATTGAAAGCCTACGTGCCCTATATCCTGATGCACGGTTTCTGGAGTTGGTGCACCGTTTGGATCGGGACACCTCAGGGGTGCTACTGGTGACCAAGAAACGTTCGACGCTACGTGTACTGCACGAGCAATTTCGTGAGAAAGGGGTGCAAAAGGATTATCTAGCGTTGGTGCGTGGCCAGTGGCAGTCTCACACGAAAAAAGTCGTAGCGCCGCTGTTGAAAAATATTCTCGCCACTGGCGAGCGCATTGTGCAAGTAAACAACAAAGGAAAACCCTCAGAAACTCATTTTAAAGTGGAGGAACGATTTACGCTCGCTACCCTGGTCAGGGCCAGTCCAGTGACGGGGCGCACCCACCAGATCCGTGTTCATGCTCTCTATGCTGGTCATCCTATCGCGTTTGATAAACGCTATGGTGATCGTGTTTTCGATCATCAGCTAACTGGGTGCGGTCTGAATCGCCTGTTCTTGCATGCCGCTGCGCTGCGTTTTGAACATCCGGGAAGCGGTAAAACATTGAGCATCGAAGCCCCATTGGATGCATCACTGAATCAGTGTCTGCGGCATTTACGCGACCATTACAAATAGCTGCAGTGTTTTTCCTGTTAGGAGATGGTGGAATGGATGTCGAGTTTACCCCTTTCTAATCCTATTCCCTACCATAGCCAGAAATCTCCTCGCTTTAAGTGCATGGAAACGCAACGTGACAATAGATAGTTATTGCGCCGTAGGCGCTACGTCTTCTCCCCGGTGGTGAGCGAGGTTACATCGATCTCCGGCTTCTGATAATTTAAAGAGTAGTAAGTTTTTCTGGCAGCTCGGGGTAATAATGGTAATGGTGAGGAAGCTAAAATGATTTTATTTATCATGGTTTGCAATATGGTAAAATTGGTGCGAATATTTAAACTGTTCATTTTACTGGAGGCACGAACAGATGATGAAAATCGGTACAAAACCCCTTTTTCTTTGACTCCTGCTCGTTACAAAGTTAATATGCGCACCCTAATGTAAAAAGCAACATTTCCTGGACCACTGACCTAACTGTTTAGAAACACTTTAGCTATTCGGGTCTCTACACTCTGACAGGCGATAGTTTGTGTCGCTAAATTTATGGTGGGTATAAAGTAATAATGTCAACGCCAGGATTCTTTTTATCATTTAAAATCAATCATTCAGAGTCTAGTAATTGCTTAAAATGGCTTTGTCTAAGTACAAGTTATTCTGGACTGTCTGTGCCTTAATCAGCTGCGATCTTTATTCGCCTGGAGGGATACAGTAGCTAAAAGCGTACAAGGTAGTCTACTATTGATGAATTTGGCGTAGAGAGACTTGTTAGAAGTAATTAAAAATTGCATTATTATTCCTTACCTATATTGCCAGTGCATTATCCAACAGAGGAAAAAACTTAATATATTTCTATAGTTAGTCAGTTTGTAAATACACAAGGAGTAAGGTCCATGGCTGTACAACAAAACAAACCCACTCGTTCCAAACGAGGTATGCGTCGTTCACATGATGCGTTGACCACCTCTACTGTATCTGTGGATATAACTTCCGGTGAAACTCACCTGCGTCATCACATCACTACCGACGGTTTCTACCGCGGTCGTAAAGTTATTACCAAATAATTCCTAAAGGCGATACATTGAGACGTCTAACCCTTGCGTTAGATGTCATGGGCGGTGACTTCGGTCCTGCCGTGACGGTGCCTGCAGCTTTGCAGGCACTTGTCTCATATCCGCAACTTGAGCTGCTGCTTATCGGCAATCCTGCAGCTATTAATCCTTTACTGGTAAAAACCGATTCCGTTTTGCTTGAGCGACTGACAATCGTTCCTACTGAGTCGGTTATTACCGGTGACGTCAAATTGTCGCAAGCCGTACGGGAAAGGCGCGGCACATCTATGCAAATCGCTCTTGATGTAATTAAGAGCGGACAGGCGCAGGCCTGCGTCAGCGCCGGTAATACTGGTGCTCTGATGGGGTTGGCGAAACTAGTACTTAAACCTTTGAAGGGTATTGAGCGGCCAGCACTGCTAGTAGCATTGCCGCACCAGCAGAAGGGCAAAACTGTGGTGCTGGATCTAGGTGCCAATGTTGTCTGCGATGGACTGATGCTGGCGCAATTCGCCGTAATGGGAGCGGTGATAGCAGAGCGCATTGTGGGAATAAATAACCCACGAGTAGCACTGCTAAATATCGGAGTAGAGGAGACCAAGGGACTGAATAATATTCAGCAGGCAGCAATGATGTTACAGGATGCTCCATCGATCAATTATATCGGATACCTTGAAGCCAATGAATTATTGACAGGAAAAACTGATGTCCTGGTCTGCGATGGTTTTGTTGGCAACGTCACATTAAAGACCATGGAAGGGGTAATAAGAGTTTTTCTATCATTTCTAGAATCCTCACGGGAAAGCAGCAGGCAGGGCTGTCTGGTGAAGTGGGTCAAGTGGTGGATAAAGCGCCGTTTGATTTGTCAATTCGGCCAACTGAACCCTGATAAATATAACGGTGCTTGCCTGGTAGGTTTGCGGGGCACTGTGATTAAAAGTCACGGTGCAGCAAATCAGCGATCATTTGCCGCCGCTATTGAACAGGCAATGCAAATGGTGGAACGGCAGGTCCTGGAGCAGATAGCCGCACGTCTGGATATGGTATTACCCAAGAGTGATTAAGCGTACATGTTTACTAAGATTCTCGGTACTGGGAGTTATCTCCCGGCGCAAATTCGGTCTAATGCCGACTTGGAAAAAATGGTGGATACTTCAGATGAATGGATTGTCACACGAACTGGTATCCACGAACGCCGCATTGCTAATGCCGATGAAACAGTCTCTAGCATGGGTCGCTATGCTGCTGAGCAGGCACTGAATATGGCTGGCATCGAGGCGGAAAAAATTGGCATGATAGTTGTCGCTACTACTTCATCAAGCCATGCTTTTCCTAGTTCTGCCTGTCAAATCCAGCGTGATCTAGGTATCAATGACAGTATCACTTTTGATTTGGCAGCGGCTTGCGCCGGCTTCGCCTATGCTCTGAGCGTGGCGGATAACTACATCAAAAACGGTGCGGTTGACTATGCGTTAGTTATTGGCTCCGATACGTTGAGCCACACTCTAGATCCTGAAGATCGAGACACAATCATTTTGTTCGGAGATGGCGCGGGTGCAGTGGTACTCAAGAGTTCAGCAACGCCAGGCATTATTTCCACACATTTACATGCCGATGGCCGCTATGGAGATTTACTGACACTGCCCTATCATAACCGAGTTGATCCTGCGTCTTCCGCTTACCTGACGATGTCGGGTAATGAAGTGTTTAAGGTTGCGGTGACTGAACTAGCACATATCGTTGACGAAACGCTTAGCGTCAACGATCTCGATTGTGATGAGTTGGACTGGCTAGTACCTCATCAGGCCAACCTACGCATTATCACTGCTACTGCTAAACGCCTGGGTATGGGTATGGATAAAGTGGTAGTCACCCTTGACAGGCACGGTAACACTTCTTCTGCTTCAGTGCCGCTTGCTCTGGATGAAGCAGTTCGCGACGGCCGGATTCAGCCGGGACATCTGGTGCTGATGGAGGCGTTTGGCGGCGGTTTTACTTGGGGATCGGCACTACTACGGTTTTAATCTACAGGAAATGACTGTTTTTGCCATGGTATTTCCAGGACAAGGGTCCCAAACAGTAGGTATGCTGGCGGAACTTGCAATAAACCATGCAGTGGTGGAGACGACCTTCGCAGAAGCCTCTTCCGTCTTAGGCTATGATTTATGGCAGCTAGTGCAGCAAGGCCAGACTGAAGAGCTGAATAAAACACAGCAAACTCAGCCGGCATTGTTGGCGGCATCGGTAGCGATTTGGCGTATCTGGCAGCAACATGGCGGTAAGAGGCCGCTTCTGATGGCTGGCCATAGCCTGGGTGAATATTCAGCTCTGGTCTGTTCCGGCAGCCTGGATTTCACCGCAGCCGTTGAGCTGGTAGCGCTACGCGGTAAGCTAATGCAGGAAGCTACCCCAGCGGGCACTGGAGCAATGTCCGCAATTATTGGCCTGAATAACAATGCCATTGCCGCTGCCTGCGAACAAGCTGCACAGGGGAAAATTGTCTCACCGGTGAACTTTAATTCACCAGGACAAGTGGTGATTGCCGGCCATAAGGACGCGGTGGAACGTGCCAGTGTGGCTTGTAAAAAAGCCGGAGCTAAACGCGCACTGCTGCTACCGGTCAGCGTCCCATCCCATTGTGAACTTATGAAGCCAGCTGTGGAAAAGCTGAGGCAAGCACTGGAGATGGTAGAGTTCTCTACTCCGCAGGTATCGGTTATCAATAACGTGGATGTGTGCGCGGAACAGGATCCAGCAGCCATTCGACAGGCTCTGGTGCGTCAGCTTTATAGCCCGGTGCGCTGGACTGAAACTATAGAGCTCCTCGCAGCCCAGGGTATAGAGGTATTACTGGAAGTAGGCCCTGGCAAAGTGCTTACCGGACTGGCTAAACGAATTGTTGGCACCTTATCAAGCGCGCCAGTGAACGATCCAGCCTCGCTGGCCGCAGCGATTGAACAGCATGGGGTTTAGAAATGGGTTTTAAAAATAAAATTGCGCTGGTGACCGGCGCTAGCCGCGGCATTGGCCGCGCAACAGCGGAGATGCTCGCAGCTCGTGGCGCAACGGTGATTGGAACCGCTACCAGCGAAATGGGCGCTGCTGCGATTAGTGCTTATCTTGGCAACAGAGGAAAGGGGATGGAATTAGATGTTTCCAATATCTCTTCCATAGACATGATTTTAGAGAAAATGCGATCAGAATTTGGTAATGCGGATATTGTAGTAAATAACGCGGGTATTACATGCGATAACCTTCTTATGCGCATGAAAGAGGATGAATGGCAGTCTATTATTGATACTAATCTGACGTCTGTATTCCGTATATCTAAAGCAGTAATACGAACCATGATAAAAAAACGCTATGGTAGAATTATTACGATCGGTTCTGTTGTAGGTTCCATGGGTAACGCTGGGCAGGCAAACTACGCTGCTGCTAAGGCAGGTTTAGTCGGTTTTAGTAAATCATTGGCTCGTGAAGTCGCCTCGCGCGGCATTACGGTTAATGTAGTGGCACCAGGCTTTATCGCCACCGATATGACCGAAGCATTGACAGATGAACATCGTGCGGGCATTTTGTTCCAGATTCCGGCAAATCGCCTTGGTGATCCGAAGGAAGTCGCCAGTGCTGTGGCTTTTTTCGCCTCTGACGAGGCAGCATATATTACTGGCGAAACGATACACGTTAATGGCGGCATGTATATGCTTTAAAAATCACAAAAATTATTTGTGCTATTTGTGGTAAAACCGCAAAATAGCATGAAATCGTAGTTCGACCAGCTGGGATTGAATTACATGTTTTCAGTATCTTATACATTACGAAAACCATCGCGCAAGCGAGTTGTGATAGGAAATTTAAGAGCATGAGCACTATCGAAGAAAACGTTAAGGCAATCATCGCTGAGCAACTAGGCGTTAAGAAGGAAGAGGTTGTGAACAGTGCTTCTTTCGTTGATGATCTCGGTGCTGATTCTCTTGACACCGTTGAATTAGTAATGGCGTTAGAAGAAGAGTTTGATACCGAGATTCCAGATGAGGAAGCTGAAAAAATTACTACCGTTCAGGCAGCAATTGACTTTATTCAGGCACGTCAGCAGTAAGTGACCATCTTTAGGCGGTCACCAGATCGCCTAAAGTTTTAGTCTAACAGTTAAACTATTTTATAAGGTAAACGTGTCCTAATGAGGAGCAATTGTGACCAGATTAGGCATGCTATTTTTTATCGGCAATATCGTAAAAAATTTATTTAGAGCGAACTCCTTGCTTAGGCAGAGTAGCAAGTGTCTGATCGACTTTTTTTTGACACTACTCTCCTTTACAACACATTTTGCAAAATCCAGCATGGCATTACCATCAGTAAGAGGTAGTTCAGAATTTCCAGCCTTAAATAGTGCATCAAACGAAATGCCGAGTGTCATAAGACAGTATACCGACCAGTAGTTTTGGTGTGGCACGGTCCTGTCAATCCGCAATAAGCTGATGTATATTAATCACAGCATTTTTATGTTGTCCAGTGATACAGGAAACTCATGAAAGAGGTGTTTAACGAGTGTTTTGGTAAGATGAGAGTCAGATGCCGATGATATTGGTGGCTAGACCATCTGTAGGGGTGATGCTCAGGAATCAGGAAGAAAGATGCATTGGGTTAATTCTATTCCGCAGCAGCAGTTGCTATTAACCGATCGCGCTCTGCAGTTTGGCGATGCTTTCTTTACCACCGCCCGGATACTGGATGGGACTATTCTACTGCTAGAGTGGCATCTTGAGCGGCTGGCTGAAGCAGCTCAGCGATTACTGTTCACGACATTCAATCCTGATGTCGTGCGTCAGGATATGCTAATAGCGGCAGCTAGCGGTGGTGACGGTGTCATAAAAACGTTAATAAGCCGCGGCATCGGTGGGCGCGGCTATAGCTTTATCGGCTGTGGCGCTCCGGTTCGGATCGTGTCACGCTTCCCGGCTCCGACACACTATTCACGTTGGCGACAAGATGGAGTCCGGCTAAGTCTCAGCCCGGTGCGTTTGGCACGTAATCCGTTATTAGCGGGAATTAAACATACTAATCGGTTGGAACAGGTGCTAATCCGTGCCCATCTGGAAGGCGATGGAGCGGATGAGGCGCTAGTGCTGGATACCGACGGATGCTTGGTAGGGTGTGGTAGCGCCAATCTATTCTGGCGACAGGGACAGCAGGTTTACACTCCTATCCTCAACTATGCTGGTGTTGCTGGTGTGATGCGCAAAAGGATTTTGTTACTTCTGCCGACCTTAGGCTATACACCTGTAGAGATAGCTACTGGTCCTGATGTCTTATTGGCAGCAGAGGAAGTATTCATCACGAACGCACTGTTGCCGGTGGTGCCGGTGAGAGAGATAGACCACCGACAATATTACGACAGAACATTGTACATAGCGCTTTGTTCACATTGTTAATATTTGTAGAGTGACGAGTTATTTGATTTTTAGTCACGTATTACTGATTTGAAAAGAAAATTAGAAGAGCGAGAATCAGTCACCAATTTATTTATTAATAAGTTATGTATCGACAATAAACTGAAGACTAATCAGATAGTTATTTACAAGGTAGCTATATCAGTTGCCGTGCCCGGATCAGACTTCTGATTTCGTCGCTGACGGGCTGGGTGGTCACATTATTCACCACCAATCCGGTTAGTCACAATAAGACAGTGTAGTAATATTGCTAAGTGAAAAGGAAATCCATGAATAGTAAATTCATAGTGATAGAAGGCTTGGAAGGGGCAGGTAAAACTAATGCCACTGCGCAGGTAGTAAATATTTTGCGCCAGCAGGGTATTCATGATGTGGTCTTCACTCGTGAGCCAGGCGGTACGCCGTTGGCGGAAGCGTTGCGCCAACTCATCAAAGAAGGGGTAGATGACGAGCCAGTCACCGATCGCGCCGAACTGCTGATGCTCTACGCCGCACGAGTCCAATTAGTCGAAGGAATCATCAAGCCAGCGTTAGCTCGCGGCGCTTGGGTGATAGGCGATAGACACGACCTCTCTTCCCAGGCTTATCAGGGAGGCGGGCGCGGTATAGACGTCCGTTTACTGCAAACACTGCGTGCTGCGTTTTTAGGTAATTTTCGCCCCGACCTAACACTGTACTTAGATATCCCACAGGATATGGGGCTGGTACGCGCTCGAGCCCGTGGTAAGTTGGATCGTATTGAGATTGAATCGCTGGCATTTTTCGACCGCACTCGAGCGCGTTATCAAGCGCTGGCAGCAGAGGATGAACGTATCGTTACCATCGACGCTACTCAGCCGCTGTCAGTAGTCAATTCTGCGATTCGTACCTGTCTGACACAATGGCTACGTATACAGGAATTCTCTCCATGAAATGGTACCCATGGCTGAATGGTCCTTATCGTCAAATTCTGGCTTGCTATCAGCAGGAGCGAGGACATCACGCTTTGCTGCTCCATAGCCAGTCAGGCAACGGTGAAGAGTCACTGTGTTACGCCATCAGCTGCTGGCTAATGTGCCGTCGGCAGGATGGGATTAAAATCTGCGGTACATGCCACAGTTGTCGTTTGATGCAGGCTGGCAATCATCCTGATTATTATCATCCAGAGCCGGAAAAAGGTAGACAAAGCTTGGGAGTAGACAGTATCCGCCTCATTATTGACAATGTTTACAACCGCGCTCATCAGGGGGGATTGAAGGTGGTCTGGTTGCCTCGTAGCGAGCTGCTTACCGAACAAGCTGCTAACGCGCTGTTGAAAACGTTAGAGGAGCCACCTGAAGAGACTTATTTTTTACTGGGCTGTCAGGATCCGTCGCGTCTGTTGCTGACACTTAGAAGTCGTTGTCTTTATTGGCCACTGCCGGCGCCGGAAGAGGCGCTAAGCCTGTTCTGGCTGCAGCAGACGGACAATTTCGATCCGTTGTCGGCTTGCACTGCTCTGCGCTTGTGTAGCGGTGCACCGCTGGCGGCGAAGGCGTTGTTGCAACCGCGCCGTTGGCAGGAGCGGCTAGCTCTATGCGCGGCGCTGAGTGACGCTATCATCAGCGGCAATATGCTGACGCTGTTACCCATACTGAACCAAGAAGATGATGGGCCGCTGTGCTGGATGCTCAGTCTGCTAACCGACGCGCTGAAATGGCAGCAGGGAGCGGGAAAATTTCTGGCCAACATTGATATGCAATATCTGGTGGAGTCATTGGCGGCGTTCTGGTCGGTTAGCCTATTGCATACGCAATGGCAGCAATGGCTTCATTGTCGACGTCAGTGGCACGAGGTTAGCGAGATCAATCATGAATTGCTGCTGATTCACCATTTACTTAATTGGGAGAAAGGTGTCGCCGACGTTGGCACTACTTTCTCGGATATGTGAAAAGGTTGAGCTGTGTTTCTAGTCGACTCCCATTGTCATCTGGACAGATTAAATTATCAAACGCTACACCAGAATATGGATGACGTGATGGAAAAAGCCCGTGTGCGTGATGTGAAATTAATATTAGCGATCTGCACCACGTTGCCCGGCTTTTATACCATGACCAAGATGATCGGCCAGCGCGCTGATGTACTGTTCTCCTGTGGTATTCACCCTCTTAATCTTGATGAGCCTTACAATTTCTCCGAACTGAGGCGATTGGCGGCCCGAGAAGGTGTGGTGGCGCTTGGCGAGACCGGTTTGGACTACTATTACCATCAGGACAATAAGGATCAGCAGCAAGCAGTGTTCCGCGAACATATCCGTGTAGGTCGGGAACAGAATAAGCCGGTCATCGTGCATACTCGTAATGCACGCGAAGATACGTTAGCTGTTTTGCGTGAAGAGCAAGTCAGAGAGTGCGGTGGTGTACTGCATTGTTTCACAGAGGATTGTGAAACAGCCAAGATGTTGCTGGAGATGAATTTTTACATCTCCTTTTCTGGAATTATAACATTTCGCAACTCTGCGATGTTGTGCAAAGTGGTGCGTTATGTGCCACTGGACAGGTTGCTGATAGAAACTGATTCACCCTATCTGACGCCGGTGCCTTACCGTGGCAAAGAGAACCAGCCGGCTTATGTGCGCGATGTTGCGGAGTATATAGCGACGCAGAAAGGTGTTTCGCTGGTACAGTTAGCCGCTGCTACTGTTACCAATTTTGGCCGTTTGTTTCATGTAACTATCCCTCGCCAACTCGACATTAAATAATATTTTTACTCTAATTAAGTAAATCATAAATAACATTATTTCTGTGAGAAATTCCATCTGCGTTTGGGTAAGGCTGACGCATGACAAGTTTTGATTCAACAGTCTGATTGCCGTAAAACTGCACTTAAACATTCCGGTCTGCACAATGCGCTGCGGCTGCTGAGTCACTGTCTCAGCAACAGTGAGGTATAGTATGGCAATGCATGCTGTGACGTACAGGCGTGTCAATACCTAATAAATGTCTGTCTGTATCATAGGATATGATGACTACAGATTTTATGCAAACAGAGAGAAAACCCCTTTCTGCTTGCTATGGTTAATACGTTTGTCCGCCATTGCGCGCTAACAATGGATTATTTTAATAACATGGCTGGTGAAAATTAGGAAACTCCTCATACATATTGCCGTTGTCAACTTCAAGAAATAAGGAATGCCACTGTGGCCAAAGAGACGATTTTTAGTAAAATTATCCGCCGGAAAATTCCCGCTGATATCCTGTATCAGGATGATTTAGTGACCGCTTTCCGTGATATCAACCCTAGGGCGCCAAGCCATATTTTAATTGTCACCAACCTGATTATCCCCACTGTCAATAACGTGACCACAGAACATGAGGTGGCCCTAGGCCGATTGTTTACTGTTGCGGCGAAAATCTCCAAACAGGAGGGAATCAGTGAGGATGGCTATCGGTTGATAGTAAATTGTAATCGCCACGGCGGCCAGGAAATTTACCATCTGCATATGCATCTTTTGGGCGGAAGATCACTCGGTCCGTTAGTGGTATGATACGCTGAAAAAAGTTGTGCGTTTTATATTCTGTAATGACAGACAGTTCCATAGATGATTTATGCTACCTCTAGTTGACTGCGTTCTTATAGTTTTCCGAGTACTGATTTTTGTATACTAGTCACCAGCACTGGTTTGCTATTATTGATACCGATATAGAGGCTGTATGTAATACCAGTAGCTATCACGTGCACTCTGGTTTATGCTCCCCGACAGGGAAGTATTAGAGAAGTGGTGAATGATAATTTCGGTATGAAGCACGCCCAGCTTAATATTTGTTTTTGTAATAGCTGGTCAACGTTGAGTTTATAATGAAAAAAATTCCCTTAATCATTTTCTCAGCTCCTGTGCTAGCCAGCTGTACCGCCAATCTTCCTCAACTGCAGCCAGTTACTATTGAACCGACTCAGCCGCTGGCTGTGGAGCTAGTGCCCCAACCACTGGCTACTAGAGAGCCGATACTCATGCCACCAAAAATCAAATCCGTTGACTGGCAGGCTAGTCTATCACCCTTGGTGCAGCAAGTGGTGACAATGGGCAACATCAACGATGGTAGTGTACTGTTGGTAAATACCATGAAAAATAGTACCAATGGCAGTCTTCAGGTTGGGAAAGCGACCGAGACGCTCACCAGACTTATCACAGATGCTGGCAGTAAGTTTCAGGTCATCGGCATCGATACACTGAATTCAGCACGTCAGATTCTAGGGCTATCAGCCGATGATAGCCTGGAGTTACGCAGCAAAGCGGTAGGGTTAGCGCGCTATCTTAATGCACAATACATGCTTTATAGCACCGCTAGTGGGGATGCAGAGCATCCTGATTTGGATTTGCAACTGATGTTAGTACAGACCGGAGAAATTATCTGGTTTGGTAAAGGCATTGCCCAAGAGACGCCAGCTTAAAGGAGATGCGCTCGTGTACTCCTAGGTCCATTTACAACTGCTGTATGATTAACGAAAAATCAAATACCACTAAAGTGGAAAGGTGCTGGTTTGTTTCTGCAACTCGAAATAACACAGCTGGCTGTGGAGCTAGTGCCCCAACCACTGGCTACCAGAGAGCCGATACTCATGCCACCAAAAATCAAATCCGTTGACTGGGATGTCAAACTGTCCTAGTTGCTACGCCTAAATGAAGTGTCACCTCTATACAAATGGGACTCGAAGTCATACCAACAGAACAAAGCATTGGTGGATATTTGAGAAAAACCGTGATCGCTGTTTGATGCTGTTATTGTATCAGGATGCACGGCTCGATGCAGTTCACATCTTTCTTTGACTGCATTCTCCAGAATGTGCTGCATAGCGATGCTGATAGAAAATTAAATAAGCCAGAGATAGTAACTACATTGTACGATCTTTCAGATCACAGGCGAATTTTAACCAACCCAAGCTATCAGTCAGTAAGTGCTAAGATGCGGATATTTGCCGTGGTTGAAAGTAATACACTTAGCCGCTGTGAAATACTTCACGCAGGATGGCTTCACATGCTACCAAATTGTCATATTTGTTTTTATCACCAGTTGCACTCTTACGGTATGATGATAATCGTTAAATCGTGTACATAAATGTCTTTCCAAAATAGGTACGACGGTTTCCAGAGTGATGATGTTGATAATCAAAAGGTGCCCATCGGAAGGACAATTAAACAGCAGCTACTAGTGTTCGTCCCTCAGTTGACGTGATACTTTTGCGCACTTGTTAAAAGATATGTTCAACGTCCACTTTGTTGAAAATAAAAAGGTTATCTATTTCATTATTAATTGAAAATACTAACGTGAAAAATTAACTCGGTGGTACAGTTCTTCGTTACTTAATCAGGATAGAAATCTAGCAGCATACCATAGGTTGCAAATTCGTTGTGTTTTATCCCTTGATTAACATTTCGGCAGCCAATTCTCTTTCAGCTGAGCGCATGTATACCACACGGTAAGAGTTTATCTTAATGGTTAATAACGCTCATGGTGGCAAAAGACAGGTAAGCCTGATGTATCAAAATATCAACTGGCAGAGTGATGCGATACGCGTTATTATTAGCAGGCGTTAGCAGGCGATATAGGATAGAAAGTTGTTCGGACGTGATTTCCTTAGATGATAGATGACTGGATGAATTGGTGGATCCCATCATGTTGGTCGTTGTACGTTTTATATATTGGTGGTAAGTTTTGGAGTGGTGGTTTAAAGATGATAACGTGTTCATAATTGATTTTGCAGAGTCAATAAACCGACTTAAGATTAGTTTCTGGCCTGGCTGGATAAATAGGTATAATGTTTGTATTATAATATAATTAATTCTATTTTAGACAGAGCCAACAAATAAATCACGCGTAGCTTCAGGAATATAATTCAGCTATTCAGCCGGTTAATACTTCCTGATTCACTCATTATCCTTAGTTACTTTACTTTTGTAATCATCCAAATAGAAATTAATGTATCAGCCTATCGTATTATATGTTGGTCTACGCTATATGCGCGGACAAGTATCAGACCGCTTTGGTCGTTTTGTCTCCTGGTTTCCTACCAGCGCCATCGCGCTTAGTGTGATGGCGCTGGTAACCATATTATCGGTGATGAACGGTTTCGAACACAGGCTAGAAAGCAATATTCTCGGGCTTATGCCTCACGCGCTGCTGACCAGCCCTAAAGGGCGACTAGATCCCAAACACATTCCAGCCTCAGCACCAAATGCACTCATAGGAGTGACACGCACAACGCCATTGACCACTGGAGATGTGGTGTTGCAAAGTGCGCGCAGTGTAGCAGCAGGAGTTATGCTAGGCATCAACCCAACCGATTTCGAACCGTTGTCACGTTATCTAGTAAATGCCAGTCAGAATGACTTGATAGCCGGTCAGTATCGAGTGATCTTGGGAAACGAGTTGGCCACAAAGATGAACGTGAAACGCGGCGATCAGTTGCGGCTAATGGTGCCTAGCGCCAGTCAGTTTACGCCAATAGGTCGTATTCCCAGCCAGCGGTTGTTCACCGTAGCTGGCACTTTCGACGCAAATAGTGAGGTTGATAGTTATCAACTACTAGTCAATCAGCGAGATGCATCACGATTAATGCGTTATCCAGCTGGTGAAATTACCGGTTGGCGTTTGTGGCTGCAGCCGCTGCTAGCGGTAGAGAAGTTAAGCACCCAACCTCTGCCTGAGGAGGTAGTATGGAAAGACTGGCGTACCCAAAGGGGTGAATTGTTCCGGGCTGTGCGAATGGAAAAAAATATGATGGGCCTGCTGTTAAGCATGATCACCGCAGTAGCGATATTTAATATTATTACCTCGCTCGGACTGCTAGTGATGGAAAAGCAAGCTGAAGTGGCAATTTTTCAAACCCAGGGAATGACTAGCCGCCAGGTAATGCTGGTGTTTATCATACAAGGAGCTAGCGCTGGCATCATCGGCGTGTTACTCGGCACCGGACTTGGCGTGTTGCTCGCCAGTCAATTTAACCGACTGATGCCGGCCATTGGAGTGCTACTTGACGGAGCGATGTTACCGGTTGCTATTGAACCACTACAAGTGGTAGTTATTGCTCTGTCAGCAATGGTGCCTGCACTACTTTCTACACTTTATCCTTCCTGGTACGCTGCTTCTATTCATCCTATTGAGACTTTAAGATATGTATGATGCTCCGTTGTTACAGTGTTCCCAACTTAGCAAACGCTATCAGGAAGGCAAATTTTATATCGACGTATTTCGTGATGTTAGCTTCACACTGCATTCTGGAGAAATGATGGCAATTGTTGGCAGCTCTGGTTCCGGAAAAAGTACACTGCTGCACCTTTTAGGTGGTCTGGATGAGCCGACCAGTGGCGAAGTGATTTTTGAAGGTCAGACATTGAATACGCTCTCTTCTACAGAACGCGCCACGATGCGCAACCGCAGATTGGGGTTTATTTACCAGTTTCATCATTTACTGCCGGATTTCTCTGCACTGGAGAACGTGGCAATGCCGATGTTAATAGGAGGCACCAGAGCGACTCAGGCAAAGGAGGCAGCACAAGAGATGCTAGCTGCAGTCGGGCTTGAGAAACGTGGCTACCACCGTCCTGCTGAGCTTTCTGGCGGTGAGCGACAGCGAGTTGCCATCGCTCGTGCGCTAGCGAATCATCCTGCGTTAGTTTTAGCTGACGAGCCGACCGGCAACTTAGACCAGCGAAATGCTGATAATATCTTTAAATTGCTTGTCGAGCTGAGTATTCGCCAAGGCACCGCTTTCCTTGTGGTGACTCATGATTTACAGTCGGCAAAACGATTGCAACGGCAGTTGGAAATGCGCGATGGCTCTCTGCTAGAAGTCGCACAATGAGCATGCCGTTGTCATTGCAAATTGCGCTTCGTTTTAGTCGAGGACGGCGGCATTGCGGTATAGTATCACTAATTTCAGTTATCTCCACTATCAGTATCACACTGGGTGTCTCAGTGTTAATTATTGCTTTGAGCGCCATAAATGGATTTGAGCGCGAGCTAAACAACCGTATTTTAGCGGTGGTGCCGCACGGTGAAATTGAACCCGTTGATCCACCATTTGCTGATTGGAAAATGGTGATAAAACGAGTTGAACAGGTGCCTGGCATCCTTGCTGCAGCGCCCTATTTGAATTTTACTGGTCTGGTGGAGCGCGATGATAAGTTACAAACCATCCGAGTAAAAGGTGTCGATTCGATTCAAGAATCGCGGCTGAGCGCGCTGCCACGCTACGTTCATGGCGATGACTGGCAGCGTTTTCAGTCTGGTAAGCAGAAGATCATCATTGGTAAAGGTGTTGCAGACACGTTACAAGTCAAACAAGGTGATTGGCTGACAGTCATAATCCCCAACAGCGATCCACAAATACAAATGAAGCTGCTGCAACCAAAACGTATCCATCTACAGATCGACGGTATCCTGGCGCTGAACGGCCAATTGGATCGTAACTTTGCAATGGTGCCGCTAGAGGACGCCCAGCAGTATCTGCAACGGAGTCAGGACATTGACGGTATCGCTGTTAAGGTCGGTGATGTGTTTAATGCCAATAAGCTGATGCGGCATGCAGGAGAAGCAACTAACACTCATGTTAAAATACGCAGTTGGATTAGTTCCTATGGCTACATGTATCGTGATGTCCAGACGATTCGCGCCATCGTGTATCTGGCGATGGTGTTAGTGATAGGTGTTGCCTGTTTCAATATCGTTTCCACGTTAATGGTGGCGGTGAAAAATAAAAGCGCCGATATTGCGATTTTACGCACTCTTGGAATGCAAGACAGGTTAACTCGTGCTATCTTTATTTGGTATGGCTTACTGACAGGTCTAAGTGGTAGCCTGATAGGAGTGGCTACCGGCATGCTGATAGCGCCTAATTTAACTATTATGGTCAAAGGACTGGAGCATCTACTGGGTCACCGGTTGTTATCTAGAGATATCTATTTTATCGATTTTTTACCAACTGAGCTGCGCTGGGTAAACATCATAAGTGTATTGATTACAACACTTCTGCTTAGTCTTCTGGCAAGCTGGTACCCAGCGTGGCGTGCAAGTCTCATCGCGCCATCCCGGGTGTTAAGCATCCAATAAGATCGCATTTTGAGGGAAATTCTAAGGGAAATACAATATATTTTCTGGATTCCATATGTGCTAATTTCGATACACTTAGTCCCAAGATAATAAATATATCACACTAAATCGAAGTGGTGGCCGCCGGAGGCTGAAAAAGAGATCATTAAACTACCTACCTAGTAGAATAATCGATTGCATGAAGTCATCCCAAATACAGGGGCAGTTTAGAGGAATTGTAACAGATTAGCTGAGGCGCGCTAACAAGATAAGGTCCTTATTGAGGGTGTCTCAGTCGTCTTCTGGGGTTTCGGGATCAGTTAGTTGCTTGAAGATGATTTCTAACAGCGCTCCGACGAGAGCGATTTTGCCAATGACGATCTGGAAGTTCCAAACCTTGGCAGGTCGAAGCGTAAGCGTGCATTTTGCTCTAAGATGTCAAGACCATTTTATCTTTAATAATAACATACAACACGTTTTCCTCTCTTTTGCTAACCGAAGCAAATTCCAGGCAGTGTTTTCAGGAGTTATCTAGAAAATTGCCCATAACTTCCATAAAATCGTTTTTCTCACCTCGCAACGTGAGTTGCGGTGAGGCCCAGAGAAAAGGAGCCTTACGCTAGTAGGACTGTATCCAATACTGCGTACAAATTATTTAGCAGCGGTGATATATACGGAATGTAACTTGCGGTTCATCACATTGAGATTTGAATGAACGGCAGTGCGATGTAAGTAATAGTCAATCTGTTGGGGAATATGATCGATGAAGCTTTCTATAACTAGTTTCGTGAAGTACGCAAGGAGCATAGTGTTGCTTGCAGCAGCACCGTCAGCGGTGTTTTCAATCTGTGGGTCGATCTAACAGAGTAGATAGAGTGCTATTCCTAATAGCATTGACATTCATTGTTCAATAGGATGTTTAAATCTTAAACTAAAATACCCAGACCGCGCAGCGGGTTTTTATCTAGACGCTCTATACTTATCACTCTTCAATTCGTCTACTTGTTTTACTAGATTTTTGATTGTCAGTTACTCCAGCATTATAGAGTCACAGTAGAGGCACCACTGAAAGAAAATGGACCAGCAGCAAAGTTTAACCCTTTCTAGACCAGATCGGTTGTCCTGCAGCTTATGAGGTATGGTATCCACTACAACAGTGATCAGAGGTGGCAAGGCGACCGGTAGCTTGCTGATAGCAGTTTACCGCCGAATAAGTCAGGGCATTGTCGGCTCTACTGTTGAGTTGTTCAGACATACTTGGGCGCTGGAATTGTTTTCTATACCATAACAGCACTGCAGGTGTTGTAGATCTTTATCAAGTTCAAAAAATGCTCTGGTTAGCCAATCCTGCTAAAGACGACGAGATCCCAATGCTGGTGCGCAGCGCTGACACCAGAGGATATGGACATTTTCATCATAAAATTAGCACCAGCGATTTTCCGCAGACAGCCCATTAACACGTTGATAGTGTGACCATATCGCAACGTCGGGATAAAGTTGCAAGCATTGGCAAGTCCTTGCTAACGAGTTTTCCGGCGTTGCGTATCGCTGTCTCAATAATAGTATATCCAAACGCAGTAATAAGTCTGATGTTAACATAGTTAATTATGAATTCACGCCGAGAAAGATTGATTAAGGAAGGCAGCAACTTGATTATCTGGGACGCTAAACCGCTATTGCGGCGTATCACATCCCTGCATGCGAGCTACTACTTCTTCCAAATGAAACCGGGGCTTAGTGTGACATAATCGCTAGCTCCAGCTTTCTCTGTTCAGTAAGCGCTAGCAACGAGACTTTTACCTGATGGCTAACTACTTCTGGCAGATAAAACTAATCTTCAATTAGGTAAGTCCAGGTCAACGATGGGCTATGTTTGGTGGGTGCCCATTTAGACAATAGTCCACTTCCCTGGAGTCCTTGGCGGCACCCACCTGATGCTCTACTTCACACATCTGTACCATCAGATGTGATGACAGAGGAAAATATCTCACCAGAAGTAAAAATATCCTAGAACGTGACTAGCTTTTGCAAAAAGAGAAATACTAAAACAGGGGACAAGCCCCTTCTTTTTAGCCACCTCTTTCAATTCGTCAACCATTGCCGCCGCGAGGCCGATGTAATTAGCTGGAGTCAGCGTTTTCAGCTGGGTCTTTGCCGCCTCTGGCAACGGTAGACTATCAATGAAGACTTTTATACTTTCGGCGTTGACACGTTTGCCGTGAGTGAATTCTTTCAGCTTTTCGTAAGATTTCTTTATACCGTAGCGACGCATTACGGTCTGGATAGGTTCAGCTAAAACTTCCCAGTTACAATCTAGCTCTACCAGAAGATTGTCCTGATTCACCTCCAGTTTATTGATTCCTTTAAGAGTAGAGTGATACGCAATGAGTGCGTAGCCGATACAGACGCCTAAATTGCGCAGTACGGTAGAATCAGTCAGATCACGCTGCCAACGTGACACCGGTAGTTTAGCTGCCAGATGGTTCATCATCGCATTCGCTAAGCCCAGATTCCCTTCCGAATTTTCGAAGTCAATGGGATTGACCTTATGCGGCATGGTAGAAGAGCCGATTTCGCTGGCTACCGTGTGTTGTTTGAAATGATTAAGCGAGATATAGCTCCAGATGTCGCGATTGAAGTCGATAATGATAGTATTGAAACGCGTCACGCAGTTGAAGACTTCGGCTATATAATCATGCGGTTCGATTTGGGTGGTGAAGGGGTTCCAGACAATGCCGAGGCTAGTGACGAATTCTTTGCTGAACCGATACCAATCCACTTCCGGATAGGCCACCATATGAGCGTTATAATTACCCACTGCACCATTGATTTTACCCAAAATTTCTACCTGTTCTAATTGATGGTACTGACGTATCATGCGATAAGCAACGTTTGCCATCTCCTTACCCAGAGTTGATGGAGTTGCCGGCTGACCATGAGTGCGGGCGAGCAGGGAAATATCGCGATACCGTTCAGCAAGCGCTGTCACATTATCAATGATTTGGCGCCAAGTAGGTAGTAGAATTTTCTGACGGGTAGTGGACAGCATCAGTGCATAAGAGAGATTATTGATGTCTTCTGAAGTGCAAGCAAAGTGAATAAATTCACTAACCACCTGCAGCGTTGGCACGTCGGCGATCTTTTCCTTAAGAAAATACTCTACTGCCTTCACATCATGATTAGTGGTACGTTCAATGGTCTTGATGCGTTCGGCGTCTTCTACACTGAAATTTGCAACAAGCCTGTCGAGATAATTCTTTGTGTGGTCATCAAAGAGCGGCACTTCTTTAATCGCATCACAGGCAGCCAATTTTTGCAGCCAGCGTACTTCAACATACACGCGGAATTTTAGCAAACCAAATTCGCTGAAAATAGCGCGCAGCGAGCTGACTTTTTCACCGTATCGACCGTCAATAGGAGAAACTGAGGTCAGAGAGGATAATTCCATCGATTGCGACTCCTGATTAAAGAAAAGAGTTAATAGTTTGCAATTATCTGTTTAGCTTCTTTAAACAATCGGTTGTGGCTAAATATCAGTTGTAATCTTCCGCGCCTGCCTGATGCCACAATACGGCGGAGCGAACGCCAGACAGCAGTACAGCGCGAACTTTAGCCTGGATCTTAGGGTCTTGTAACACCGTTGGCACACCAGTAAGCTAAATGCGTGGTCTGAGTGGACTGATAATGTCCATATAAATGTCCGCCATCGCCTTAGTAAAAGTATCGAATACTAAACCAAAATGGATAAGCTGTTGGTCAAGGGCACTAATACGCTGTCTTAGTTTCGCCTGAGCGCTGCGGTTTCCATTTAGCTTGCACTCAAGCACTATTAAACCAAGCGTGTACTGAGTTAACTCACCACCAAAACCTTTGTGCAAAGACTCATTTAGCACGCCTTACAATGTTTCAAGCCCTATCCGAAGATGGCTTGGATTGTCGCCATAGACCGCGCGTACCGATGGTGGATTCAGATCCAGAAGACTTTGTAGCGAAACACGCAGCGCTTGTTCGTCGCACTGACGCTGATGAGCGAGCTGCTGGACCAGCTGTGCACTCTGGCAAATACCCGCCAGCGTAATATCGAAATAATTTTTGGTCAAGATGACTCCTGTGTTCTTCTCTGAAGTTAAGGCCACCTTTCTTGTGCTCAATGAAATATCATTCGGCACCGGTTCCGCCGATTTGTAAAGGCTTTACGATTGTGCCATTAAAGAGCTGTGCAAACACATTAGCAAAGGTAGCGCCGCTGGCACAGACAAACAATAGTATAAATCCCAACACCAAATTTACTGCATCAGCGGTTGGCGTGTTTCAATCACCCCACCGCCAAGACAGCGTTCTGCCATATAAAAAACTGCTGACTGACCCGGTGTCACAGCGGCTACCGGATGACCGAAGGTGACTTGCAAACGCTCGTCCGACTGTGGGGTCACCAAGCAGTCGATATCCAGCTGCCGGTAGCGATTTTTCACCGTACAGCGCAGCGGTGCTACTAGCGGCTCTCGGTCCACCCAATACAACTGGCCGGCGATAAGACCGGTAGACATTAGGCGCGGATGCTCGTGCCCCTGAGCAATAACTAGCTGGTTTTTAGCTAGATCTTTGTCTACTACATACCAAGGATCAGCGCTGCCATTGCGAATGCCGCCGATGCCCAATCCTTTACGCTGGCCTAGCGTATAGTACATCAGCCCTTGATGGTGGCCAACTTTCTGGCCGTCCACCGCGATGATCTCTCCAGGTTGCGTTGGCAAGTAACGGCCTAGGAAATCATGGAATTTCCGCTTGCCGATGAAACAAATTCCGGTGGAATCCTTCTTAGCGGCAGTTGCCAGATCCAGCTGAGCAGCGATACGGCGCACTTCTGATTTAACTAATTTGCCGACCGGGAATAGGCATCGTGCGATTTGACGGTGGCCCAAGGCATAAAGAAAATAGCTTTGGTCCTTATTATCATCTACACCACGCAGTAGCCGGCTTTTTCCGTCCACGTCGGCACGGCGGACATAGTGACCTGTTGCGATATAGTTGCCTCCTAGCTCCTCGGAGGCGAATTCCAAAAAAGCTTTAAACTTAATTTCTCTATTGCACAAAACATCTGGATTGGGCGTGCGGCCCGCCTGGTATTCGGCGAGAAAGACTTGAAAAACGTTATCCCAATATTCGGCAGCAAAATTGACAGTATGTAGGGTAATTCCTAGTTTATCACATACCGCCTGGGCATCTGCCAGATCGCTTGCCACAGTGCAATATTCTTCGTTATCATCTTCCTCCCAGTTTTTCATGAATAGTCCTTCCACATGATAACCCTGTTGCTGCAGCAACCAGGCGGAGACAGAAGAGTCGACACCTCCAGACATACCGATTATTACTTTTTGTTGAGTATTATTAAGCATGGAATTCTCAAAAACAGAATGCAAGGCACGGTCAATTCAGGGAAACATTTTATCATGTTTGAACTTTGGTCTGCCACCTTCCATCCGCGAGAGAGTAAAATAGGCCAGTTAAATGTTGCGCACTGATCCAACAACAAATGTACACCGCATTGATAGCAGAGAAGGAAAGGCTCTTTGCTGTCAGCTTTGCTCGCAGAAGACTTGTTTTTCTTACGTAGAGGTAGCGTTATTTTATCTGCTGGGAAATAGTCAAGCTTTTAGTATTGCTGATTAGTTTCGTCACTGACATAAAAATACAATGCTGTGCTTACTGAAACTATGTTGACAGCTATTTAACCCTGAGATCTATGCTCCTATGGAACAATTTTCTGCCAAATGCGGTAGCTAGAAGTATCTTTTTTTACCAATTATTCTCGATTTTTGAGAAATTATATTATGATAATAACGTAATTTTACTCAAACAAGTGCACTCAACGTCTCACTCAGTAGTTATCTTTTCAACACTTCCTGTTTAATGTAGCAATGAAACTAACATAGAATTACTACAGACTAATCTAAATGCTGGTTGCTCTTCATTCTGGAAAACCATAAATTTCGGGTTCGATAGCATATAATAATGCACTGATTTAAGACAATGTTTCTAGAATTGGGTTTAGTTTATACTATTAATTAACATATACGTTATGAATTTTACAAAGGCGAACTGTTTTTATTTTATTTCTTTTCTTAATCCCAGCATTGGCACAGGTGTGCCATTAGTATACATTTTCCAAATATTCATAAACTTATTAGTAAAATTTTTCTTCTAGCAGTGCTATTAGCTAAAGTTGAACACTCACTAGTAGTCGCCCATAGGATTTTAACTTTATTTATTATGTTGGCTACAAAAATAAATAGATAGCCGGATGTAGATTTTTCAGAATGAGCTAGATTTATTATCTAGGTCGTTGAACACCTTGCCTACAACGGTGATACTAGTGACCAGACACGTGCAAGTTAATTCATCTTCACGTTTAACATTAAATAGATGTAATTTAAACTACTGAGGAATGCTCTAAAAATGATATGCCCTTATTTTATGGTAGGGTAAGGAAACAGCGGACTAACTAATGTGTATGGTCTACAAAAAATTTAGGATAGTGAATATAAAATACTTAAATAAAAATAAATTATGAATACTTTTCATTAAAATTGATATTTAGTTTATTAAAACTATATTACTACTCTACATCATAACCATAATATACAATGAATCATGTGTGAAATTTTTAATTATAACATATTTTTAATGTTAGTCAGCCACTACCATTTAGAGTCAATTAAGAGAGAGAATATCATTGATACTATGTTGATGCTATACGCCCATACATCATATCCGTATTCTTAAATAATCTGGACTGGGCAGAGGAGTATATTCTGTTTAAACCTTGGCTCAGTCAGCCCACCAAAGTGGAGACTCTCCGGCAAGCTGCTGGCTGATGACCAATTCTTGTGGTATCTTTTAATAAAGGAAGCCTATTGTGCTAATCTATATCAAAATACGTCAACAATTTTTTATTTAAACATGCCTGATAGGTGATATTTATCAATCATTAAAGATACCATAAGATACAGTATTGTTATTGCGGCTGAGTTGCAACAACTTCCAGAACTTTTTGCTAAGCCGTCACCGGTCGTGAAGTATCGGATGATCGATCTGTGGAATAACCCATTAGGACAGACGTATTCCAGTTAGGCTACGCACAATAAAATTTCGACGTTACTTATCTCCCTAGTGCTTCTTTACACCAGAGAAGTTATTCCTTTGCTTGTTTAGATTGGATAGCGGTTAGAGCAATAGTATAGACAATATCATCCACTAGTGCACCGCGTGAAAGGTCATTGACCGGCTTGCGCATGCCCTGTAGCATCGGCCCAATGGAAACCAGGTCTGCAGAGCGCTGTACCGCTTTATAGGTGGTATTGCCAGTATTCAGATCCGGGAAAATGAATACTGTGGCCTTGCCAGCCACCGGCGAATTGGGTGCTTTCGACAGTGCAACGTCAGCCATGATGGCGGTGTCATACTGCAGTGGGCCATCTATCACCAGATCAGGCCGTTTTTTCTGTGCCAGATAAGTCGCTTCACGAACTTTCGCGACGTCACTACCGGCACCGGAGTTACCGGTGGAATAGGAAATCATCGCCACGCACGGCTCAATGCCGAAAGCAGCAGCGGAATCGGCCGATTGGATAGCGATTTCCGCCAGTTGCTCTGCGGTCGGATCCGGGTTGATGGCGCAGTCACCGTAGACTAGGACTTGCTCAGGCAACAACATAAAGAACACCGAGGACACCAGTGAGCTACCAGGGGCGGTTTTGATAAGCTGCAGCGGCGGGCGGATAGTATTGGCGGTAGTATGCACTGCACCAGAAACTAGGCCGTCCACTTCGTCCCGTTCTAACATCAAGGTGCCCAGAACCACATTATCTTCTAGTTGCTTACGGGCTATTACTTCGGTCATACCTTTGTTTTTTCGTAACTCAATCAGACGGGCGAGATATTTCTCACGTACCACTTCAGGGTCGGTAATTTCAATACTGTTACTTAACGTCACACCCTGTACTGCAGCTATGCGCTGAATCTCGTCTAAGTTGCCTAGCAACACGCAATGAGCGATGCCGCGTTCAGCACAAATAGATGCAGCCTTCACGGTGCGCGGTTCGTTGCCTTCAGGTAGCACGATACGTTTGCCTGCCTGGCGAGCCAGTTTGGTCAACTGATAGCGAAACGCCGGCGGTGACAGACGACGGGGCCGTTCGGAACTGACGGACAGAGACTCGAGCCAGGAGTTATCAATATGGTCAGCTATATAGCTCTGAAGTTTCTCCATCCGGTTGTGGTCATCGGCTGGTACTTCTAGACTGAAGTTTTGTAAGCTGAGCGAGGTTTGCCAGGTGTTGGTCTGTACGGAGAATACTGGCAAACCAGTCTGGAACGCACGATAGCATAGCTGTTGAATACGTGGGTCAATTGAATAGCCACCGGTCAGCAGCATTGCTCCGATTTCTACACCGTTCATCACAGCGAGACAGGCGGTTACCAACACGTCAGGACGATCGGCCGAGGTTACTAACAGCGATCCTGAGCGGAAATGCTCTAGCATGTTCGGTAGACTACGTGCGCAGAAGGTCACAGACTTCACGCGGCGGGTGTAAATTTCTCCTTCATGGATAATTGTAGCGCCTAAGTGGCGAGCCATATCGATGGCTCGGGTAGCGATGAGATCGACATTCCAGGGAATGCAACCTAGAACCGGCAGAGGGCTGTTTTCAAACAGCAGGCGCGGATCGATCTTGGCGCCTCTAGCCTTACTAGAGTCGTCGAAAATTTCCGATAAATCGGGGTGGGTATGACCCTGTTCATCCACTGGTGCATTCAGTTTATTTATAATAACGCCGGCGATGTTTTTGTTTTTGCTGCCTCCAAAGCTCGAGCGCACCAGCTTAATGCGCTCCTTTAGCTGGTCATGGGAGTCATTACCCGGTGTCATTACAAACACGATTTCGGCATTTAGCATCCGAGCTATCTCATAGTTCAATGCTGTGGCGAATTGATGTTTTCGAGTAGGAACTAAACCTTCTACTAACACCACTTCAGCTTGTTGGATATTTTCATGATAACGAGCGATAATCTCTTCCATTAGCACGTTCTGTTGATTGGAACTGAGTAAAGATTCGACATAACTCATGCGCAGCGGTTCGACGGAAGAAATGGTGGAGTTGGCATGAATAATTTGGGTGGTGTCGATGGTATCCTCACCAGAGTAGGATTGAGCAATGGGTTTAAATATGCTCAGACTTACATCTTTTTGTTCCATGGCGCGAATCATGCCGAGACTGACACTGGTCAGACCGACACTGGTGCCGGTGGGAATCAACATGATTGTACAGGACACTACTAAACTCTCTTGCAATGGTTGCTTTTTATTAACTCATTTATAAAATAAAAACAACCCTGCCGGACTAAACCGGTGAAGGATTGATAATTATGCAGTCAGACGCGCAGTATCCTGCGCAATAATCAACTCTTCTTTAGTCGGGATGACGATAGCAGGGCGGCTGGCGTCGGTAGTAATTACGTCGGCGTGGCCGAAGCGCGCGGACAGGTTGCGTTTATGATCCACCTCAAAACCAAGTAGCGCCAGTTTTTTCAGCGACAACTCACGTACCATTGCAGCGTTCTCGCCGATGCCACCGGTAAAAATTACCGCATCCAAGCGGCCTTCCATTAGCGCACTGTAGGCGCCGATATATTTGGCTAGACGGTGGCAATACACATCCATGGCACGGCGAGCATCTGCTGTGTCAAAGTAGTTATCCTCTACATAACGGCAGTCATTGGTAACGCCAGTCAAGCCCAATAGGCCGGACTCTTTGATTAGCAAAGTATGAATTTTCTCGATGGACATCCCTAAGGTATCATACAAATGGAACACGATAGCTGGATCGATATCACCGCTGCGAGTGCCCATAACCAGACCTTCTAGAGGAGTCAGGCCCATGGAGGTATCAACACACTTTCCATTGCGAATAGCGGATATGGAACTACCGTTTCCCAAGTGGCAGGTGATCACATTAAGTTGGTCAACCGGCTTATTTAGCATTTTGGCTGCTTCTCGGCTAACATAGAAGTGGCTAGTGCCGTGGGCACCGTAGCGACGGATAGCATGATTCCGATATAAATAGTAAGGTAGAGCATAAAGATATGATTCTTCTGGCATAGTTTGATGGAAGGCGGTATCAAAAACCGCTACGTTCTTTTTTGCAAGCTTCGGAAACTTTTTTAAGGCTTCACGGATACCGATAAGATGCGCTGGGTTATGCAGCGGAGCGAATGGAATGGAATTTTCGATGCCTTTTAACACGTCTTCATTAATAATGACGGACTGAGTAAACTGTTCACCGCCGTGCACGATGCGGTGACCGATTGCGGTTAGTTGTTCAGATAGTTCTGGTTTTTGTGTCAAAATAGTATTAACAATGAATTGCAGCACTTCACCGTGTGAGTAGGCAGCCCCCAACGCCATTTCTTTCTTGACGCCGTCCATCGCCCATTTGATACGCGTTTCTGACAGATTAAAGCACTCAGCGAGACCTGAGATATGTTCTTTACCATCGGTAGCATCGATAATAGCGAATTTCAAAGATGAACTGCCACAGTTAAGAACTAGTACTGGCTTACTCGACATGGAAGTACCTACTTATTATGCGTGGTTAATAATTGATTAAATACGATTTAATCGTAGCGCATTTCGCCGTTAATATTTATAACTCATATCACGGATGCAGTGATTTAGCGGTCATGATATCGGCAATGTGTTCAAATGGCAGTGAAATGTAGGTGCTAGGAACACTAAGACCAACTAGAGTTGGTACCCTTTATATCAATTCCACAGCTCGACTTTAGGATAACGAGAGAATGCTGTGAAGACAAAATATTTTTAATTATTATAAAACATATAGTTAATTTATATATAATTTTAATATTCGCTATGTCAAAACTCTCTTCTAGCTCGGTAAACAAAATATGCTAACGCAGACAAGACAGTAGGATCGACCGAGAAAACCTAGGACCAACACTCCTGAAAGTTATACAGCAAGATTTACCCCGTTTTGTCGCGCGCTTCCTGTTGGTAGCTGAGCAGCTCGCTCAAGTGTTTTCGGAAGGTATTTTGACTTCACTTCTCTACTGTAGCTCCATGTAAAGATAAACACAGTGGGTATAATTTTAGTTTTCTGAGTCAATGAATATTTTTACCCAACAGGTGACTACAGGTTGAATGTATTTGGTGGTATACGCTGCAATTTGCAAAGCACTGCCGGGCGCGTGCTTAGTAATGGCTCTTAAGTTTAGAGGTATTTTGCTGGTGAACGGTAATTGGAAGTGGACCTAGCAACTGTAGGACAAAACTTACGATTGTATCTTGCTTATACTTACCGATTAAAATAAACCAGGTCATCTTGATAGGGCTCATCTAATATCAGGCACCATTTGCTATTGAGGTTGATGGTTAGCACAACGATGACCCATCACATTCCCAATCCGTATCCATTAACCATGATCACCGCCCGTCTGTTGATAGGAAAATTTCACTGTATCGATGCGCACTTGTGTTTATTATGAATTCTTGATGGTCGTTGCTGTTTCCTTTTTGAAGGCAGTTAGCGGGTTGGTCAGAGTTTAAGTGTGTTAGCTGATAGAATCGTTCTCGCCGATTGAGCAGAAGAACACAAGGCCTCTAGCATATATCGACCAGATTTTGCTACGCAATCTTTCTTTAATTTAAATATGTATGTAAGATGGCTCACAAGTTTTCTAGCTAAATGTAATACATGGAAGTGCTATTGTGCGCATCTAGAGTTAATTATGCAACTGTTCTTTCTAAGCTTCTCAGCACCTATTTTGGGTGGTCATGAGAAAGGCAGGTATCGGCCGCGTTTATTGATGATAATGCTGCATAAACTTGCTGAATTTGCCGATAGCAATTTCCAATTTATTCACGTGCGGCAGGATTACGATGCGCAGGTGACTTGGACACGGCCAATTGAAGGCACTGCCCTGTACTAGTAGTATTTTTCTTGCAGTAACAGTCCAATACCAGTTTCTGATCCTCATGAATGCTGAAACGCTTAGCATCAACGCGCAGGAACATATACAACGCACCACTAGGTTTTACGCACGAGACACTGGAAGTGTCATTAATGATCTGCTCGGCTGCGTTGTTCATACAGCAGACCGACAGGCTGAATGAACTCGTTGATACTCTGATAGCCACCAAGAGCAGTCTGAATGGCATGCTACACGATACGTTATCACTAACGTATGGATGCATGTCCAGTCCTTCGATGTAGCCTTTGGTGTGTTTTTCGGCCCATTAAGAACTATCCAGCCTTGCCGGAAGCTAGCAAGGCAATAGGTTTTTGATAAGGCCGTTAATGTTAAAAGTAATGGTCAGCAGCTTTGGTACTAGGGCTACATATATAGAGTAATGCTCCTCGGCATCATAGAGAATTTCATCTGAAAAGATGATCAGATTCAGATTATGTTGGCGGGCGATCTCCACTGCTAATAGCAACATCTTTTTACTGTAGACTGCGCTAGTAGAGATTGTTCGAGTTAATGAACATCAATCCGAGTGTGTGGGGTGTGATTTTGCGGCGGATATCGTCCAGGTCCGGGAACCGGTCTGCTTTCTCATCGCATAAATAATGTACTACTTTGCCTCCCGTAATAGAGAGATAGATGCCCTACATTGGGTAATTTGGCGCAGGAACTAGCATGTCGTCGCCATTATTGAGAAGTGCTTGCATTAAAGTAAGCTCAGAGACATCGTTTCCGACATAGATGTTTTTTCCACGGTGAAATTCCACATATCGCGCGCCTGATAGTGTTGCATAATGGCCTTGCGCGCAAGAATATAATCCCTTAAAGTTGCTATAATAGCCCTGGGCAGTAGGCAGATTACGAATCACGTCAATCAAGATCTCACCTGGAGCTTCAAAACCGAATCGCGCCAGATTGCCTATATTTAATTTATGACTTTGTTACCTTCTTCTTCCAAGTGTTTTACTGCTTGAAACACAGGCTCACAAATATCATAGCAGACATTTTCTAGTTTTCTAGATTTTCTAACGTGCGACCACAATATTATTCCTTCTGTTGGGTAGTGGGGTATTTTCCACCATGAATACGTAATTTCTGCATTAATGTACTCTTGTTCCATACACTTTGTGAAGGATAGCGTTGTCATGCGCAGGGAATTTTTCTTCCGTGATTGGTTAAATAAATGAACCTTTACCCACTAAATTTGAGATAAGCGACATGTAGGAAAATAAAATACATCGAACTAATGACTTTACAATAATTTTAGTCGGATAAATAAACGTAGAAACTGGATAACAAGCTCTCATATTATTTCTATTTCTTGCATATATGTTTGCTTTTTCCAAAGCAGATCCATACACTGGGACTTCAGGCGTCCTTAATTTGTAAAATTTACAGACAAAGGTCTGGGGTGCTATTGTCTAAATTTATTTATCGGGATCATAAGAAAAAGAATTTAACTTCTTGACCGAATTTAGATTATTTATGGTTTACTTTCTGTAAAATAACCTGACAGAGATCTTTTATTATTCTTAATAATAGAATAATTTATTAAGAGAAGTTTCTGCCAATAAAAAGAAATATGAAAATTATTTATGATTGTTTAAATGAATTATAAAAGACGTACAGTTCATACCAATCTATTCTATCAGGATTTTTCCACGACAATGGTATGATTAAATGTGGCTTTTCCTGAAAACAAATAACATCTAGAAAGTCTTGGTAACTGGCACGAGTTAGCGTTTCCTATGCATCATATATTAATCAGGTATTACAGGTGTAATGTGTCATGGCATTCATGATTTTAAGTTGACAAGAGGCTGTGGAAAGGAGTAAAAACCTAAAAAGTAGATATATAATCATGATTTTTACTTTTCCAGTAATTGATTAAAAAGTACGATAGTTGATTTTTATAGAACAGTTTGCAAGTCGTCTCTTTTGATGAAACAGCAGCAAGTTAGAGAATGTCAATATGTCAATAACCACTGAAACTACCGCTCATTATTGGGCATTCGCTGTATTTCTTCTTGGCGCACTGAGTCTGTGCGTACTTATGCTTGTTGGCGGCTTTCTATTAGGCGGCCGGTCACGTTCGAAGAACGTCCCTTTTGAGTCCGGAATAAATTCGGTTGGAACAGCAAAATTACGCCTTTCAGCTAAATTTTATCTGGTTGCAATGTTTTTTGTCATTTTTGATGTTGAAGCCCTTTACCTTTACGCCTGGGCTATCTCCATTCGCGAAGTGGGGTGGGTAGGCCTCATCGAGGCAAGCATTTTTGTTCTTATTTTGTTGGCGGGTTTAGTTTACTTAGTGCGTATTGGCGCGCTTGACTGGACACCTGAGCGCTCGCGCTGCTGGCAGCGTGCTGGTTTGATAAACAATCAAAACTTCTCGTCATGACATAAATATAAATGACAAAAGCGAGGCAAAAAATGGATTATACCCTTACCCGAGTGAAGTTAAATGGTAACAATGAACATTATCCTCTGCAACAGCAGAAAATTGTGGAAGATCCGCTTGAGCAGCATGTCCAGCACAATGTCTTTCTCGGTAAGTTGAAAAGCGCTTTGCATAGTGCAGTGAATTGGGGGCGTGGAAATTCACTTTGGCCTTATAATTTCGGCTTGTCCTGTTGCTATGTCGAAATGACTACTTCTTTCACTGCCGTGCACGACGTAGCGCGCTTTGGTTCAGAAGTTATCCGCGCATCACCGCGCCAAGCGGATTTAATGGTAGTGGCTGGTACACCTTTCGTCAAGATGGCGGCTGTTATCCAACGTCTATACGATCAGATGCTGGAACCAAAATGGGTTATCTCCATGGGCGCTTGTGCCAATTCTGGAGGAATGTACGACATCTACTCTGTCGTGCAAGGGGTTGATAAATTTCTGCCAGTGGATGTGTATATTCCTGGTTGTCCACCACGCCCCGAGGCGTATATCCAAGCACTCTTGCTACTAAAAGAGTCTATCGGAAAAGAGCGCCGCCCGTTCTCCTGGACAGTGGGCGATCAAGGCGTCTATCGTGCTAATATGAAGTCGGAACGTCAACGCAAACACGGTGAACGCATTGCGGTTACTCACCTGCGTCCACCTGATGACATCCGATAAGTTAACATGCGGATAAACATGTCACTTGTGATCTGCAAAGTGTACAGGAGTATGTGCTGAGATAGCTAGCTAAAAACAACTGAAATAATTACATAAATAAGTATGTAACAACTATGATAGAGTTAATGAAAAAAAATTCTACCTTACCGGCCTGGAAAACGCAGGATCATCTGTATGATCCGGTCATTGGCGAATTGTATAATCATTTCAGTCAAAACGCGTTTATTATACAACCAACCCGTATCGGTATCCCGGTGGTTTGGGTGAAGCGTGAACAGATTCTGGATGTTCTAACCTTCTTGAAAAAGTTACCCAAACCCTATATAATGCTCTATGACCTCCACGGTGTGGACGAGCGTCTGCGTACTCACCGTCAAGGCTTGCCAGCGGCTGATTTTACTGTCTTCTATCACTTGATTTCCATCGATCGAAACCGCGATATCATGTTGAAAGTGATGCTGTTGGAAAATAATCTCCGTTTGCCGACGGTAATTAAAATTTTCCCTAACGCCAACTGGTACGAGCGCGAAACTTGGGAAATGTTTGGCATATCTTTCGACGGCCATCCACATCTGACTCGTATCATAATGCCGAAAAGCTGGGAAGGGCATCCTTTGCGTAAAGACTATCCGGCGCGTGCTACCGAATTCGATCCCTTTATCCTCACCAAGCAAAAAGAAGATATGGAAATGGAAGACTTGACTTTCAAGCCGGAAGAGTGGGGGATGAAATTGGGCACTGAAAATGAAGATTTTATGTTCCTTAATCTGGGCCCAAACCACCCATCCGTCCACGGCGTCTTCCGTATTATTCTACAGCTTGACGGCGAGGAAATTATCGATTGCGTGCCCGACATTGGCTACCACCACCGCGGTGCCGAAAAGATGGGCGAGCGCCAATCCTGGCACAGCTATATTCCCTATACCGATCGCGTCGAATATCTTGGTGGTTGTGTCAATGAGATGCCTTACGTGCTGGCAGTAGAAAAGTTGGCTGGCATTGAAGTGCCTGAGCGCGTCAATGTGATTCGAGTGATGTTATCGGAGCTGTTCCGTATTAGCAGTCATCTGTTGTACATCAGTACCTACATTCAAGACGTAGGCGGGATGACGCCGGTATTTCTTGCATTCACCGATCGCCAGAAAATTTATAATGTAATTGAAGCAATTACCGGTTTCCGCATGCATCCTGCCTGGTTCCGCATTGGTGGAGTGGCACATGATCTACCGCGCGGCTGGGAAGATCTGCTGCGCGAGTTCCTCGATTGGATACCGAAGCGGCTAGACAGATATGTGAAAGTTTCCTTGAAAAACAGTATACTACGCGGTCGCGCAGAAGGTGTCGCTGCCTACGGCGTCAAAGAGGCGTTGGAATGGGGAGTGACCGGCGCTGCGCTGCGTGCAACTGGTATTAGTTTTGACGTGCGTAAGTGGCGCCCATATTCTGGCTATGAAAACTTCGACTTTGAAGTACCAGTGGGTGAAGGTATTAGCGACTGCTATAGTCGAGTGATGCTAAAGGTAGAAGAGATTCAGCAAAGCTTACGCATTTTAGAACAGTGCCTGAAAAATATGCCGATAGGGCCTTTCAAAGCCGACCATCCATTGACCACACCGCCCCCAAAGGAGCGTACACTACAGCATATAGAGACGCTTATTACTCACTTCCTACAGGTCTCCTGGGGACCAGTGATGCCGGCTAACGAATCGTTCCAGATGATTGAGGCTACCAAGGGTATCAATAGTTACTACTTGATCAGCGATGGCAGTACAATGAGCTACCGGACACGTATACGTACACCCAGTTTTCCTCATTTACAGCAGATTCCTTCAGTTATTCGTGGCAGCATGATATCGGATTTAATCGTATATCTGGGTAGTATTGATTTCGTTATGTCAGATGTGGACCGTTAAATGATGCAGAAAAAGCAAGATATCCACAAGCTTGCGACTATGAAACAGGTAAGAACCATTGAAACGTTCGAACTGAGTCGTGAAGAACGCGAAGGCATCGAGTATGAGAAACATTATTACGAAGAAGCACGAGCTGTCTCCATCGAAGCGCTAAAAATCGTGCAGAAAAAACGTGGCTGGGTGCCAAACGGAGCTATTGAAGCTATAGCTCAGGTGCTAAATATTCCCAGTAGCGATGTCGAAGGGGTAGCTACATTTTACAACCAGATTTTCCGCCAGCCGGTAGGACGACATGTGATCCGTTACTGCGACAGTGTTGTCTGCCATATTACTGGCTATCAGGACATTCAAGCTACACTTCAGCAGTCGCTGAATATCAAGCCAGGCCAGACCACACCGGACGGCCGTTTCACTCTGCTGTTCACATGCTGTTTGGGCAATTGTGACAAAAGTCCGGCCATGATGATAGATGAAGATACCCATGTTTATCTGAGCCCGGAAAGCATTGGTACTTTGCTAGAGCAATATCGATGACCAGGGCTATTATCCGTACCGAGAAAACGCACCCACTGACTTGGCGGCTGCGTGATGACTGGCAGCCGGTATGGCTAGATGAGTATCAGAGAAAAAACGGTTACGTCGGAGCTCGCAAGGCATTGGCCAGCATAGCGCAGGATGATATCGTCGCGCTGGTGAAGGATTCCGGCCTAAGGGGGCGAGGTGGCGCTGGGTTCTCTACTGGTCTAAAATGGAGCCTGATGCCGAAAGATCCTGCTATGAATATCCGCTATTTATTATGCAACGCCGATGAGATGGAGCCTGGAACTTACAAAGACCGCCTGCTGATGGAGCAGTTGCCGCATCTTTTAGTCGAAGGCATGCTTATCGCTGCCTATGCATTGAAAGCCTACCGAGGTTATATTTTTCTGCGCGGTGAATATATCAAAGCGGCGATGCATTTGCGCCAAGCGATCGCCGAGGCCACCAAGGCCAACTTGCTAGGCAAAAATATTCTGGGCAGTGGATTTGACTGTGAGCTTATCGTACATACTGGTGCTGGACGTTACATCTGCGGTGAAGAGACCGCGCTGATTAACTCACTGGAAGGGCGCCGTGCTAACCCACGTTCTAAACCGCCATTTCCTTCTAGCATCGGCGTTTGGGGTAAGCCAACCTGCGTCAACAATGTCGAAACTTTGTGCAACGTGCCAGCCATCCTAGAACACGGCGTGGATTGGTATAAAGGTATAACTACTGGAAAGAGCAAGGATGCTGGCACTAAATTAATGGGATTCTCCGGCCGAGTGAAAAATCCAGGTGTCTGGGAGGTACCGTTCGGCATCACTGCACGCGAGATTTTGGAAGAATACGCCGGTGGCATGCGCGACGGTCTGACTTTAAAAGCCTGGCAACCCGGTGGTGCTAGTACTGATTTTCTGACTCAGGATCACCTGGATCTGCCAATGGATTTCGAAAATATCGACAAAGCAGGTAGCCGACTTGGCACTGCCCTGGCAATGGCGGTGGATAACGAAATAAATATGGTGTCGCTGACGCGCAATTTGGAAGAGTTTTTCGCCAGAGAATCCTGTGGATGGTGTACGCCGTGCCGCGATGGCTTACCGTGGAGCGTTAAACTACTACGCGCGCTAGAAAGCGGTAGAGGCCAGCCAGGGGACATCGAAACTTTGGAGCAACTGTGCCACTTCTTGGGTCCTGGTAAAACCTTCTGCGCTCATGCACCAGGGGCAATGGAGCCGCTGCAGAGCGCAATTAAATATTTCCGTTCCGAGTTTGAAGCTGGCATTAGCACTGAGCATTTGGATAATACCCATACTATCACTGGTGTGCAGCCTAACTTAAATTGAAGTGTTCTGATAATATCTTCCTGCATGCTTCAGAGGTCAGACGAGCGCTTGTGTTTTCACAAGCTATAAATGCATTTTAATTAACCTCCGCCCTTAGCGGGCCTCACATGAGCATGCTAACTATGGCTACCATTCATGTAGACGGCAAAAAATATGAAGTTAATGAGACAGACAATCTACTGAAAGCTTGTCTGTCTCTTGGCTTCGATATTCCTTATTTTTGCTGGCATCCAGCACTGGGTAGTGTTGGTGCTTGCCGCCAGTGTACAGTCAAACAATACCAAAATGTCGAGGATATCCGCGGCCAGCTAGTTATGTCTTGTATGACACCTGCCGCCGACGGTACCTTCCTATCCATCGATGACAATGAAACAAAACAATTCAGGCGAAGCGTGGCAGAGTGGCTAATGACTAATCATCCACATGATTGCCCAGTGTGCGAAGAAGGTGGCAACTGCCACCTGCAGGATATGACTGTCATGACCGGCCAGCATTTCCGTCGTTACCGTTTCACCAAGCGTACTCATTGCAATCAGTATCTAGGACCATTTATTTCTCATGAAATGAATCGCTGCATTGTCTGCTATCGCTGCGTCCGTTATTACAAAGATTATGCCGACGGCAGCGATCTCGGTGTGTATGGTGCTCATGACAACATCTATTTTGGTCGTCCGCAGGACGGAGTGTTAGAAAATGAGTTTTCTGGCAATCTGATAGAAATCTGCCCGACCGGCGTATTTACCGATAAAACTCACTCTGAGCGCTATAGTCGAAAATGGGATATGCAGTTCGCTCCCAGTATCTGTCAGCAATGCAGTATTGGTTGTAACACCAGCCCCGGAGAGCGCTACGGAGAACTACGCCGCATCGAGAATCGCTACAACGGTAGCGTTAATCATTACTTTCTGTGCGACCGCGGCCGTTTTGGCTACGGCTACGTTAATCTTAAAGATCGCCCACGTCAGCCTCTGCAGCGCCATGGTAACGACTGGATTGCACTAAACGCTGAACAAGCGATGCAGAAGGCTGTAGATACGTTGCGTCAGGCACACAAAGTAATCGGCATTGGTTCGTCACGTGCCAGCATCGAAAGTAATTTCGCCTTGCGCGAACTGGTGGGGCAGGAAAATTTTTATACCGGCATATCCGGCAGAGAACAGGACCGGCTGGCACTGATACTCAACGTGTTGCGCAATGGTGGTATTTATACTCCGTCTCTACGTGAGATAGAGAGCTACGACGCCGTGTTGGTGCTGGGGGAGGATTTAACACAGACCGGAGCTCGCATCGCGCTAGCGGTACGTCAGGCTGTCAAAGGTAAGGCACGAAAAATTGGCGCAGCACAGAAAGTAGCCGACTGGCATATCGCCGCCATAATGAACATAGATCGGCACGCTAGGCACCCGTTGTTTGTTACCAATGTTGACCGGACCTGTCTGGATGACATCGCAGTCTGGAGCTATTGTGCACCGGTAGATGAACAGGCACGACTTGGTTTTGCCATCGCCCATGCACTAGATGAGACAGCACCGGCAGTCAATGATCTAAACGCCTCACTGCAAGGTAAAATTGATGTAGTGACACAGGCACTGGCCGGCGCCAGAAAGCCGCTTATTATCTCCGGCAGCAATGCCGGCAGCGAAGCACTGATCACCGCCTGCGCCAATGTTGCCTTTGCCCTTAAGGGATGCGGTAAAGAAGTCGGGATTACTTTTGTTGTCGCTAGCGCCAACAGTATAGGCTTGGCGATGATGGGCGGCGGCAGCTTAGATGGCGCGTTAAGGCAGTTGGAGCAGGGAGTGGCGGATAGCGTGATCGTGCTGGAAAATGATTTATACCGACATGCCCCGGCTACGCGAATTGACGCCGCTCTGTCCAGAGTTAAAAGCTTGATTATTCTGGATCATCAGCGGACTGCCATTCAGGAAAAGGCCAATCTCATCCTGTCGGCAGCAAGTTTCGCGGAAAGCTCCGGCACGCTGGTAAATCAGGAAGGCCGGGCACAGCGTTTTTTCCAGGTCTATGACCCGGCCTACTACGACGATCAAGCAGTGATGCTAGAAAGCTGGCGTTGGCTGCATTCGATGTACTCCATTTATTTGAATCGTCATATGGACTGGACGCAGCTCGATCACATCACTGATGCGGTAGCACAGACGCTGCCGCAATTGTCAGGGATTAAGTACGCCGCGCCAGATGCTTCCTTTCGTATTCACGGCCAGAAACTAGCACGCGAGCCGCATCGCTGCAGCGGCCGCACCGCGATGCGCGCTAATGTCAGTGTCCACGAACCGCGTGTGCCTCAGGATCCAGATACCATGTTCTCTTTTTCTATGGAGGGCAACAACGCACCCCAGGCACCACGTCAGCAGGTAGCGTTCGCCTGGGCGCCGGGCTGGAACTCATTTCAGGCCTGGAATAAATTCCAGAATGAAGTAGGCGGTCATTTGCTCTACGGAGACCCCGGCGTCCGGTTGATAGAAGTCCGAGAAGGCACACTGAATTACTTCAGTGCCATTCCGCCGGCTTTCTCTCCAGCACAGGACGGCAGCTTTCTTGTTGCTCCTTACTGGCACTTGTTTGGCAGCGAGGAAACTTCGCAGCGCTCGACGGTTATCCAGGAACGTATGCCGGCAGCGTATGTAGCGATCAGTCAAGCTGACGCTGCTCAGTTAGGCGTTAACAATGGCATGCTACTCTCCTTCTTCTGTGCGGGTATGGAGTTACATCTTCCAGTGCGGTTTAGCGATAGCTTGAGCTCTGGCCAAGTGGGATTACCTCTAGGTTTACCAGGCATTCCTCCGATATTTGCGGGATTGAGTATAAACAATCTGAGGAGGGTAGAGTCATGATAAATTGGGGGACATCAGAAATCATCGATATCTTTCTGACAGTGTTAAAGGCGGTGGTTATTTTACTTGCAGTAGTTACCTGCAGTGCTTACATGAGCTTTATCGAGCGTCGGTTACTGGGATTATTCCAAAACCGCTACGGACCTAACCGAGTCGGCTGGGGCGGCTCGCTGCAACTGCTGGCCGACGTTTTGAAACTAATGTTTAAAGAGGACTGGATCCCGCCGTTTTCCGATCAGGGCATTTTTGTCTTGGCGCCGGTTATCGCGTTTACATCTCTGTTAATTACTTTTTCTATCGTGCCGATAACTCCGACCTGGGTCGTAGCTGATTTCAATATCGGCGTTCTATTTTTCATGATGATGGCGGGGTTAGCAGTCTATGCAGTGCTGTTAGCCGGCTGGTCAAGCAATAATAAATACTCATTGCTGGGCGCCATGCGAGCTTCGGCGCAAACACTAAGTTACGAAGTGTTTCTCGGGCTGTCGTTGATGGGCGTCGTGGCACAGGCGGGATCATTTAATCTCAGCGCGATTATCAATGCGCAAATGCATCTATGGAACATTGTGCCGCAGTTCTTCGGCTTTGTCACCTTCGCACTGGCAGGCGTTGCAGTTTGTCACAGACATCCCTTCGATCAGCCAGAAGCAGAGCAAGAGCTGGCTGATGGTTACCACATCGAGTATTCGGGCATGAAATTTGGTTTGTTCTTCGTTGGCGAATATATCGGTATTATAACCATTTCGGCAATGATGGTGACGCTATTCTTCGGCGGCTGGCAAGGCCTATGGTTGCCACCGTTTTTCTGGTTCGCCATTAAAACATCTTTCTTTATGGTGATGTTTATTCTTATTCGTGCAGCACTACCTCGTCCGCGCTACGACCAGGTGATGGCGCTGGGGTGGAAAATCTGCCTACCACTCACCCTAGTAAATCTGCTGACAACTGCAGCAGTTATTTTGTATAACGTGCATTGAGTAGTGAATGAATTATGACGTTAAAAGAGCTAGCAATTGGCTGCGGTACCATACTGCGCAGCATCTGGATGATAGGCATACAAGCATTCAGCAAACGTGAAACCCACATGTACCCAGACGTGCCAGTGAATCCGCCGCCGCGTTTTCGTGGTCGTATTGTGCTAACACGCGATCCTGACGGCGATGAGCGCTGCGTGGCATGTAATTTGTGCGCGGTCGCCTGCCCAGTGGGCTGTATTTCTTTACAAAAAGCGGAAACTAAAGATGGGCGTTGGTATCCGGAGTTCTTTCGTATTAATTTCTCTCGTTGCATCTTTTGCGGCTTATGTGAAGAGGCCTGCCCTACCACCGCTATTCAGCTCACTCCAGATTTTGAGATGGGTGAGTACAAGCGGCAAGATCTAGTGTACGAAAAAGAGGATTTACTGATTTCGGGACCAGGTAAATATCCAGAATATAACTTTTATCGCATGGCCGGTGTGGCGATTGATGGTAAAGACAAAGGTGAGGCAGAAAATGAAGCAAAACCTGTAGATGTAAAAGAGTTGTTGCCTTAAGGAGGCTACTTATGGAACAGGCATTTTACTTTTCAAGCCTGGTGGCGGTGTTAGCAACGTTACGTGTTATTGTCCACACTCAGCCAATACATGCGCTGATTTACTTGATTATTTCTCTGTTAGCCATCGCCTGCGTATTCTTCTCACTGGGTGCTTATTTTGCCGGAGCGCTGGAGATCATCGTTTACGCCGGCGCTATCATGGTGCTGTTCGTATTTGTGATCATGATGCTAAATATGGGCGTCAGCTGCGATAAACAAGAACGTGCGTGGCTGCAACCTCAAGTTTGGATTGGCCCATCATTTATGGCTTTGGTGCTGCTGGTAGTATTGGTGTACGCTTTTGCCGATTCCAGCGAGCACGGCATTTCTGGGCAGCTAATTGCAGAGAAGACCGTCGGAATTGTGCTGTTTGGGCCATATATGCTGGCGGTGGAGTTAGCTTCTATGCTGCTGTTAGCAGGGCTAGTGGTTGCGTTCCATTTAGGACGTGACAAACGCGATAACAATTAATGCTTTCTATAAAGGATCGAAGATGATTGACGCCATGAAGGGAAAAAGGGAGAAGCAGTCGTGATTCCATTGTCACATGGTCTCATCTTGGCCGCCATCTTGTTTGTGCTAGGCCTAACGGGGATGATTATCCGTCGCAATCTGTTATTTATGCTGTTGGGGTTGGAAATTATGATTAACGCCTCTGCGCTGGCGTTTATAGTCGCCGGCAGCTATTGGGGCCAAGCAGATGGGCAGATAATGTATATTCTGACTATTACCTTAGCCGCCGCCGAGGCTAGCATCGGTCTGGCTCTATTGCTGTTGCTACAGCGTTACCGCCGAACCCTGGATATTGACACAGTCAGCGAGATGTACGGATGAACTTACTTTATTTAACAATACTATTTCCCATAGTGAGTTTTCTGCTGTTAGCGTTTTCACGCGGTCGCTGGTCTGAAAATTTCTCCGCCTTAGTTGGCGTTGGTAGCATCGGGCTGTCGGTGCTGGTTACGGTGTGGGTGGCTCTGGATTTCCTTAGCACTCACGGCGGTGGCTCGGCTGTGTTCACCCAGACATTGTGGTACTGGATAGCGGTGGATACCTTCCACATTCCGATCACACTTAGTTTCGACGCTTTGTCTCTGATTATGCTGTCGATAATCACTAGCACTGGTTTCTTGATTCATCTCTATGCCTCTTGGTATATGCGTGGGGAAGAGGGTTATTCACGATTTTTCGCCTATACTAACCTGTTCATCGCCAGTATGCTAGTGTTGGTATTGGCAGATAACATGTTGCTGATGTACCTCGGTTGGGAAGGAGTGGGGCTTTGCAGTTATCTGCTGATCGGTTTTTATTATACCGAGTTGAAAAACGGCATAGCAGCGATGAAAGCATTTATCACCACCCGAGTAGGTGATGTATTGCTGGCGGTCGCGTTATTTATTCTTTACCACCAGCTCGGTACGCTTAACTTCCATCAACTACTAGTACTGGCGCCAAAAACGCTGGCAGAAGGCTCGCCAGCGATTACCTGGGCAACTCTGATGCTGCTGGGTGGCGCGGTCGGTAAGTCGGCTCAATTGCCGCTGCAAACCTGGCTAGTAGATGCTATGGCTGGTCCAACTCCGGTGTCAGCACTCATACACTCTGCCACTATGGTAACTGCCGGTGTATACCTTATTGCTCGTACCCATGGCCTGTTCTTGATAGCACCTAACATATTGTATTTAGTAGGAATTATCGGAGCAGTAACACTGTTACTGGCCAGTTTCTCAGCGCTGGTGCAGAACGATATCAAACGGATTCTGGCCTATTCCACTATGAGTCAGATAGGTTATATGTTTCTAGCCTTGGGTGTTCAAGCTTGGGACGCAGCCCTTTTCCACCTGATGACCCATGCATTTTTTAAAGCTTTACTGTTTTTATCTTCCGGATCGGTGATCCTTGCCTGTCACCACGAGCAGAATATTTTCAAAATGGGCGGTCTGAGAAAATCAATGCCGCTGATTTATATTTGCTTCTTGGTGGGTGGTGCGTCGTTGTCAGCGTTGCCGTTGGTTACTGCCGGCTTCTATTCTAAAGATGAAATTCTATGGGGCGCGCTGGCCAATGGTTATAGCATACTGATGCTGTTTGGGTTAGTTGGGGCATTCCTTACGTCAATCTACACTTTACGTATGATCTTTGTCGTGTTCCACGGCAAAGCGAAAATTAAGACTTACCCCTGCCGCGGTATCAGCCACCATCTGCCGCTCGTAGTGCTATTGGTGCTATCCACTTTTATCGGTGCCTGGATTATGCAACCGTTGGCGGACGTGCTAAGAGACAGTGAGTTTGCTCATGACGGTAAGCTGATGCTGGAGCTGACCTCCAGCGCTATTACCATCATTGGTACCGGGCTAGCGGCCACATTATGGTTGGGTCAGCGCCGTTTTGTGAACAACGTAGCCGCCAGCGCACCAGGCCGTTTCTTCTCAGTCTGGTGGTTACACGCCTGGGGTTTTGACTGGCTATACGATAAGATTTTCGTCAAACCTTATCTAGCCGTCTCTCGGTTGTTAGTGCACGATCCTTTCAATGCAATGATAAATATTCCCGCTTTGCTGGTACGCTGGGTCGGGCGTGGCTTAACAGTGAGTGAAAACGGACAATTGCGCTGGTATGCAGTATCGATGGGGCTAGGCGCAGTGATTGTGATAACACTGCTAGTATTTATCTGATTTCCTAGTACTTCATTTTCGGGTTAATTTACTTCTACGGTTAGAACGCAAAACATCATGCTACTGCCTTGGCTAATTCTTACTCTTTTTATTGGTGGTTTGCTGTGTTGGCAATGTGAACGTTTCGGTGCACAGGTACCTCGTTGGATCGCCTTGATTGCCATGGGGCTGACATTGGTGCTTTCCTTGTTATTATGGCAGCAAGGTGAGTACACATTGGTAATGGCACAAGGACTGCCACAATGGCAAATAAAGTATTTGGTGCCCTGGATCCCGCGTTTTGGCGTCAGTATCCACCTGGCATTAGACGGTTTGTCGCTTTTAATGGTAGTGTTAACTGGGGTATTAGGGATGCTAGCAATTCTCTGCTCTTGGCGTGAAATTCAGCGATATCAAGGTTTTTTTCATCTTAACCTGCTGTGGATCTTAGGGGGTGTCATAGGTGTATTTCTAGCCATCGACATGTTTCTTTTTTTCTTCTTCTGGGAAATGATGCTGGTTCCGATGTATTTTCTGATCGCGCTATGGGGGCATAAAGCATCTGACGGCAAAACTCGCATCACCGCTGCCACTAAGTTCTTCATCTATACCCAATCCAGCGGTCTGGTGATGCTGGTGGCTATCCTCTGTCTGGTGCTGGTGCATTACAACGCCACTGGTGTTTGGACCTTCAGTTATGAAGATCTGCTGCATACGCCGATGTCCGAGCGGATGGAATATCTGATGATGTTAGGTTTCTTCTTAGCTTTCGCAGTTAAAATGCCGGTAGTACCGTTACACGGCTGGTTGCCTGACGCCCATAGTCAGGCGCCAACCGCCGGCTCGGTAGATCTAGCAGGAATTTTACTGAAGACTGCTGCCTATGGTCTGCTGCGTTTTAGTCTGCCGCTGTTCCCTCAGGCATCACACAAGTTCGCTCCTATCGCTATGTGGCTTGGTGTGATAGGCATTTTCTACGGCGCCTGGATGGCGTTTTCACAAATCGATATTAAGCGTCTTATTGCCTATACCAGTGTATCTCATATGGGCTTTGTGCTTATTGCTATTTATAGTGGTAGCCAACTAGCTTACCAGGGTGCAGTAGTACAAATGATTGCCCACGGCCTTTCAGCCGCCGGCATGTTTATTATCTGCGGTCAGTTGTATGAACGTCTGAATACCCGCGACATGCGGCAGATGGGCGGCTTATGGGGACGGCTGAGTTTTATTCCAGCATTGTCATTATTTTTCGCTGTAGCTATGCTCGGGATGCCAAGCACCGGTAACTTTATAGGTGAAATTACAATTCTGTTAGGCACTTTCTCAGTGGTACCAGTTATTACAATAATTTCTACTTTTGGTCTGGTGTTTGCTTCTATTTACTCACTTATCATGATGCAGCGTGCTTATTATGGTCTGGGCAAATCTTCCGATCTGCTGCCGGGCATGACCCTACGCGAACGGATGATCATTTTGTTGTTAGTGGTTCTTCTAATTCTGCTCGGGTTTTTCCCACAACCAATTATGGATACCTCAGCCGCCGCCATGAGCAATATTCAGCACTGGTTTACCGCCGCCGGCTCCACTGTTTCAACAACAAGACTGTAATACGCCATGACAATAAATCTTCAACAACTGATTGCACTATTACCGCTGTTTATCGTCGGATTGACGGTTATAGTTGTGATGCTGCGCATTGCGTGGCGACGTAACCATTTTATCAACGCAACTCTGACAGTCATAGGATTAAACCTGGCACTGCTGTCGCTGTGGTTCGTCGCGCAGAACGGACCGACCAACATTATGCCATTGATGCGTGTTGATGGTTTTTCTACATTTTATACAGGGATGGTGCTGATCTCTAGTTTGGCTACCAGCACATTTGCCTATGCCTGGCTGGCTGGCTATCCTGACAACCGAGATGAGTTTTATCTACTGGTGCTGATTGCTACAATGGGCGGTATTCTGTTATCTGGCGCCAATCATCTAGCAGCGCTGTTCTTAGGCATTGAACTAATTGCTTTGCCAGTATTTGGCATGGTGGGCTATGCATTTCGCCAGAAACGTTCGTTGGAAGCCAGCATTAAATATACTATACTCTCTGTCGCCGCCTCATCATTCCTGATATTTGGCATGGCGCTAATTTATACCAATACAGGCCAGCTATCTTTCACCGGCATAGGTCAAGCTCTCAGCGAAGGGATGACGCAACCGCTATTACTGGGAGGGATGGGCATGATGATTGTCGGGCTAGGCTTTAAATTATCATTGGTGCCGTTTCACCTGTGGACGCCGGATGTCTATCAGGGTGCACCGGCGCCAGCGTCAATCTTCCTAGCCACTGCCAGCAAAATTGCAATTTTCGCAGTGGTGGTACGTTTATTTCTCTACTTTCCAGCGACTAACAATGAAGCGGTTCGGATGGTGCTGGCGATTATCGCCTTCGCTTCGATGCTGTTTGGTAACCTTATGGCTCTCAGTCAGAATAATGTCAAGCGAATACTAGGCTATTCTTCTATCGCCCATTTCGGTTATCTGATGATAGGGGTGATCGCGATTCAGGATCACACGTTGGCACTGGAAGCCATTGGAGTTTATCTAGCTGGATATTTGTTCGCTAACCTAGGTGCGTTTGGCGTTGTCAGTCTCATGTCCAGTCCTTATAGCGGTGAGGATACAGGTTCGCTGTTCTCATACCGAGGTCTGTTTTGGCATAAACCGATTTTGTCAGCAGTGCTAACGGTAATGATGTTATCTTTGGCTGGAATCCCGATGACACTTGGTTTTATTGGCAAATTTTACGTTATCGCTCTTGCCGTCAATAGCCATCTGATCTGGCTTACCGGCGCAGTGGTAGCTGGCAGCGCCATCGGTCTATTTTATTATCTGCGTATTATGATCAGCCTATATCTATCACCACCGGAAAATCTGCGCCGAGGCATCCCTTCCACTTGGGTACTAACTTCTGGAGGAGCGTTGTTGCTGATCTCTACACTGCTGCTGCTGGGGTTGGGACTATATCCTCAGCCTCTCATAACTCTAGTGCAGCTGGCGCAGCCGCTACTTTAGTGGAAATAGTGAGCTTATTTGCTGCCAGAGACTCGACACCGCTCAGTGGGACAGGGACTGACATCGGGGGCTTGCAATCATGCATGATCTTTTCTGAACTCACCTTGCCGGCACAGCGAGGTGGTGGTTTTAATCAAACAACGCTGATGCAAGTTAGTCGTCAGTTTCTATTTTCGGTGCTAACGGCTCTCTGCATAGTTGTTTCTTAATTGCTTGGGGGGATGAGCGCACTCTGTCCCTTGTTCGGGGTTATCAGGCAAAGGTTTGCCGTCCAAATCCTAATGCTACCACATTAGGATAATCTGCTATTTAAGAAAATATTAGCTGCCAAGCGATCCTAGCTTGCGATGTCTATGTCTATAATTTTGACTGCGGTTTAGTGGCAGGGTGCTTGTTTTTTCTGCGACTTCAGCGGAGTAGTAAGGCGTCTACTACCTTACTAACGCTCCTCTTGCCTTCAGCAGCCAAAAGGAGCTCTTCTGCCACTATATATACCACTGAAATACTCATGGGCATTCACCACCACTTATAAAAATGATGTACTGGCCCGATACCTTGCCCCACGCGTAAATCATCAGCATGCAGTAACGTCTGTTGCAACCATGCTTTAGCCGCCCACAGTGTTTGCGGCCAATCTTGGTAGAAAGGGCGCAACGCTGTTAGCGCAGCCGATAGAGTGCAGCCAGTACCGTGGGTGTGTCTGGTTACTACCCTGGCGCCATCAAACCGCACTTCATCTTTCGGAGTAATGAGCCAATCTGGGCTTGCGTCTCCATCTAAATGACCGCCTTTCATGACTACCGCTTGGCAACCCAGCGACAGCAGCTCACGGCCTTGCTGGCGCATTTGATGTTCATCTTTGGCGGGATGGCAGTCCAACAATACCGCCGCTTCAGGCAAATTAGGGGTAATAATTGACGCCAGAGGCAACAGACAGTTCCGCAAACTGCTTACAGCATTTGTATCCAACAGTGTCTCGCCACTTTTGGCCACCATGACCGTATCTAATACCAACCAGGGAATCGGGTATTCTCGGAGTTTAGCAGCCACCGTGCAAATTACAGCTTCCTGTCCGAGCATGCCAATTTTAGCACTGTCTATATGCACATCGCTAAGCACTGAATCTAGTTGTGCCGCTACAAAATCAGCCTCAATCGGATAGACCGACTGCACGCCGCAGGTATTTTGCGCCACCAGCGAGGTAATCACCGTCGTGCCGTAGACGCCGAGTGCAGAAAAAGTTTTCAAATCGGCTTGAATACCGGCGCCACCACTGGGATCGGTACCTGCGATGGTTAATGCGTTACATTTCCATGTCATTGCAAATTCTCTCCGCATAGTCGGTAAAGCTCATCCAACATTCCGGTGGAAAAACTTCCCGGCCCAGTTGCCCAGGCGGCGGTCAAGCGGCCGGCGCGAGCTATCAGTCGGCAGGCTCCGGCAACATGATCCAGCCTCTCGCCAGGCAGGGCGCAACAGGCTGCCGCCACCGCTGATAGAGCGCAACCAATGCCCGTGACGCGTGTCATCAATGGATGTCCATCTTCTATCTGCCAGGTACGGAAACCATCGGTAATTACATCCAGCGCCCCGGTAACCACTACCACTGCATCATATTGCTTAGCCAGCTCCTGGGCGGCGGGCAGTGCTTGCAAGGGATCGTCAAAGCTATCGACGCCACGCCCGGCAGAAGTAATACCTGCCAGTGCCAAAATTTCTGAGGCGTTACCTCGCACCGCCGCCGGGTTCATGGTCAACAGGAGCCGGGCGAAGTTACTGCGATAGTGTAATGCGCCGACGCCTACAGGATCCAGCACCCACGGGGTCTCCGCCACTCTGGCGGCTGCAATCGCCTCCAGCATCGCCGTAGCGCGTTGATGACACAGTGTACCGATGTTGATCAGTAGAGCATCCGCAATGGCGCTGAATTGTGCGGCTTCTTCCGGCTCTACTATCATAGCAGGAGCAGCGCCCAATGCCAGCAAGGTATTGGCAGTGATAGTTTGCACCACTTCATTGGTAAGACAATGGACCAGAGGAGCTTGCTGACGCAGACATTGTAACGTATGGATAGCTATGACTGCTGGTAGTTCAGAAGGTTTCATGATCCTCGTGTTCCCATTAGCGACCAAGAAACAGATATTGTGACTTCCTTAGTGCTGGCATAGTGTAGTAGTGGAGTTTTTAACTTTGACTAGACGGTGAAAATACTTACAATCATTATCATTGATAAATTGGTAGTTATTATAAAAGGACATTTATTTATTTTTATTTTCAGTTGCATGAAGCCTATCGCTTAAGCAGAAAACAATTGATTTGCTCTGCGTATAGTCTGTCAACCTATAGAACCTGTTTTTCCTACTCGTTTAACGCCATATGGTACAGTGTTTCGTGGTCAGACTGTAATGAAATTTCTTGAGTAATGAACTTAGCAATTTAACTTCCATTGCCTAGATGTGTTTTTCACTTACCACGCCAGGTTTGATGTTCGGCAGATACCACATCATCGTGGCTGATAAGTTTGGATAATTATCGATGCTACTGGCAGACAGTCTACCTACTCATGATGACCTGTGGGTCAGAGAGAGTTTTCTTACTTAATAAGGTAATGACACGCAAACAGGTATACCCCATCAGCATTAATATGAAAACCCATGCCATCGCTATATCATATATCCACATATTAAGTTTGAACATGTCAGGAAAACTGGTTTGCAATCGCGATCAACCACGTTAGTATGGAATTCTACTCACCGACTATCAGGAACAGATGGTACAATCGGCGATTATAACTCCAATGATTGGCGCTCTTACTTATAAGAAAGTCGAAATTATTCAGTCACCTTTTGTATGAAAGGGATGTTTATATAACGAATAAAGTTAGTAAATTCCCTGCGGAAATCATAAAAAATGATAGACTATAACTATGGTGAGTCTAAAAATTGTGCACAACATTATCAAACAGTAACCGATTAAAATATCATATTAAGTAGCAATCATAACAATAAGTGATGTATAAAGTCGTCAAGTAAGTATTTTGCACCGCTATTCTGGAAGTTTAGATGTTGCAATAAAAAGTTGAGATCCTGAAATTCGCCTTTGAGCAAGTTGTAAAAGCATTGAAAGCCATGAGAAGTCGATGTCGACCCTTATGGACTATCACCAATCGAGATAGCGATTAGTAGTGCCCTATACAGAACGGATCATTCCCATTCTATCGTCGCCGGAGGTTTTCCGGAGATGTCATACACGACACGAGAAATACCGTCGATTTCGTTGATGATGCGATTGGAGACGCGACCTAGGAATTCATACGGTAAGTGTGCCCAATGGGCGGTCATAAAGTCGATGGTCTCTACCGCACGCAGCGAAACCACCCAGTCATACTTGCGGCTATCTCCCATTACCCCGACAGAACGTACCGGTAGGAAGACGGTGAAAGCCTGACTGACTTTATTATACAAACCTGCTTTGTGTAGTTCTTCGATAAAGATAGCGTCGGCCCGACGCAACAGTTCACAATAAACTTTTTTCACTTCGCCCAACACGCGAACGCTCAGACCAGGCCCCGGGAATGGGTGGCGATAAAGTACGTCGTAAGGAAGTCCCAGTTCCGTACCAATCTTACGTACTTCATCTTTGAACAATTCTCTCAAAGGCTCTACCAATCCCATTTTCATTTTTTGCGGCAGGCCTCCGACGTTATGATGCGACTTGATAATGTGCGCTTTTTCAGTGGTAGAAGCAGAAGATTCAATCACGTCAGAGTAGATGGTTCCCTGCGCTAGCCATTTTACCTCTGTAAGGATCATGGCTTGCTCATCAAAGACTTCCATAAACACTCGACCAATAGTTTTCCGCTTGGTTTCCGGATCGTCTATGCCGGTCAATGCGGTGAGGAAACGTTCTTCCGCCGATACGTGGATTATGTTCAGGCCATAATGGTTACTAAACATTTTCATTATCTGCTGAGCTTCATTTAAGCGCAGCAGCCCGTTATCGACAAACACACAGGTTAGTTGGTTACCGATAGCACGGTGTAACAGCATAGCGGTAACTGATGAATCCACACCGCCGGATAGGCCGAGTATTACCCAGTCATTACCGACCTGATCGCGGATGCGGGTAATTACGTCTTCTATAATTTTGACTGGTGTCCATAAGGGTTCGCATCGACAGATATCAAGCACGAAGCGTTCCAATATACGCTGGCCCTGGCGGGTATGGGTCACTTCAGGATGGAATTGAACGCCGTAAAATCTTTTCTCTTCATTGGCCATAATGGCAAACGGACAGGCTTTAGTACTGGCGACAGTGACAAAATTTGTCGGAATGGCGATGACTTTGTCGCCATGGCTCATCCAGACATCTAACAGTGGCGTACCGCGAGTGCCGACGTTGTCCTGGATATCGCGTACCAACAGACTGTCGGTCAGCACTTCCACCTGAGCATAGCCGAATTCGCGCTGGGATGAGCTCTGGACTTTTCCACCGAGCTGTATTGCCATAGTTTGCATCCCGTAACATACGCCTAGCACTGGCATTCCTGCCTGAAACACATATTCTGGAGCGCTTGGGCTATTGACTTGGGTAGTACTTTCTGGACCTCCAGAAAGAATAATGCCGCTGGGATTAAATTTTCTAATTTGCTCTTTGGTCACATCCCATGTCCAGAGTTCGCAATAGACGCCCAGCTCGCGTACCCGACGGGCTATCAACTGAGTATATTGCGAGCCAAAGTCCAGAATCAGGATGCGGTGTTTATGGATATTTTTTGTCAATTGATGGTATATTCCGTGAATAATTAATAAAAAGAATGGCGACAGCCCTTCAGTCTGATGTGGCTTGCACCGAAGGTAATTTATTTTAGCCCAGACGGTAGTTTGGGGATTCTTTAGTAATGGCTACGTCATGGACATGACTTTCCTGAATACTAGCACTGCTGATACGGACAAATTGCGCTTTGGTGCGAAGGTCGTCGATAGTAGCACAACCGGTCAACCCCATACAGGAACGTAGGCCGCCCATTTGCTGGTGAACAATTTCTTTCAGGAAGCCCTTATAGGCGACACGCCCTTCGATCCCTTCTGGTACTAATTTAGTGGTGGCATCATCAGCCTGGAAATAACGATCTGAAGAGCCTTTTGACATTGCGCTAAGAGAGCCCATACCGCGATAGGATTTAAATGAGCGACCTTGATAGATTTCGATTTCGCCTGGAGACTCTTCTGTTCCTGCCAGCAGCGATCCAACCATAACGCAAGCAGCACCGGCAGCGATGGCTTTAGCGATATCGCCGGAGAAACGAATGCCACCGTCGGCAATGACTGGGATACCGGTGCCTTCCAGAGCTTTCACTGCATCAGAGATAGCGGTAATTTGAGGCACGCCGACACCGGTGACGATACGGGTGGTGCAAATCGATCCAGGGCCGATCCCTACTTTTACCGCTCTAGCTCCGGCTGCCACTAGCGCGATCGCGCCGGCGCCGGTGGCGACATTGCCGCCAATGATTTGTAGATCAGGGTATTTGAAGCGAGTTTTGCGAATGCTCTGTAAGACACCTTCGGAATGGCCATGGGAAGAGTCGATGAGCAGGACATCTACGCCTGAGGAGACTAGAGCGTCGATGCGATCTTCGTTACTGATACTAGCGCCCACTGCTGCACCGACGCGTAAACGGCCGTGCTCATCTTTACAGGCATTTGGTTTGCGTTCTGCTTTTTGAAAATCTTTTACTGTTATCATACCAAGCAAGTGGAATTGTTCATCCACTACTAGCGCTTTTTCGACGCGCTTTTCGTGCATTTTGGCAAGTACCACTTCGTGGGCTTCGCCTGCTTTTACAGTGACAAGACGTTCTTTAGAAGTCATCACAGCGGAAACTGACTGCCTCAGATTAGTGACAAAGCGTACGTCACGACCGGTAATGATCCCCACTAGCTCATTGCCTTCTGTCACTACCGGGTAGCCAGCGAAGCCGTTACGAGCAGTTAGCTCTTTGATTTCTAATAAAGTGGTATTGGGTGTTACGCACTGTGGATTGATTACCATACCGCTTTCATGACGTTTAACGCGGCTAACTTCCTTTGCCTGACGTTCGATTGACATATTTTTGTGAATAAAGCCGATTCCGCCTTCTTGCGCTAGTGCAATCGCTAAATTAGATTCAGTCACCGTATCCATCGCCGCAGATAACATGGGAATATTTAGTCGGATTTTCTGGGTCAGTTGAGTTCTAAGATCAGCCGTGTTGGGTAGAACTGTGGAGTAAGCGGGAAGGATCAGAACGTCGTCGAATGTCAGAGCTTCTTTAGTAATCTGTAGCATAGCAATATCTCACTGAAGTAGATCTAAAATAGATAATTATGTACATAAATGTAATGTATTTCTTGAATTATTGTTTATAACAATTTTTCGATTACCATTCTGCGCAGGAAGAATGATATTAACGGTTTTTCAGTGGAGTTTAATCTCGTATATCTGTCTCTCCGTACCTGATTTTTACTGTTAGTCGCCTGAATTAAAACGGTGTGCAAGCTGCTGAAAAGCGAAATTGGGCAAAATTTAGCTGACGAGACAGTCACTGGTGCTTTACCCTAAAACAACCACGCTCAAGTGCACTACACCATATTCTGCAATACTAACGGTATTGTTCCCTTTGCGCCTCATATCGGAAGAAATACCGATGTCCTTCTTCTAATTAGGGCAAAAAACAGTAACAACAGCGTTGTCATCACGATGACAGTAAATTACTAAAATACTCAAATAATCAAATTACGCTGCCAGTAATCATTATCATTTGGGCATTAACTGCCGATTTGCATTGCATAAATTCTTAGCCATAGTAATAATAAAACAATAATGAAAAAGAGTTGACTTTTATAAAAAAAGAATGTGATAAGCAAGGTTGTTACGGGTACAGCATTGAAGATTAGTTTGTGGTAAATATAGTATTGGCTGAGCGTTTTTGGAATAAAAAATTTTCAGTATTTTTATCCATGAATAAACTTTACCATATAAAATTAATGTTAATTAATATATTTTAAGATATAAATATTTCTTATTAATGTTAGTCATAGACTTAACAAGTTTTCAGTTTACTGAACTTGTAGTGATTAATAGAATTATATATTTAAAAAATATTAACAGGATCACATGGGAGCCAATCAGAGCAAAGTTACCTCAGTGTTGGGTTCTTCTTGGTAATTTGAGAGATTGTTTGTGCATGAAAGAGAATTCTATCAAAGCCCTTGGTATGACTCTTGCTACGCCCAGAGCCAAGCAGCATCAGATTGTAGATAAACCTCTAGATATCGTACTGATCGGTGGAGGAGTAATGAGTGCCACTCTAGGAACGTATCTAAAAACACTTGAGCCTGGCTTAAGTGTCCATATGTACGAACGCTTGGAAAATACAGCAGAAGAAAGTTCCAATGGCTGGAATAATGCCGGAACCGGCCATGCCGCTTTCTGTGAGCTAAACTATACCACTATAACTGAAGACGACTCGATAGATATCTCCAAAGCAGTAGCGGTGAATGAAGCCTTCGAAATTTCGCGTCAGTTCTGGGCGTATTTAGTCAAACAGAAAATCCTCACCAATCCGCGCACTTTTATCAATGATGTTCCACACATGAGTTTCGTTTGGGGAGATGACAATATCCGCTTCCTGCGCAAACGCTTTGAGTCATTGCAGACCAGCACGTTGTTTCGCGGCATGGAGTATTCCGAAGATCCACGGCAGATCCGCGAGTGGGTGCCATTAGTTATGAAAGGGCGAGACACATGTCAGAAAGTGGCCGCCACCAGCATGAAAATGGGCTCCGATGTTAACTTTGGAGAAATGACTCAGCAACTACTGGCAGATCTGCAGCAAAACCCCAATTTCCATTTGCATCTGAAACATGATGTGATAGATATCAAGCGTAACGCTGATCAAACCTGGAAGGTTCGCGTTATTGACGGTAATAACGGCGGCCAGAAGATCACGGTGCACACCCGTCATGTATTTATCGGTGGTGGTGGTGCTTCGTTAAAGTTGCTGCAAAAATCCGGTATCCCAGAGGTAAACGGCTATGCTGGCTTCCCTGTGAGCGGGCAATTTCTGATGACCACTAATCCAGAGATAGTTGAGAGCCATCATGCAAAAGTCTATGGCAAAGCGTCGATTGATACGCCGCCGATGTCAGTGCCACATATTGATACCCGCATTCTAGACGGCAAGCGAACACTGTTATTTGGCCCGTTTGCCGCGCCCAGCAGTAAATTCCTTAAGCGCGGATCTTGGACAGATCTGTTTCATTCGTTAACGTGCCAGAATGTGCTGCTTATTCTACGTGTCGGACTGGATAACTGCGCGCTGGTAAGATATCTCATTAGCCAGCTGCTAATGTCGGACAAAGATCGCCTTAATGCCTTAAGGGAATACTACCCGTTGGCCAATATGGAAGATTGGTCATTGATTGAAGCCGGCCAGCGGGTTCAGGTGATCAAAAAAGACGCCAACAAAGGAGCCGTTTTGCAGTTTGGTACGGAAGTAGTCAGTTCAGCAGACGGTTCACTGTCGGCATTGCTCGGCGCGTCTCCTGGCGCCTCCACCGCGGCGTTTATCATGCTGGAGCTACTAGGAACCATGTTCAAAGAGCAGGTAGCCAGCGAGGCTTGGCAGCGTAAGCTGAAAAAAATGGTGCCTTCTTACGGACAAACAATTAACGGCAATCTAGCGTTGACTAATAAGATTCGCCTTTATACATCTAACGTGCTAGGGCTGACTTTTACCGAGGCCAGACAGCTCTGTCATACAGCGCAAATGTAAGAGGAAAGGCTGTGAAGACATCTAAGCTTGTAAGTACCTTTCTTGCATACCTCTGCTTTGGTAGCTCTATGAAACGCTTTCATCACTCAGAACTGTTATATTTCTTGCACCAGTTACCAATTAGCTGCACAAGTAGTGATAACTGATCTGATCGATCTTTTAATCGTGGGCGTGTAGTGAAAAATAGCACGGATAACGCTCAAAATTATTCAGGAGCTGGAGAGAGCTTAGCATCATTACGCTAAAGCACTTTCTAATACTTAGAAAATAATAAGTTGATAAGTTAAGTGTATAAGCATAATGTAGGAAAATTGTTGGAGCTTAAGATCAAGATCAATACTGGCGCATGTTTTTAGCATAGGTATGCTCATTAGTTAAGAGCATAGATCAATCTACACTTCCGTGTTTTCGAGTTGCTTGATATAGTCATAAATAGCCATTTGCGCGCGCACTTTACGGCGGTTACCACGTGGAACGTACTGGTTGCTCAGATTGGCATCAATATAACGAGCTTTCACAGTATCTCTGAACAACAGTGTCAGAATGTCCAGCACCTGTTGTTTTAAACGCGGATCTAAAAGCACCACCGCGACTTCGATACGGTAATCAATATTTCGAGTCATCCAGTCGGCAGAGGAAAGAAACACTTTTTTATCACCACCATTATCAAACACATAAACCCGATCGTGCTCCAGGTACCGGTCTATGATGCTAGTGACCTGGATATTATCGCTAATATCCGGCAAATGCGGAATCAGCGAACACATTCCACGTACTAGAATACGGATGTCCACACCCATGCTGGAAGCGACGTAAAGGCGATCTATTAGTCCCTGATCTACCAAGTTGTTCACCTTAAGCGTAATACATGCTGCTTCGCCTGCCTGTGCATTTATGATCTCCTGATCTATCATCTGATACAGCATATGGCGTGAATTTTGCGGTGACACCATCAGATAATTGAACTTCACGGGCCGGTAGGGATTTTCAATAAAGTTAAATACCTGCCTCACTTCATTGGTAATACGTGCATCGGAGGTCAGCAGAGAATAATCAGTATATAAGCGAGCGGTTTTCTCGTTGAAATTTCCGGTACCAATATGGGCATAACGCACAATATCATCCTTCTCGCGGCGAGAGATAAGAAATAGCTTGGCGTGAATTTTTAGCCCAGGTGCTGAGAAAATCACATGTACGCCGGCTTCTGTAAGCCGCTTGGCCCAGTGAATGTTAGCCTCTTCATCGAAGCGGGCTTGCAATTCCACCACCACGGTGACTTTTTTACCGTTATGGGCAGCGTGGATCATTGCGTCGATAATGTGAGAATCTTTGGCCACTCGGTAAATATTAATTTTTATTGATAGTACATTGGGATCAAACGACGCCTGACGCAACAGCTCCAACACATGGCTAAAAGTATGATAGGGGAAATAGAGCAGGATGTCATGTTGTCGGATAGCGTCGAACGCGTTTCGGAATTTATCGAACCAGACATGGCGCAGACGTGGTAGCGGACGGTTGACTAGATTGGATTTGCCGACGTTTGGAAAGCTGATGAAATCTTTAAAATTATGGTAGCGCCCACCAGGAATGACTGAATCATAGGAAGAAATTCCCAGTTTAGTTTTCAGCATTTCCACCATGTCGTTTGGCATGTCCCGCTGATAAACAAAGCGGACCGGCTTCGCGGTCAGTCGCTGTTTCAGGCTGGATGACATCAGTTCCAGCAGGCTAGATTCCATTTCAGTGATCAAATCGTATTCTGCGTCACGCGTTATTTTCATCGAATAAGCATTAATTGCACTATAATCGAAAAATCCGGAGAAAATATCATTCAGGCAGTAGCGCAGGATATTATCAAGTAAAATCATCGGACGACAGCGAGGTGATTCCGCTGGAAGGTTAATAAAACGAGGCACCTTATCAGAGGTAATTTCTAGTAAAGCATAGCGGATGACCGGTCCCTGAACAATCTCTACCGCTAGATAAGTATAATCATCTTTCAGGAACTGCACCAGATTTGTATCATGCTGTATTAAAATTGGTGTAATATGTTGGCATAACTGCTGTTTAAAATACTGCAGCAGCCACTTTTGCTGCTTAAGAGATAGTTGACGTTCGTTGACGAGAAAAATCTGATTACGGGCCATTTCCAACAGCAGATCGTTATAAAGATTATCGAACTTCTGCTCGGCGTTCAGCACTTTTGCTTGGATGCAGTTGAGCAGGTAGCGCGAGGTGCCACATGTACCCTGTTCTTCGCTTATCAGGATGCGCCGTTTCAGTTCAGCAAAACGGACCTTGTAAAATTCATCAAGATTGTTAGAATAAATACCCAGGAATCGCATGCGTTCTATCAAAGGATTGCTTTTGTCGGCGACTTCCTGCAAAACTCGTTCATTGAAAGATAGCCAGCTCAATTCTTTCTCTACGTAGAGCTTTTCCTGACTCATTTCCACTCCATATAATATGTGTTCAAGGAAGGGAAAATCCTACATTAAGATATTATTATCTCTCTGGCGTCAAAATCCAACATAACCTTCAAACGTCATCTGAGGATTATTATCTTGTTTCCTTTCAGGAAATATATATTTCCCTTATTTGTGCAGATCGGTAAACTTGTTGTTTCCTCATTGAGGACTTGAGAGCTCAATTCACACTGTTTGTATCTTGTAAGTAATATCTCCAGTCTGAGTGCAGTTATTAGTCGAACTGCAGGATACAAATCCTATGTACTATCTGCTGCACGAGACAATGCTGGACTACCTGGAAATGGATCGCGGGAATGCGATGTAGAGAGCCAGACGTCAGCTGTATTCGACATTGGCCAGCAGTGGCAGTTTAATTCATGACAAGGCCTTAGCTCTCAGAACAAAATAGGCTAGAGACAACGGGCAGGCCCTACCCCGGCGTTCACAGATACAACAATAGTTCACAGAATGTAGTCTCGAGCCTGCACACTAGTCTGAGTATAATAGACGGTGATGGTGTTATTAGACAATCTCCCCAGTGTCTGTATTAACGTCGTTATTCTTAAAGTTAGCTAGTTTTCCATGCTAATGAAGGTACTTCAAGACATCAGTATGATCCGCTTTTCCATCTCTGTTTCTACAGAGCCGCATCAATTGAATATCAGTCTGCCGGATTTAGCCTCGAGTCTTGACTGGGAGAAAATTTATCACCCTTCAGTCACTTTGTCTGAGACGAGGAGAAAAGTAACGCAACTGGCTTACGCACGGCACTGTGCAGGAAACTGATGTTTCCAATAGCGCGCTTAACGCCAACTCCTGATTGCTCAAATTCCAACTGGTAACTCTTAGCCAGTAGATCTCAAATCGTTGGTAACGAGATAAGATGGAAAAATGTCACTTAAGGAAACAAATCCCTGTTAATGATATCCTTTGACATAAGCATTGGCGAAATTAAGCCGCAACGCCGAATTGATATCCTGTTCATTAACTGCGCCAGTACTCTAGCCAAATAATGGACCGCATCATGTGCCATTTCCCACAAATCAATATCAGTCATTAAGTCTATCAGCTGGATGTCAGAAGGTAGCACGGTCAGCAGGGATCACATTTCAATATGAGTAATCGTATTTCTTCTTCTGATATAAAAATCGCTTTATCACATTGAGCGGATAGGTTGATTATCATTCGCATCTTACATACCAAGTATGTGTACCTCCCGCCGAATAAAAAATTCGGCGATGAATCAGTAGCGACATGCTTTCTCTGGTTGGTATGGTTACAGGTTATCTCCGTCGTTGACTCAGCGATAGGAGGATGAATCTATAGCATGATCAAAGCTATGTAATCTATTTACTGATTCGTTTTCCTGTACTGCGCCCGGATGAAATGGCGTAAAAACGCCCAGCTACCTCCAACTTGTAGAGCACTCCCAGCACCGACCTGGCTTAGCGATGCTGAGCTTCCATGGCGCTTGCTAGGTATCAAACATTGGAGAGCACACTCACCTAGTCCAGTTTGCTCTTTTTTTTCGGTCATAGCTAAACAGCGTCAAGTGAAGCAGCGTGCGTACCGAGTGGATTTGGTGTATCAATATCCCAAACGTATCGTTGAAAACCAGGTCGTTGCCGATAGGTGTTCTTCAGTATTCAGATTTAGCAAATTATTCTAGACTTTGTCGGCACACGGCAAGAATGCTCCAGCCCTGATGTCTACAATCAGGCTTTTATAATTGAGTGACTACCATAAAATACTCTATGTTTCCAGTAACAACTTGTCATTTCATTTTTCCAGGAAACTATCATAACATAGCGGATCCCGTAGCTGGTTTTTGCTCAGATACTTTTTAGATACGCCAGCACGATATCGTGGTGATTGCTGACTTTGAAATCATCGAACACTTTCTCAATGATACCGTTCGCCCCTACCAGGAAACTAATGCGGTGTATACCGTCGTAGGTTCTCCCCATAAACGTTTTCTCTCCCCAGACGCTAAACTGGCTGGCAACCTGATGGTCCTCGTCAGAGAGCAAAGTAAAATTGAGCAACTCTTTTTCTGCGAAGCGGGAAAGCTTTTCTGGTTTGTCGGTACTGATGCCCAACACTTTCACCCTGAATTTTTTCAGGTAGCTCATGTTATCGCGCAATCCACACGCTTGTATGGTGCAGCCTGGCGTCATCGCTTTAGGATAAAAATAGACTAATACTTTTTGCCCCTGGAAGTTTGTAAGGCTGATGAGTTTACCGTTCTGATCAGGTAGACTAAATTGTGGTGCTGTATCACCGACTTTCAGTAGCGTCATTGCAGTCTCCTTCTCTCTTTCTGGCGCTGATATCAACAGCTTCCAATATTGCCTTGTGTATTTAGTTCTGTACAGAACTAATGAAGCTACTATTTACCAGAGGAACAACTCATTCGACTAATTATGCACGGTCATCTGCGTGGCAGCTGAGGACCTATCGACTGGATTTTCGATATCATGGAAATGGTGATCTGATGATTATTCAACAACAAGTCGGTACAGAATTTGATTTCGGGTAGAGTCATCCACATCTAGATCGTGATCCAGAATTGTGGCAGGAGGCCGTCGTCTGCTTCCTATGGTTGGCGAGCTGTCGTAATTAACATCAACAGAGTCTAGTTCAACTCCTTTCAGCGGCAGAGTAAATTTGATTAAGGAGGCGCGATGGCATTAGTTAGTGTGACGGGTTAGCCTTCGGTAGAGAAGCATAGTTACCTTCGTGACCACTGACGTGATGGATAATTGCACTTTATTCTAGGATATGCGAGATCGTCCATGGCAATGGAGCACAATGTGCAAAACAGCTACGTTAGCTTCATCAGCAAAGCGTGCTAGCAAAACAGTAAACAGCTGTTGGTGAATACAGAAGTTACAGGTCTACTTGTTTTATCGGTGTGTAGGCTTCCAAATGGCAGCAGATTCCGAGCAGAATCCTTTCCCTTATTCTGGGCGTCTGAGGCTTAGTGACAACAGTTCACAACAGCTGCCGCAAGAAGGCAGCATAATACCGCATAGCTTCACCTACAGTACTTTCGCGCATTATGGCTGGTTCAAATACGCTTAAAGTGATGCCATTAATCAAGAGATGTCAAACCAGCTGTGTCCAGTTAAGGTGATAACCAGATAATATTACTGCAATGATGACAAAATAGCGCTTTCTGATCGGATAATTATAACTTAAGTGATAACTTTAAAAAGTCATTGCTAAAAACTTATCAATCTGATGTTTGCTTGCTTTTTGATAAGTGACAAAAGTACCATGGGTAACTTATTTTTAGGAGATAGTCAATGTTTACGGGAAGTATAGTTGCATTGGTTACACCGATGGACGAAAAAGGCGCCATCGACCGGGTCAGTTTGAAAAAATTAATTGATTATCACGTGGTCAGCGGCACCGCAGCGATCGTAGTCGTGGGAACGACCGGAGAAACATCTACCTTGAGTTATGAAGAGCATGGTGATGTGGTGATGTGGACTCTGGAATTCAGTGACGGGCGCGTGCCTGTTATCGCAGGCACTGGTGCCAACTCTACCTCTGAGGCTGTGTCTCTAACTCGATGCTTCAACGACAGTGGAGTAGTGGGGTGTCTTAGTGTTACGCCGTACTATAACCGGCCGAGCCAGGAGGGGCTCTACCAGCATTTTAAAGCGATAGCTGAATGCACTGATCTGCCACAAATTTTGTATAATGTTCCGGCACGTACCGGTTGCGATATGCTGCCACCTACCGTCGCCCGCCTGGCAGAAATAGAAAATATTATCGGCATTAAGGAAGCAACAGGGAATTTAAGTCGCGTAAGTCAGATCCGAGAGCTGGTCAGTGAGGATTTCCTGCTGCTAAGTGGCGACGATGCTGGCGCGTTGGACTTTATGCAACTGGGTGGTAAAGGGGTGATTTCCGTGACAGCTAACGTTGCTGCGAAAGAAATGGCGCAACTTTGTACACTGGCGGCTGACGGTAAGTATGCTGAGGCGCGCCATCTTAATCAGCTTCTGATGCCGCTGCATCAGAAGCTATTTTTTGAACCTAGCCCTATACCGGTTAAATGGGCTTGTAAGACATTGGGGTTGATGGCAACTGACACCCTACGCCTGCCGATGACGCCCTTGACCGAAATGGGCAGCCGCGTGGTAAGACAGGCGTTAAAGGATGCGGGTTTATTATAACCCTATAGGAGGATCTAATGGCTTTTTCAATGAAAAAATCAATGGTAGCGAAAATAGTGGACATCTCGCTTGTTATGTTGCTCGCGGCCTGTGCCAGCGAGCAGCGTTATAAACGTCAGGTCAACGATAGTAATGAAGAATATCTAAAAACACCATCTCTGCACACTCTTTCTAGCCCCCTTGGTATGAGTCTACCTCCGCAGAGCAATGACTATGAAATTCCCTTCGCTCCATTGCACGGAGCAATTGGCAAGGATCTGGATATCCAGCTGCCAGCTCAGTTACTGGCATTGCCGGACAGTTCCCGTTAGCAATATCCTCCAGAAGTAGCGAGGAAATTCAGGTGGAAAACAGCACCCAAAGCCATGTTCTATTGGTTCTAATAGAACTGTGTCAATTTAAGAGGAGCAATACAACGGTTGCTATCGAGTAAACCTATGGTTTAAGCCCACCAAGCTATCTGTAGGGTACCTTTAATAGTGTCGATAATTACATCTTGCACTTAATACAAAGATAACCAGAGTACCATAACATCGTTCGCGGTATTCCAGATAAGCCTTGTACCCAGTCATTAACTCATTAACAAAATGTTCACTAAAGTGAGTTTAAAGTTACATTGAAGAAAAAACAAAAACATTCTATAAGCATCCTAGGATGCTGATTTGTTCATTCAGTATATCAAGCAATTTACGCTCACAGGCATGGTTAATATAAAATAATGCACCAGAACTAACCAAATTGCATATAGCATCTCTGTTGCCAGAATTATTCTAGCTGGCATCTAACCTTGCCAATTAGATAACAAGCACGAACAATATCAGCTGCATCGCACCGTGTAAGTAGATAAAACAGCACAGCAGGCCAGAACTATAAACAGCCAGTATCCAGTGATAACGCTGGCGCCAGACAGTACGAATCTAACTTATAACGGCCTAGCGGAGTGAGAGCTGATTTTCCTGAAGAATGCATCCAGGAAGTCGACTTTGCTTATTTAGTAATGTCTGTTAGCCATGAAATATGTTATTTCAGATGTGCAACTGACGATCAAAGTTAGAAAAATTACTGGCCAAATGCAGAGTAAATTCCGTCTACATCCCGCTGCAGTCGATAACCCTACGATAAGGAAATGCCGGCCGGTTCAGTCAGTAACTACTGAGCATCTATCATAGGATCAAATATTCCATGATACTCTGATACATGCAGCTCAGCAGTCGTAAATCGTCGGTATTTACGCATTCGTTGACCTTATGGATAGTGTTATTGACCGGGCCAAGCTCTACAATTTGCGTTCCCTCTTGACGGGCGATAAATCGCCCGTCTGAGGTACCACCGGTGGTTTCCAGACGCGGTGTAATTTTCTGATAATGCTTCACCGCCCGCACCACTGCCTCTACTAGTTCACCATGTGCGGTGAGAAAGGGTTGGCCGGAAAGGCACCAGTTAATCTGGTAGCACAGGCCATGATTCTGAATAAGTTCCTCCACTTTCTGGCGAATGATCTTGTCAGTAACCTCAGTATTAAAACGAAAATTAAATTGCACTCTTAGCTTGCCGGGAATGACATTATTACTGCTAGTGCCGGCGTAAATATTAGTGATTTGCATCGTGGTAGGCGGGAAAAAGTCATTTCCTTGATCCCATTGAGTCTCTATTAGTTTATTTAGTGCGGCCATAGCATGGTGCACAGGGTTATCCGCTAGGTGCGGATAAGCAACATGTCCTTGGATTCCCTGAATTAACAAATTCGCAGTCAGCGAGCCACGCCGACCGTTTTTAATAATATCACCAACTTGACAGCGGCTGGATGGCTCGCCTACCAAGCAGTAATCCAGTCGCTCTTGACGTGCCATCAGTATCTCCATGACTTTAACGGTGCCATTGTGCGCGCTAGCTTCCTCATCAGAAGTGATAAGAAACGCTAATCTGCCCTGATGGTACGGATGCTGAGCAACGAAGCGTTCAGCCGCAACTACCATAGCAGATAGAGACCCTTTCATATCCGCCGCACCACGGCCATATAGCATACCATCGCGCAGCGTCGGTTCGAATGGCGGGTTATCCCAGCTTTGCGCATCACCGGCAGGCACCACATCGGTATGGCCGGCAAAGACTAGTGTTCGTCCTTTGCCGCGCCAGGCCCAGAAATTCTGGGTATCGCCGAACGGCATTGGTTCAACCGTGAATTCCAGCGTCCGCAGGCGGTCAATTATGATCGCTTGGCATCCAGCGTCGTCAGGACTAAGAGAAGGCTGTTTGATCAATTGCTGTGCAAGTCTTACTACAGGACAAGATACTGCAAACTTTATGGACGGTGACATAAGTAGCCTGACGCGGAAAACCTTGTAAAATCCAACAAGGATGCTAGATCACCGCTAGCTGAGTATCAGTGTCACGGCATCAAGTTGGTATAATGAATAATGAGATAAGTATGTTAGATTAAAAGACTAGATAATATAGAAAATTTTTATGTAAACGATACTACAGAATCAGTTTTTATTTAACATATACTAATTAACACTAAAGACAACTGAGACAGTAGATGATATTAAAGAACACTCAGTCTGCTAGTGTCTTTTATCTTTGTTTTTCGTAAGGCTATGTTCTCAGTATCATGAAAGTCTTGGATGTGAGCTATTGTTAGTATTTTACTAGGCCTTTGGCCAGTTATTTAGTCTCTAAAATTAGAAACATTAAAGTGGTGCGCTAGACGATGGTGAACCATGAGAGATTGATGCTTTAGCAAGCATGCCGTTAAAGAATAATAATTGCAAGATTCTGGCAAAATTAAGTTTACCCTGCAGGACTGCCTGACACCGAGAGATTTATTGAGTTATGATCATTTTTACGCCGTCTCCTTGAAGCCATCATTGGAAATACGTTGTTATCTAATCACTGGTTTGTATTGCGTAAAATCGTCTATGACCTAATTATTTTTCATCATGGTAAAAGACGATGGAATGTTGATTGAGGCCTGGCACCGGCTTGCTGAGTGATGATACACCAGAAGAATGTATCAGGCGCAAAGCGATGGAGGAGACTGGTTTTACAGTAGATAAAGTGGAAAAATTGTTTGCCGCAATATTGCGCGTCGCAACTCTGGTTGCGGGGTAGAAGACGAGGTAATAGACGTCCTTGAAATTCCATTTCTTGATGCGATGAAATGATACAAGACGGCCGTATCTGAGACGGAAAAACCATTAATGCTATTGCAACAGGAGGCTTCAGTTTCGTGGTTGGCTGACCTTAGTTAAGTAACAGTCCGTGATAAATAACGACAAACAATGGATAATTGTGCTCATGATCTCCAAATGCCAGAAGAAGTGAGTTATTCCTAGGCATCACAAAAGTTTTTGTTATCTGTTTTATGGATCTGATTATGGATCTGGCGTCAATCAGGGACACTAGTCGAGCAATGATCGATGATGGTGTCCTATGATAAACTAGTAAACGAAATTATTTGGCTAGTATACTAATCTATAAATAATAATATGAAATGTTCCAGCTTTCATGACAGGAGTGCCGAGAAACAGCAGTAACACATCAGAACGAATAAGAGAAAATTTCAGAAGCCTTAGGGAGGCAAATCCGTTTTCGAGTAGCGCAACACAAATTAGAGGAGTCGAGAGTACGACGGCACACACTTACCCTGTCGTCAAGTGCCTTCCTTTTTCATCAGTCGTAATCTGCCATGGTCATAGGCTCTAAGAAGACAGCTATCACGGACAAGGCGCTCTAACGGAGATCTTGAGGCGTGTATCTTTCAACTGGGCAGATGGGCGAAGCTGAATTGAATAACAAATTAATTTCACAGTCTGTCAAATTCTTTACGTTATCATGTCATGAATCACTCATTTATTGCTCATGCGAATATTAAAGCAAGTATCTCTATCTCCGACTCAAGTACATCAGCTGTTACTCAAGTACAGCAATAGAGAGACACGTAGAATCTAAAGACCACTGGGCAAGGATGATCACTTCAGTAGTTTTCGTGCTTTGCTCAAAATATTGTTAACGGTGAACCCAAAGACCTTGAATAGTTCTTCTGCCGGCGCCGATTTACCGAAAGTGGCCATGCCAATGATGTCGCCGTTCAAGCCAACGTATTTGTACCAGTATTCGGCAATACCGGCTTCGATAGCAATACGGGCTGTAACCACTGTCGGCAACACTGATTCCCGATACACTGCGTCTTGCAAGTCAAAGACGTCAGTAGAAGGCAGTGACACCACGCGCACTTTACGGCCTTCGTCTCTCAGTTGCTGATAGGCACCAACTGCCAGCCCCACTTCCGAACCAGTAGCGATCAGAATCAGCTCTGGTTGATCTTCACAGTTTTTCAGCACATAACCACCACGAGCAATATCTGCTAGCTGTCGTGGCGTCCGCTCCTGCTGCTCCAAAGGCTGGCGGGAGAGAATTAGTGCGGTAGGGCCGTCGTGGCGCTCAATAGCTTTCTTCCAGGCGACTGCTGTTTCCACCTGATCGCAAGGACGCCAGTTACTCATATTCGGTGTCATACGCAGGCTAGCTAATTGCTCGACTGGCTGATGAGTCGGACCGTCTTCCCCTAAACCGATGGAGTCATGGGTATAGACCATGATATGGCGTGTTTTCATAAGTGCTGCCATACGCACTGCGTTACGGGCGTATTCGACGAATACCAGAAATGTTGCGGTATATGGCACAAAGCCACCGTGATGAGCGATACCATTACCAATGGCCGTCATCCCGAATTCGCGCACACCGTAATGAATATAGTTACCGGAAGGATCGTCAGAGATAGACGTAGATTTCGACCAAATAGTCAGATTACTGGGCGCTAAGTCTGCCGATCCGCCGAGGAATTCTGGCAGTATAGGTCCGAAGGCTTCCAACGCGTTGTACGAGGCTTTGCGGCTGGAAATTTCTGCTGGCTTGTTCTGCAGTTGTTCAATGATTTTCTTGCTTTCCTTCTGCCAGTTTTCCGGCAGTTCTCCATACATACGGCGTTTAAACTCTTTCGCCAGCTCGGGATGAGCCTGCTCATAGGCAGCCAATTTTTTATTCCAGGCCATTTCTTTCTCGAAGCCCGCTTCCTTCGCATCCCAAGCTTGATAAATTTCCTGAAAAATTTTGAACGGCGGATCATCCCAGTCTAGAGCTTTGCGTGTGGCGGCAATTTCTTCATCACCCAGAGGAGCTCCATGGGCGCTGCTGGTGCCTGCTTTGGTTGGCGCACCAAAGGCGATAACGGTTTTGCACATTAACAACGACGGCTTATCAGTCACAGCACGGGCAGTTTCAATCGCTATCTTGATGGCATTACTATTGTGGCCGTCCACGCTGCGCACCACATGCCAACCATAGGATTCAAAACGGGCGGCAGTATCATCATTGAACCAGCCTTCGACGTTGCCGTCGATGGAGATACCGTTATCGTCATAGAATACCACCAGTTTGCCCAGCTTCATAGTGCCTGCCAGAGAACATGCTTCGTGAGAGATGCCTTCCATCATGCAGCCATCGCCAAGAAAAACATAGGTATAATGGTCAATAATCTCATTTTTTGGACGGTTGAATTGCGCTGCCAGCGTACGCTCAGCAATTGCTAGGCCGACAGCATTGGCAATACCTTGTCCTAACGGACCGGTAGTGATTTCTACTCCATCGGTATAACCGTATTCTGGGTGCCCAGGAGTTTTTGAGTGTAGCTGGCGAAAATTCTTCAGCTCTTCTATCGATAGGTCATAGCCAGTGAGATGTAGTAGGCTATAAAGCAGCATCGAGCCGTGGCCGTTGGAAAGAATAAAGCGGTCGCGATCGATCCATTTTGGATTAGATGGATTATGATTCATGTAATCGCGCCATAAAACTTCAGCAATATCTGCCATGCCCATGGGGGCGCCCGGATGGCCAGAATTAGCTTTCTGCACGGCATCCATACTTAAGGTACGGATGGCGTTGGCAAGCACTTTTCTAGATATCATTGAAATGCTCCAAAGGTTACAGTTTTGACACTAAAAGATCTTCTAGGATTTGCTGATCAACCGAGAATTGGCGAATGCCTTCGGCTAGCTTGTCTACAGCCATTGCGTCCTGATTATGTTCCCAGCGGAATTCTGCTTCAGACAACAACGCTGGCTGATGAAAACCTTCAGTAGGGAGGGACAGCTTACGTTCGACACTCTGATCGCTGTTACACAGCTCTTCCAGTAAGATGGGAGAAATAGTCAAACGATCACACCCAGCTAGCGCTAATATTTGTTCAACTTTGCGAAAACTAGCGCCCATAATGACGGTTTGATAACGATGCTGTTTGTAGTAATTGTAGATTTTGCGCACCGATTTTACTCCCGGATCTTCGTCGGCCACATATAGATCCAGCGGCTTTCTCTGGTTATACCAGTCATAAATACGGCCGACAAACGGCGAAATCAAATACACACCTGCTTCGGCACAGGCACGGGCTTGTGCAAAGGAAAATAACAAAGTCAAATTGCAATTGATGCCTTCTTTTTCTAACTCTTCCGCAGCTTTTATACCCTCCCAGGTAGCAGCCAATTTAATCAGAATACGGGATTTATCGATATTCTGTTCCTGGTACATAGCTACTAGTTTTCGTGCTTTAGCGACACACATGCCGCGATCGAAGGAGAGGCGTGCATCCACCTCAGTAGAGACACGTCCGTGCACGTTTTTTAGGATTTCTACGCCGATATTGATCGCCAATTTATCACTGGCATTAATAATTTGGGTTTCTCGGGTGCCGCCTTGATTGCGGGCATAGGCCAACGCGTCTTTAAACAACGACTGATAGGTAGTCAGGCTGGCGGCTTTTAGGATCAGTGATGGGTTGGTAGTAACATCTTGCGGAGTGTAATAGCGGATGGACTCGATGTCTCCGCTGTCGACTACGACGGCGGTAAATTGTTTCAGACCTTCTAACTGGTTCATTTCTTAGCTCCATGATATAGAATGCGATGATCAGTTAAGAGTGATAATTGATTTTTAGAATAACACTGCATCATCAAGATTGTGAGAATAAAATACACTTTTTCTGATTATTAAAATAATTCTAATTGATGGCCATGCAGAAAAACAAAGCCTACATTATCTATCCTGCCGCATATACGTGTGTAAAAGTCAACAATCTACTTTATTTTGTCATGAATAATTATAGAAGTGCTATATCTTAGTAACTGGCTTTAGACTGATGCAGTCAAATTACCTAAATCCCCTGTGTGAACGCTTGGTGATTACGCTGTACAATTTAAGTATGCTGATATTAAGCGCTAGTGCCTCTTTAAACTGCTGGCAATTTCCTCAGGCTAAAGAAAATCAGAGGTGATCACCAAATCACCCCCTAATAACGCAGAACAAAATGTGTCTTTAATAACTCTAGAGACCTACAATGTTTATCGGGTTTAGTCTTTTAGCCAATCACGAACCGGTAAAAAGTCGCGGTACAGTACAGCTTCCGGGCTATCTGGATCCGGCTCATAGTGATACTCCCAACGTGCTAAAGGTGGCATCGATATCAAAATCGATTCAGTGCGACCGTCTGTTTGCAGTCCAAACAATGTGCCGCAGTCCCATATCAGATTAAACTCTACATACCTGCCGCGTCGGTAGAGCTGAAATTGACGCTCTCGCTCGCCCCATGGGTGAAATTTACGCCGTTCGACAATAGGCAGATATGCATCCAGATAACCTTGACCCACTGCCCGACTAAAGGAGAATGCCTGCGCAAAATTTGGAGTGGTTAAATTATCGAAAAACAACCCGCCGATACCACGCGCTTCGTTACGATGTTTGAGAAAAAAATAGTTGTCGCACCAGCGTTTATAACGTGGGTAGACATCGACACCGAACGGTCGACATACCGCTTGAGCTGTGCGGTGCCAGTGGATTGCATCCTCGATAAAACCATAAAACGGAGTAAGATCAAAGCCGCCTCCAAACCACCATGCCGGAGCCAAGCCTGGCTTTTCAGCGATAAAGAAACGTATATTGGCGTGACTGGTAGGCACGTAAGGATTTTCCGGGTGCATTACCAGAGAAACTCCCATCGCCTGATAGGCACGCCCGACTAGTTCCAAACGATGGGTCGTAATGGAAGCTGGCAGGGAATTGCCGTGCACGTGAGAAAAATTCACGCCAGCCTGTTCAAAGACCTTGCCCTGGCGCAGCACCCGCGTCCGACCGCGTCCACTGCCGCGTTGCCAGCAGTCCTCTTGGAAAACAGCCCTTCCATCGATAGCCGTCAGAGCATCGCAAATTTGATTCTGCAGCATCAGAAGAAAGATGGTAATACTTTCAGTATCTGGTTGTTCCATCACTACAATTCCTGTTTAAGGTAAACAAACGATGACAATTGATGGTTGATCTTCGACAGAAGATAAAAAAGGATAATTGATAGTAAGCTGTTACAGAGTTGTTTGTCTTGATAATAATCAACCGGAGAATTCATCACTTTGCAATAGTGGCAAACAGTTATGGAAATTTGTGTATTTCGTCACAACTAATTTAGAAGAGGTTGTCACGCTTTAGGAACACTGTGATCTGTTACTAACTTATAACACCATCAAATAAATATTTGAGTATAAGCTGCACCCACGAATTTCGCCGTTTATAGTGACGGAAGTGGTCGATGAAGTTGTGGGTTTTGTATCTTCTTTGATAGCATTATATTATGTAATCATGCAGATTTTAAGAATAGGCATAATAGCAGCAGTTTCATGTGCAATCAGAGAACAGCAACCCAGTATATCATGGTTCGCTGAGCGCCGCGTTGACGAAACTGCGCCAGTGGCGTTTAAGTAATGCCACTGGCGCCTACTACAGAATAATGAATAAACAGCTTTTCTAATAATTTCGTCGAGAACGAGAAGAGTTAGTCAGGGTAAAGAAATCATCATCGCTACCCTGATGATGCGGCGGACGTCTACTATGTCATGAACATCAACACGCCATTTATAGCATGATACATTCAGATAATTAACGATAAGAATCAGAATCGCTGATGCCGATCGACGATCAGCTGAAAGTTTAGATAGATTTAAGAATAGTCACCTGGTTGGTGTCCACCTACTTCATTTTGCTTCGCTAAGCTGTAACCCCGAACATGATCCTATACGCGTCTTTTCTGGGTAAGTTGACAACTTATATACCATATTGATACTTCAAAATCACCAATAGATATATAAAATCGTTACAGGTTATCCCACAGTTATAAATAAACTACAGCTTCATTTAAGATGGATTGTACTTTTTTCTAATTAGAGCACATCATGATTCTTACGTTCTTTCCCAGTCAAGTGACGCGTTGGCTTGCTGTGGTGTTGCTGGTATGTAAACCAATACAGGCTACGACTTTGCTCAACAGCTCTTATGATGTGGCCCGCGAATTGTTCTCGGCCTTGAATCCTGGATTTATCGCTCAGTGGCAGCGAAGCCATCCCTACGACACACTGACCCTGCGTCAGTCACACGCCGGATCATCACGGCAGGCACTGGCTATCCTGCAGGGACTACCGGCAGATGTAGTGACCTATAACCAGATCACTGATGTACAGATACTACATGATCGTGGCAACTTAATCGCCGCTGATTGGCGTAACCGCTTGCCTAACCAGAGTTCGCCTTATTACTCAACCATGGCATTTTTGATGCGCAAAGGTAACCCAAAGAAAATCCACGACTGGAGTGATTTAGCCCGTGATGGCGTGAAACTGGTATTTTCTAACCCAAAAACATCGGGGAATGGTCGATATGCTTATTTAGCCGCTTGGGGAGCCATGCAACAGGAATTTGGTGGCGACCAAACCCGCACTCGCACCTGGATGCAGCAATTTCTAAATAATGTCGAGGTGTTCGATATCGGCGGGCGTGGCGCAACCACTACATTCGTTGAGCGCACTCAGGGAGATGTGCTGATAGGTTTTGAGTCTGAAGTCAACACTTTGTGCAATCAGGTTGATGCCGGTGAGTATGAGGTGATAGTACCAAAGATAGATATTTTAGCAGAGTTCCCAGTAGCATGGGTAGATAAAAATGTGAAGAAAAATGGGACCACAGAAGTAGCAAAGGCTTATCTCAATTACCTTTTTAGTCCAGAAGCACAAAAGATTATTGTTAGATTTTATTATCGAGTAAATGATACGCAAATTATGAATGAAAATAAAACCAAATTTCCTCAAACTCAGCTGTTCAGGGTCGAAGAGCAATTCGGCGACTGGCAACAGGTCATGGACACTCATTTTAGGCGCGGCGGCGAACTAGATCAGCTGTTGGCAGCGGGGAGGCATCGCTGATGCCGTCTTTAACTTCCAAGCGGATTCTTCCAGGTTTCGGCCTGAGCTTCGGTGGCAGCGTACTGTTCATCTGTCTTATCTTGCTGCTACCACTAAGCGCATTAGTGATGCAGCTGGCGCAGATGAGTTGGTCGCAATACTGGGAGGTAATCACTGGGCCGGAACTAATGGTAGCATATAAAGTCACTCTGCTTTCCGCTGGCGTGGCATCCTTGTTTAACGCGGTATTTGGCATGCTAATGGCGTGGATCTTGACCCGATTCCGGTTTCCCGGTTGGGCACTATTAGATTGTTTAATGGATCTTCCGTTCGCATTGCCCACCGCGGTAGCGGGCCTGACGCTGGCCACTCTATTTTCTACGACTGGCTGGTATGGTACCTGGTTAGCCCAATTTGACATTAAAGTTTCCTATACCTGTCTTGGTATCGCTGTAGCGATGGCCTTCACAAGCATCCCATTTGTCGTACGTACTGTGCAGCCGGTACTGGAAGAGTTAGGACCAGAATATGAAGAGGCGGCAAAAACTCTGGGCGCTGGCCATTGGCAGATCTTCCGAAGCATTATTTTGCCAGAGGTAGCTCCGGCGCTGTTGGCGGGTACAGCGTTGTCGTTTACTCGCAGTTTAGGGGAATTTGGTGCAGTGATTTTCATCGCTGGCAACATTGCCTGGAAGACGGAGGTTATTTCGTTAATGATTTTCATCCGCCTACAGGAATTCGATTACCCGGCGGCCAGCGCTATCGCTTCTGTGATCTTGGCAGTGTCACTATTATTGCTGTTCGCGATTAACGTGCTGCAGGCACGTTTCGGCCGCCGACTGGGAGGACAATGATGGCTAGTATTTCTGCTTGTAATAGCGCGACACGTTTACCTTTTCTTTGGAGGGAGAGGGGATTAATTGGCCTGGGTGTTCTAGTATCACTCCTCCTGCTGCTGGTGCCACTAGTATCGATTTTCGCCACCGCTCTGGCAGAAGGGCTGGTAGCGGTAGGGCGTAGTCTGCATGATACGGATATGCGACATGCCATCTGGCTTACAGTGCTGATGGCGCTAATTACTGTGCCAGTCAATCTAGTTTTCGGCATTCTGATGGCTTGGCTAGTCACACGCTTCAATTTCCGTGGTCGCCAGCTGCTGCTAACATTGATGGATGTGCCGTTTGCGGTTTCTCCAGTGGTGGCAGGGCTGTTGTATCTGCTGCTTTATGGCACTAACGGACCCATCGGCAAATGGCTGGATGCACACAATCTACAACTGATGTTCTCTTGGCCAGGCATGGTACTAGTGACGATATTTGTAACCTGTCCGTTTGTAGTACGTGAACTAGTTCCTATGATGCTCAGCCAGGGCAGACAGGAAGATGAGGCTGCAATTATGCTGGGAGCGTCAGGTTGGCAGATGTTCTGCCACGTCACGTTACCCAATATACGTTGGGCGTTGCTATACGGAGTTATGCTGACTAACGCTCGTGCCATCGGAGAGTTTGGTGCAGTGTCGGTAGTATCGGGGTCAATTCGCGGCCAAACCTATACCCTACCGCTACAGGTGGAATTACTGCATCAGGATTACAACATTGTAGGAGCGTTTACCGCCGCAGCGCTGCTAACTCTGATTGCGATGGTGACATTATTTTTGAAGAGCAGCCTGCAATGGCATTTAACTCGCCATCAAGAAGAACGCTCTAAGCAGGAGAACTACGATGAGTATCGCTATCGATAAAATCAATAAATTTTTTGATCATACTAAAGTTTTGAACGATATCTCGTTGAACATTGTCTCTGGCGAGATGGTTGCTCTACTGGGCCCGTCCGGATCTGGTAAAACCACGTTGTTGCGTATTATTGCTGGCTTAGAACACCACAACAGCGGGAGTTTGCGCTTCGGCTGCAAAGACGTCAGTCGAGTGCATGCCCGAGATCGGCACGTGGGGTTTGTATTTCAGCACTATGCCCTATTCCGCCATATGACTGTGGCGAAAAATATCGCCTTCGGTCTGACAATTTTGCCATGGCGCGAACGCCCCAACCGCACCGCTATCAGGAAGAAAGTTGCCAACTTGCTAGAGATGGTGCAGCTGAGCCATCTGGCTGGCCGCTACCCGTCTCAGCTTTCTGGTGGTCAGAAACAGCGCGTGGCTCTGGCGCGCGCCTTGGCAATAGAGCCAGAAATTTTACTTCTGGACGAGCCGTTTGGCGCCCTAGATGCGCAGGTGCGCAAAGAGCTGCGTCTCTGGTTGCGTCAACTGCACAAAGAACTAAAGTTTACCGGCGTATTTGTTACCCATGATCAGGAAGAAGCGATGGAAGTAGCGGACCGGGTGGTAGTGATGAGCCAGGGCAATATTGAGCAGGTGGGAACGCCGCATGAAGTATGGCACGATCCGGCCAGCCGTTTTGTGCTGGAGTTTCTAGGAGAGGTTAACAAATTGGACGGGGAAGTACGCGGCACACAACTTTTTGTTGGCTCATATCACTGGTTGCTACATTACACGCCTATTCATCAAGGTCCGGTAGAGTTATTTCTACGGCCGTGGGAGATGGAGCTAAGCGAACAATCTAGTATCCGCTGTCCTTTGCCGGTAGAGATCACTGACGCTAGCCCACGTGGCCACTATTGGCAACTGATGGCGCAGCCGATTGGTTGGCGGCAGGAACCGCTAATGGTGATGACATCCATCGAGTCGAAAGTTAGGCCACAGCTCGGTGCTCGACGCTACATTAGTGGTCAGAATGCTCGACTTTATGTCGGAGATAGAGCCTTGCAGCCTGTTGTTTTTTCCAAAAGTGTTTAAACTCTCCCTTTCCCCCATTAAGACCCGCCTGTTGCGTGGGTCCGTTTTGCCTACTGACCCGTTTTGTTTTACCTTCCTGACCCCTAATTGGACTTTTGCAGTTTAAGTTATGTATTACTCCCTCTAAATATGGAGCTGACGGCTAGTTCGCTGAGTTTATTTTACAACAAGCATTCATACAGCTGGCTCACCATCCGTCAAGGAGTCTATTGCATAATGCATCATCACATTGTACTAGCGTGACAGGTTTTAATGCAATCTCCTGTAACTTGTTACGGATGGAAAACATTTCGCTGAAGAGGCGGACAATAGTCAGCGATATTTTCTACACTATGACGTTGATAACTTATCTATACAAATAACACTGGCCGAAAATGCAACATCTTAAATATGCCTAACTCATTATTCTAGCAACATATCTAGCGGTTTGCCGCTTATCTCTACTTTGATATGGAACCTGACCTCTCTGAGAGGAAATGATGCGGGTTACGCAACGCGCTGAGTTTCTCTTTTTTCAGGAAAAAGATCCTAGTGAATCTAGCAAGAGAGATTACCATCTTGGAATAAATATAGCTCAGATTACGGGCACTGTCGAAGAAAAGCTATCGAATATTTTTCCCCACACAATGTGCCGAAATGCAAAAAAGCTAAAACCTTAGTGATTGCCTTCGCACGCTAACGTTAATTGACCTCCTAAACAGTTAGACGAGCAGACTAAAATTCATTTCTTTATTACAGTAACTTAATGTTCACTTGGGAGGTGGATGAAACGAAACTGAGATTATTTACGGACATAGATAATTGGGGTTTCACCAACCACCACGCTGCCGGATAATTTTACCAGCTCTGTAATTTCATCCATATTGGAAATTACTACCGGGGTCAGAGTTGATTTCGCTTTCTCTTCCAAAAATAGAAGATCAAACTCAATCACAACGTCGCCTTTTTTCACGCGCTGACCTCTTTCAGCGATACGGCAGAATCCTTCCCCTTTCAGCTCTACTGTATTGATACCGAAATGAACGAATAACTCAATGCCACTGTTAGCTTCGATGGAGAAAGCATGATTTGTTTTAAAAATTTTACCGATCGTGCCGTCTACCGGGGCGACCATTTGATTGCCATTGGGCTTAATGGCGATCCCATCGCCCACAATTTTTTTCGAGAAAACCACGTCAGGAATATCTTCAATGTTTACAATTTCTCCAGAAAGAGGTGCAATTATTGCAATGATTCCTATATCTTTTTTGTCATTGAAAACCCAAGACTTCAGCTTGTCGAACAACCCCATGTTCTTCTCCCCAAAAATTATATATTGGGTCTTCATTATGAAAATATGAACTCAGCAGAGCGTTTTTTTTTCAATAAACTTGTTGACTAGATTCATTAACTCTTCCGCTGTAGGCTGAGCTAATGCTTTTTCTACTAATGCTTTTGCATCACCAAAATTGGTGTTGCGAATAATTTTTTTAATGCGCGGTATAGAGATAGCACTCATGCTGAATTCATCTAATCCCATCCCTAATAATAGTAGTGTAGCACGTTCATCTCCCGCCAACTCACCACACATGCCGGTCCATTTTCCTGCAGCGTGAGAAGCGTCAATGATTTGCTTAATTAATATCAGTACAGCTGGGGACATGGTATTATAAAGATAAGAAACTAGTTCGTTACCGCGATCTACGGCAAGAGTATATTGAGTCAGATCGTTTGTCCCAATACTAAAGAAATCTACTTCTTTCGCTAAATGGTTCGCGATAACCGCGGCAGCAGGTGTTTCCACCATCACGCCAATTTCTATGCTCTCGTCAAAGGGTTTACCTTCTTCGCGCAGCTGAGCTTTCAACACATTCAGCTCCAACTTCAGGGTGCGCACTTCTTCCACCGAGATAATCATCGGATACATGATACGCAGCTTGCCGAACGCTGAGGCACGCAGAATAGCACGCAGCTGCGCGTGAAGCATTTCTTTACGGTTTAACACAATACGAATAGCGCGCCAGCCAAGAAACGGGTTGTCTTCTTTCGGAAAATTCATATAGGGTAGATCTTTATCGCCGCCGATATCCATGGTGCGGACGATAATCGCGCCAGTGGACATGGATTCCGCCACCGTCTTATAAGCCTGGAATTGCTCTTCTTCACTGGGTAGTGAATCACGGTCCATAAATAGAAATTCGGTACGGTAGAGGCCAACTCCTTCGGCGCCGTTGCGCTCGGCGCTTGCGATATCACGAACGGTGCCGATGTTGGCGCAGATCTCCACTTGGTGGCCATCAAGTGTAATAGCAGGTAAGTTCTTTAATTTAGCTAGATCATCCTTCTCGGCGGTATATTGGCTTTGCAACGCTTTTAGCTCTTTGATGACTGATGGTTCAGGGTTGATATAGATCTGATTGTTAATAGCGTCTAAAATCAAAAAATCGCCGTTGGCGACCTTCTGGGTAATGTTGACAGTCCCGACGATCGCCGGCAGTTCCAGAGAACGTGCCATAATAGAGGTATGCGAGGTGCGCCCTCCGATATCGGTGACGAAACCTAGTACTTTATCCAAGTTCAGTTGGACAGTTTCCGATGGCGTCAGATCCACCGCCACCAGAATAACTTCCTCGCTGATGGCGCTTAAATCGATGATAGGCATGTCAAGAATGTTGCGCAGCAAGCGTTTACCAATGTCGCGTACGTCCGTGGCACGTTCTTTTAGATATTCATTATCCAGCGCCTCCAGCGCTTTGGCTTGAGCCTCAATCACAGAATAGACAGCGGCCTCCGCGCTAGTGAGATCTTCTTTGATAAGAGCTATGATGTCTTGTCCAAGCTCTTCGTCTTCTAACAACATGATATGGCCTTCAAAGATGGCTTCTTTTTCTTTGCCGAAAGTGTTACTTGCTCTGGTCTTAATAGCCTCCATTTGTGAGAAGGCTCTAGCACGTCCGACAAGAAATCGTTTAATTTCCTGTTCTACCTGGGCTACGGTGATCTTTTTCCAGTTGATGACAATCTCATCTTCCTTTAGTAATAATGCCTTGCCAAAGGAGATGCCCGGTGATGCTAAAATGCCTGAAATCATAACCCTACCTTTACTCCATGACATGTGTTAACTAAAAAGATCGGATCTTATGTTACTCAAGCTCTGCCATTAGTTTAACTAAATGTTCTACTGCTTTTTGTTCATCCTCACCTTCAGCGATGAGAGTGACGACGGTACCTTGCGTCAGACCGAGGGTTTGTAACTTAAACAGGCTTTTCGCGCTGACGCTTTTGCCATTAGAGGTGACAGTGATGTCGGAAGTAAAACCTTTAGCTTCCTTGACGAACTGGGCGGCGGGACGGGTATGTAGACCATTAGGAGCGGTAATTGTAACGTCTTGCTGGTACATTTTATTTCCCCAATTTATTTAGATGATATCAGTGTTACAGGACTAAAGTTTATCTTAAAAATTCACTTTATCCTATGTTGTAGTAGAGTCTGTGACGTCATCGTAGAAATTACTTGTTTTGTCTGGGCGTCACAGGATTAATTGATAAATCACGAAATTTAAATAGTTAATTTTTTATTATTAATTATTATTATGCCGCTTTTTATCGAAAATCTATAAACTAGAAAGTTTTTCTGGTTATTTTTATGATAAACATCTTAATTAATTTTATTATTATAAATAATAATGTATTTAAATACAAAACAGAATCAACGAAATCAATTCTATGGTGAGCTAAAAATAAGATTCAGTCCACAAAAAAGCACCCTAACTGGTGCTTTTTAGAAAACTAACTAAAGAAGGGTCATTGTAGTTCAGGTGAGGTAAACAGGTCGGCAAACAACGCGGTGCTGAGGTAACGCTCACCAGAAGAGGGAAGAATGACCACAATCACTTTACTGGAAAATTCTTCTTCCTCCTGTATTTTTAGGGCTGCAGCTACAGCAGCACCGGAAGAAATTCCGGATAGAATGCCTTCCTCTTCCATAAGACGGCGCGCAATGTTAATAGCTTCATCATTGGTGATTTTTTCCACCCGATCAATAAGCTTCAAATCCAAATTATCCGGGATAAAGCCGGCGCCGATTCCCTGAATTTTATGCGGACCAGGCTTTAGTTTCTCACCAGCCAGCGCTTGGGAAATCACAGGTGAGTCCGTTGGCTCTACTGCGATGGTAAAAACATTCTTGCCGCAGACATTTTTTAGATAGCGGCTGACTCCAGTGATAGTTCCACCAGTGCCTACACCTGCGACGAATATATCCACTGCACCGTCGGTATCTTGCCAAATTTCCGGGCCGGTAGTCTGCTCATGGATCGCAGGATTAGCCGGATTGTTGAATTGCTGTAGCATCAGGAAGCGTTTAGGATCGGTATTGACGATTTCTTCCGCCTTGTCGATAGCACCTTTCATACCCTTCGAGCCATCGGTTAAGATTAAATTGGCGCCCAAAGTCTTTAGCAACTTACGCCGCTCTCTGCTCATGGTTTCAGGCATAGTAAGTGTCAGTTTATACCTGCGTGCAGCCGCGACAAAAGCTAAAGCGATGCCAGTATTACCGCTGGTTGGCTCAACCAGTTCTATCCCGGTATGCAGCATGCCGCGTTTTTCTGAATCCCAAACCATATTGGCCCCAATACGGCATTTCACGCTGAAGCTAGGGTTACGTGATTCCACTTTCGCCAGGATATGGCCATTACCTATACGGTTTAAACGGACAAGTGGAGTGTGACCGATAGTCAGTGAATTATCTTCATAAATTTTGCTCATGACCAGTCCTATTAGTTCAGGTGCGATATTAAAGGAAAGAATTTTCAAGGAAGCATACCTTTTCAGCATAGAGGGGGAAGTGACAGAATCGCATATATATATGTTATTAAAACATAAGTTTTTAAGAATCTGATTGTAAGGTATTGTCGATGCGATATTTATTTATCCACGTCGCCCATAGTTCCGTAGAAATCCAATTGCAGGATCATCAAGATTTATCCAACCGAAACTCAGAGTAAATATACCTCCCAGAGCTCCTAATAGCAGAAAACGGAATTTTACGACTTTGAGCAGGTAATTATAGTTTTGGATCTCCAGTATCCAGACGCTGAATAGGAACTACAACACTGACACTAGTGTGTTTATCCGAAAGTGGGAATTACAATTCATAATTATTAGTGAGAAAACTGCTTATGATAAAGTATATCATAGCTTTAATCTCTTCGCGATGCAAAATGCCGCTAGCGCATGCAGCTGTATCCAAGCCAATCATGCCTCCAGTTGTTCTGACAATATGCTGCTGACCGGCACAATTATTGGGTTGAAAAAATTTTTGTACTAGCACACAACTAGGAACAAAATGAACAGCGCAGCCAGTTGGGAACATAATACATCAACTAAGGAATTCATTCTCTGAAATAATGGCACAGACATTAGTAAATGATTTATTTAAAACAAAATTATTTATAATAAGGTAAACAGTAATTTTACTGCTGCTAAATTAATTTTATCTAAAAACAACGGAAAATAACTTTCTAAACTCTTTTTACCAGAAATGCCTTGTAGACTTGAACTTGTCCATGTGGGACTCTACAGTTAGAATAATAAATATTTACTGGATATAGTAAGGTACGGGCGAGATGAGAGAGGAGGGGGAGTGGCTAGAGATCATTACACACGTGTGCCATGGTGACGCCGGTTCCTCTTTCTCACACTCATCTGTGTCGCACGTCTGCACCAGGCAGGGTAAATTAAACCCTTCCTCTTTATTGTTCAAAGGGTTTGAATAGTCTGTGCCTAGCACAAGCGAAGTCAGTCCTGCAGCGCGCCGTCACTAGCCGAGGCGGTGCTTAAAGTTAGAAAAAAGGACGGTGCTGGTTACTACATGCCACTGCTCATAACGGTACGGTAATTGGCGGGGAGGAGCTACTACAGACCGTGCTGCAGGCTGGTTTTCAGTTCGGCGAAATGAATATTTTCCATCGCTACCTTAACCCCGCTGGCGGTGGGCCAGTGCTGTTCAGTCTAGCTAATATGGTCAAACCTGGCTCATTCAGTCCTAAAAATATGGCGAACTTCACCACCCCCAGTGTGTCTATATTCATGGTGGTGCCATCCTAATGGTGATTCCCATCAGAACTTTAAACTTATGCTGCAGTCCGCGCAACGCATTGCCGACGATTGCGGTGTCGTCATGCTTGACGATGAGCGACGCATGATGACCCCGCAGAAACTAGACGTATATAAAGCACGCATTAGTGAGGTGCTAGATGCGAATGCCTGTGTCTGATCTTTGCCTAGTTTTACTAAAATTAGTGTTATCTCAATCCCCGTTTGCGGGGTTTTTGCTAGTGGTGCATCATGAAACAGATCAAACAACATATCCTGCGATTGCGTGAGCAACTACGGCACTGGGAGTACCTTTATTACGTGGAAAACGCGCCGGAAGTACCAGACAGTGAATATGACCAAGTCATGGCGACGCTGCGTGAGCTAGAAGCCAAGTGGCCAGATCTGCTAACTGCCGACTCCCCAACCCAGCGTATAGGGGGTCGGGCACAGAGCAGCTTCAGACAGGTGAGACATGCAGTACCTATGTTGTCTCTGGATAATGTATTCACAGAGTCTAATTTTTTGGTATTTGACAAGCGAGTGCGTGACAGGCTTAAACGAGATGATGACATAACCTATTGCTGTGAGCCGAAATTAGATGGTCTGGCAGTGAGTTTGCTGTATGAAAACGGCTTATTGGTTCGGGCTGCTACCCGTGGCGATGGCATAACCGGCGAGTGTATTACCGCTAATGTACGCACCATCCGAGCCATCCCGTTGCAGCTGAAGGATTACAGTAATCTGCCGGACTTGTTGGAAATTCGCGGAGAAGTATTTATATCAGAAGTAGGGTTCCTACAGCTCAATGCAGTCGTCAAACGGGAAGGGGGGAAAGTTTTTTCTAACCCGCGTAACGCCGCTGCTGGCTCTTTGCGTCAGTTGGATCCTTCTGTAACTGCTAGTAGACCGCTGTTCTTTTACTGTTATGGGGTTGGATTGCTAAAAGGTGAGAAACTACCTAAAAGCCATTGGGAGCGACTACAACAGTTTAAATCCTGGGGCATGCCAGTTTGCGATTATATCCGTCGTTGCGTTGGCAGTGAGGAAGTCTTAGATTATTATCGACAGATTCATGAAGCGCGGCCATCGCTTGGGTTCGATATTGATGGTGTAGTAATCAAGGTAGATTCGCTAGCGCTGCAGGAGAAGTTAGGCTTCATTGTTCGAGCGCCACGCTGGGCTATTGCCTATAAATTCCCCGCACAGGAGAAGATGACTCGGGTTCGGGAGGTGAAATTTCAAGTGGGACGTACTGGAGTAATCACTCCAGTAGCGCGGCTTGAGCCGGTGCTGATTTCCGGTGCCATAATCAGTAACGCCACCCTACATAACTTCGATGAAATTGAACGGCTGGGGTTAATGATTGGCGATATGGTGATTGTGCGCCGTGCCGGCGATGTGGTCCCAAAGGTTGTTGGAGTTGTTTCGACCAAGCGGCCAGAGAATGCGCAGCCAGTGGTGTTTCCGCAGCAATGCCCAGTATGTGGCTCAGATGTTAGGCGCGTGGCAGACGAAGTGGTGTTGCGCTGTACCGCAGGGTTAACCTGCGCGGCACAGCGTAAAGAAGCGTTAAAACACTTTGTCTCGCGCCGTGCGATGGACATCAGCGGAATGGGGGATAAAATCATCGATCAATTGGTGGAACACAAGCTAGTGAAAACACCGGCCGATCTGTTCCGGCTAAACAAGGAAACCTTAATCCGTTTGGACCGAGTGGGCGAAAAGTCAGCGCAAAATCTGCTGGCAGCATTGGAAAAAGCCAAGCAGACTACGCTTAAGCGTTTTCTTTATGCTCTCGGGATCCGGGACGTTGGTGAGGCGACAGTTGCTAAGTTAGCAACTGTCTATGGTACGCTTGAAGCGTTGATCGCAGCTAGTATCGACTCGCTGACAAGCGTCCAAGATATCGGCAACATTGTGGCAACCCACTTGCGTAACTTTTTCGAAGAAAGTCATAATCTTGAGGTAATTCAGGATCTGCTAAGTCCGGAGATAGGTATCTATTGGCCGCCACTGGCAGCTGCGTTCACTGCAGCGACTGACGATAATCCTTTTGCCGGAAAAACCATTGTTCTAACTGGATCTCTGAGCGTGCTGTCACGCGATGAAGCTAAGGATCGACTAGTGGCACTAGGTGCCCGAGTAAGCAGTAACATTTCTTCCAAAACCGATCTGTTGATCGTGGGAGAAGCAGTGGGATCTAGATTCCGCAAGGCTCAGCAATTGAATATTCCGATTATGGATGAAATAAAAATGATGAGTTTTCTGAGTAAATAATCCACTGCGAAGGAAATGAGAATAGAATTAAAAAGAAGAACTAGTGACTATCTCTGCTTTCCGCGTGAGTTCCATGTTTAGCATTTACAGTATGATGAGTTAGTCAAGCTCTAATAATAACACCCAGAGCGAAGACATACGTCACGGATATACTTAACTGAAGGGAGGGCTGTATAAAAGTATGCTGTCTCTGTCGGGTCTGTTTATATTATATAAGGGTATAAGTGTGACCTGGACATCATTTTCTGCAGCAGAACCACATTTCTTCAGCACTAACGGTTATTATTATGCGCTGAGATCCACGTGCCACGTTAGGAATTCTACTACCCAATTTATCAGTCAGTCTCCTAATATACACTAAGGGTATGGCGAGAAGAAATTCTCTGTACTGATACCATTCAGTTTTCACGTATTGTGTTTAGTCATGCCAATTGCGATACTATCGTCCACTTTTTGAACTCTTCCTAAGAGATAGAATATTTGGAGCCGGTAGAAGTCTGTTTTCAGAATGTAACGGTAATCTTTCATGTCCTAGAGTATTAAAAATATCAATATCTTTTTGGTAAAATACCTATGTAGGTGTGACTGTATTGTTGAAATACAGGGATACCCTATCTCAACCGTAGTGTCCAGGTTCAGGTCTGTTGCCGTACCCTACGTAAAATCCGCGGCGTTTATTTATTAGAGCAAAAACTACACGGAGTCGAAAGCACTGTCGCCTTCATCGCACGCTATTGAAGCTGAATCCGTGATTGTTCAGTGGATAATAATAGATCCTGCACCCTGTGCGATAAAGTTTCGCTACCGAAGCCAACAATTGGTCTCAAGAGACGCTAAATTAGTTATCATTCAGATCTTAACCTACTTCATCCCGGTGCCTTTCTTTCTCATTTCTGACAAACAAGTAAGTAATTTCTATGGCATGTCAAGCTAATCCATTTCGTTAAAAGATAATAGAATATCACTTCGACATGGACTGAAACTTCCGGCAGCCTTGCGAAGGCTTCGCATGCCTGCAATGTGACGTTATCGGGCACCGATCGTAATATTTTACTCCTTTGATAAAAGGTAAAAATTTTTGGAACGGAGCTATTTTCTGCGGTAAGGATAGAAATTTTTACTATATATTTGCTACTTATAACTCGTTTTTATCGTCTCTGTTACATAAAATAGGGCAGATAGCAAGTTTTTCTTTCTGCTTATCTTAATTTTTGGAGAAACTATGTCCCGCATTCTGCATTTTATCCTAGCGCTTATTATGGTGACGATCCTGGCAATGTTGGTGAATCGCGACCGTAAAAAAGTCCGCGTGCGTTTTATTATTCAACCGTTAGTGATTGAAATTTTGCTTGCTTATTTTTTTCTCAACTCTCAGATAGGTCTGGATTTTGTACAAAGTTTCTCTTCCCTGTTTGATAAATTATTGAGCTTCGCTGCCGAAGGAACCGGTTTCGTTTTTGGCAACATGAATAAGCAAGGATTAGCATTCTTCTTCTTGAACGTTATTTGCCCGATTGTATTTATCTCCGCGCTGATTGGTATTCTCCAACATATCCGTGTGCTACCTTTAATTATCTATATCATTGGCACTGTGCTGTCCAAGATTAATGGGATGGGTAAACTGGAATCATTCAATGCAGTTAGCTCACTTTTTCTCGGCCAGTCGGAAAATTTCATCGCCTATAAAAATATTCTCGGAAAAATATCTGAACGCCGTATGTACACCATGGCTGCCACGGCGATGTCAACGGTATCAATGTCCATCGTTGGTGCTTATATGACGATGCTATCGCCAAAGTATGTGGTGACTGCTTTAGTCCTAAGTATGTTTAGTACATTTATCGTGCTGTCGCTACTCAATCCTTATCAGGTAGATAAAGAAGAAGATTTGCAGATGCTCAATCTACACGAAGGAAGGAGTTTTTTTGAAATGCTGGGGGAATATATCTTGGCTGGCTTTAAAGTGGCAATTATTGTCACGGCGATGCTTATTGGTTTTATTGCGTTGATCTCTGCGATCAATGCCTTGTTTAGTTTGTTATTCGGTATTACTTTTCAGGGCATCCTGGGCTATATATTCTCGCCGATTGCCTGGGTGATAGGCGTGCCTGCGCATGAAGCACTACAAGCGGGTAGTATTATGGCCACAAAACTAGTCTCGAATGAATTTATCGCAATGATCGATTTACAAAAAGCCACCAGGGAAATATCGCCTCGATCGGTGGGTATCTTGTCGGTTTTCTTGGTCTCGTTCGCTAACTTTTCTTCTATCGGCATTATCGCTGGCGCCATTAAAGGCCTGAACGAACACCAGGGCAATGTTATCTCGCGCTACGGTCTGAAACTAGTCTATGGCTCTACGCTGGTCAGCGTGCTGTCCGCTACTGTTGCCGGCTTGGTTATTTAATATTTCTCTCGATCATCAACTCTGTCCTGACGACCGATTTAGGCTGGTCAAGTTAATTTTTTAATGTTTAGCCAATTAGTATCCTAACGGAATTACAGGCTGGCAGAACGCCTAATCAAGAAAGCGTATATTTCCGAACGAATATTTGAGGAGTCACTTTTTACCAAAGTGAGTATCCAGATAAATTTGGCCTTAGCCAGATGTTGTGGAGCTAAGCGGGATCGAACCGCTGACCTCTTGCATGCCATGCAAGTGCTCTCCCAGCTGAGCTATAGCCCCATATACGTATGCGATGTTATATTTATAAAACTCTTATTGTATTAATTTTAATAAATTCTTCCAAGAGCTAATCGCCAAGCAAGTTAAACGCTGGAAAACCGTCAAAGCTGACCGACTACTTATTGCGTGCGGTTAATAAAGGCCAGAGCCATATCGATACGTGCTAAAGACCGAGACTGGCCTATGAAGTACACGATTATATCTAGAGCAGGTGACTGGCTAGCGCCAGTCACCGCAACGCGCAGTGGCATACCTACTTTGTCCATGCTCACATTCAATTCTTTCGCCGTTTGTTCAATTGCCGTATGTAGCGATACTATTGTCCATTCACTCAACGTTGCCAGTTTTCCACGCACCGCATTAAGTGACTTTGCCGCTACCGGGTGTAAATATTTCTTGGCTACGTCGTCAAATTTGATAAAGTCTTGGTAGAAATAGCGGCAACTGGACGCTATTTCTTTTAGCGTCTTACAGCGATTGCGGAATAGATTTACCAGATCTTCTAGTTTCGGACCGTTGCAGGTACTAATACCTTGCTGATCGAGATGCCAAACCAAATGCTTAGCGACGTATTCAGCCGGTAACTGCTTAATGTAATAATGGTTCATCCACAACAGCTTTTCCTTATTGAAGGCGCTGGCTGACTTGTTGACAGCGTCAAGACTGAATAGATTTTTCATTCTTTCTACACTGAAAATTTCCTGATCACCATGAGACCAGCCTAGACGCACCAGATAGTTTATTAGCGCCTCCGGCAGGAAGCCGTCATCGCGGTATTGCATTATACCCACTGCGCCATGGCGTTTGGAAAGTTTTTTTCCGTCATCGCCTAAAATCATCGACACATGGGCATAGTTTGGCACTGGCGCTCCTAATGCCTTAAGGATATTGATCTGGCGTGGCGTATTATTGATATGATCCTCACCACGAATAACGTGGGTAATCGCCATGTCAAAATCGTCTACTACCACGCAGAAATTGTAAGTGGGTGATCCATCAGTGCGACAAATGATCAGATCATCTAGTTCTTGGTTGCTGAATTGAATAGGACCGCGAATCAGATCGTTAAAAATCACTAAACCTTTCTGTGGGTTACGAAAACGCACTACATAGGATTTATTATCAGCATGATGTTCATGGCTTTTTCGGCAGCGACAGTCATAGCGCGGCTTTTCGCCCCGCGATATCTGCTCTTCGCGTAGCGACTTCAGCCTTTCTTTAGAACAATAGCATTTATAAGCAGTGCCTCTGGCAAGCATGTTATCAATGACCGCATTATAACGGTCAAAGCGTTTAGTCTGGAAATATGGGCCTTCGTCCCAGTCTAAATTTAGCCAGTTAATGCCGTCCATGATGGACTCAATCGCCGGCTGTGTTGAGCGTTCCAGGTCGGTATCCTCTATACGTAGCACGAGTTCACCGCCTTGATTTCGGGCAAATAACCACGAGTAGAGCAGAGTACGTGCGCTACCAACATGCAAATACCCCGTTGGGCTGGGTGCAAAACGGGTTTTAATTTTCATAATCTACATTACTTTTATTATGGCATGGATAAAAATCTGAAGCGGCGATTCCGGAACTTTGATAAAAGCTGTTTTTCTTTCCATGCCGGGATAAGATCGTTTGGGGTGGCTAAATTTAAGACAAACACACATTTTTATGGGAAAAATCATTGACTCATGTTGGCAGTTCCATATAATGCGACTTCACACAGTGGGGGTGATTAGCTCAGCTGGGAGAGCACCTCCCTTACAAGGAGGGGGTCGGCGGTTCAATCCCGTCATCACCCATCACTTCTGCATGTTAAGTGGGTCGTTAGCTCAGTTGGTAGAGCAGTTGACTTTTAATCAATTGGTCACAGGTTCGAATCCTGTACGACCCACCATCATCTTCTTCTATAACGTATTCCTAATGTTACAAAATCATTGCCGTTCCGGAAAATAATACAACCCCTCTCCGATACAACCGTCGTAGTACAGCGCAGAGTACCTGTTTAATACACCGCACCGATTAATATGATAATACTTACATGCCATACGCCATGCATGTTATGTCACTAATCTGTTTTTACATTACCGTTTTGATTACTATTTTTTTGTCATAACCAGTTCATCTAGTATTATTGAAATCTTAACGTTGGAATGGCCTGTCAGAATGAACTATAAACCTCCGTTTGAGGATTATGTTCATTGAAATCCAGCGTCAAATCACCAAGTAAAGTTAGCAGATCTGTTTTTCAGTCAGCTAAACGTTCAATGTAAGGAAATTAGTAGTGTTGTGCAATCCGTCTGTATAGCTTGTTGCTCTCTTCTAATCACTACATCGCTGGATAACTATAAAAATACCACCTGATTTAGGTTTTCAGTGAAATAGCCTTGGTGGCTAGCACGTTTATCACAGTCACTTCTTGTACACAAGCTTGCCTCACTTGCCGATCTGCAGGACTCTTACTGACCTGTAAGAATCAGACTGATAGCAGTTAGCGTCGGAAAATTATTTGAGCAGCCGGACGTTATCTACCGCGTGATCGACGCTCTTGCTGAGGATCAGACTCGCACGCTCACGGGTGGGTAAAATGTTTTTCTGCAAATTGAGGCCATTAATTTCGCTCCACAACTGGCTGGCGATAGCCGTTGCTTCTTGTTCAGAAAGCTGAGAATAATGATGGAAATAAGAATCAGGATCGGAAAATGCGCCTTGACGAAATTTCAGAAACCGGTTGATATACCAGTTTTGTAAGAGATCCTCTGCAGCATCTACATAGATGGAGAAATCGATGAAGTCAGAGATGAATATATGGCGGGTATCATTTTTATGATCCCTGCCATTTTGCAATACATTCAATCCTTCCAAGATCAAGATATCCGGCTGGGAAATAACTTTTCGTTCTTCTGGCACGATATCGTAAATCAGATGAGAGTAAACTGGTACGGTTACGTGTGGCACGCCTGCTCTCACCATCGAGACAAAATTGACTAGGCTACGGGTATCATAAGATTCTGGGAATCCTTTTTTTTTCATCAGATCTCGCTCTTTGAGCACCCGATTAGGATGCAAAAAGCCATCAGTCGTCACCAGTTCTACCGTGCGGTGCTTGGGCCAGCGGCTGAGCAGCGCCTGTAACACACGCGCCGTGGTGCTCTTACCTACCGCCACACTGCCGGCGATACCTATGATATAGGGAATGCGCTGGCCATTGATGCCAAGAAATTGTTCCAATACTACTTGGCGGCGTATATTTGAGCTGATATAAAAATTGAGCAGACGTGACAGTGGCAAATAAATCTCTGCTACTTCCTCAAGGGAAAGGTTTTCATTAATCCCTTTTAGCTTCATGATTTCCGATTCAGTGAGCGTCAATGGCACGGAATTACGCAACGCAGCCCACTGTTTGCGGTTGAATTGTAGATATGGTAAATGCATATATTTAATCATAACGCGAGCCAGTCTTGCTTCATAGTCTATTCAAGGCACTGAAAAGGAAGGCTCGGAAAGAAAATAAGCTGCGTAGTTATGGCAACTTTGTGTCTATCAAAGAGTGTTTTTGCCATTCTCATGAATTAGCATGTGATTCTGCGCTGGCTCTAATATCCCTCTTCAGTTATGGGAGAGAGATAGGGGCTGTATTTATTTCGCCGACAGTGCTACTATGCTGGCCATAACCATAAGATGACGCTTCAGTGCTCCAAGAGTGAACAATAACTAATTTTTTACGTTTATTATGCAATTGGGTAATATTTGAGCAAAAGTGCAATTTCCGCAATTTTTTGTTGCATAGGTCGTTCGCTCTACCTAGAATGCGCAGCACTTGATGCCGGCATAGCTCAGTTGGTAGAGCGACTGATTTGTAATCAGTAGGTCGAAGGTTTGAATCCTTCTGTCGGCACTAAAAATTTTGGTGACCTCCTGAGCGACCCAAGGGGAAGGTAACTGTACTCTATATTACAAGTGCGTATTTTATTGCATGGCAATCAATAAAATTAGGAAACAACAATACACAGCATTAACCATGCACTAATATAGCGTTCTATATAATAAAAACATCAAGTAGCTGATTTTAAAATGCGGGTATCGTATAATGGTTATTACCTCAGCCTTCCAAGCTGATGATGTGGGTCCGATTCCCACTGCCCGCTCCAACGTGCTGATATAGCTCAGCTGGTTAGAGCACACTCTTGGTAAGGGTGAGGTCGGCAGTTCGAATCTGCCTATCAGCACCATTTTTAGTATGTCTTCTGAATTTACTGTCTTGTAGGAAAACAAATGATGTAACAGGTATGTTACCTGATTGGTGTGGTGATATCACCGATATGATCGTGTCTTAGAGGAACAATCTATGTCTAAAGAAAAGTTTCAACGTATAAAGCCACACATTAACGTCGGTACTATCGGTCACGTTGACCATGGTAAAACTACCCTGACAGCAGCTATTACCACTGTTCTGGCCAAGGCCTACGGAGGCAGCGCGCGTGCATTCGATCAAATAGACAACGCGCCGGAAGAAAAGGCGCGTGGTATCACCATTAATACCTCACATGTTGAATACGATACTCAGACTCGTCACTACGCGCACGTAGATTGCCCGGGACATGCCGACTATGTGAAAAACATGATCACCGGTGCAGCTCAGATGGATGGCGCAATTCTTGTAGTCGCCGCGACCGATGGCCCGATGCCACAGACCCGTGAACACATCCTGCTAGGTCGTCAAGTAGGCGTTCCGTACATCATCGTGTTCATGAATAAATGCGATATGGTAGATGACGAAGAGTTGCTGGAATTGGTCGAAATGGAAGTACGCGAATTGATGTCTCAGTATGACTTTCCCGGTGATGAGACTCCAATAATCCGCGGCTCCGCGCTAAAAGCACTAGAAGGTGACGAAGCCTGGACACAGAAAATTATCGAACTGGCTAAAGCGCTGGATACTTACATTCCGGAACCAGAACGTGCCATCGACAAGCCGTTCCTGTTGCCGATCGAAGATGTATTTTCCATCTCCGGTCGCGGTACCGTGGTGACCGGTCGTGTAGAACGCGGTATCATTAAAGTGGGTGAAGAAGTGGAAATTGTGGGCATTAAAGACACCATAAAAACCACCTGCACTGGTGTTGAAATGTTTCGTAAACTGCTGGATGAAGGACGTGCCGGTGAAAATATTGGTGTGCTGCTGCGTGGTACTAAGCGTGACGAAGTAGAACGTGGTCAGGTTTTGGCTAAACCGAGCTCTATTAAGCCGTACACCCAGTTTGAATCAGAAGTTTATATTCTAAACAAAGACGAAGGTGGTCGTCATACGCCTTTCTTCAAAGGCTACCGCCCGCAGTTTTATTTCCGTACTACTGACGTGACCGGTATCATCGAACTGCCGGAAGGCGTAGAAATGGTTATGCCTGGTGACAACATCGAAATGGTTGTTAATCTGATTGCACCGATCGCTATGGACGACGGTCTGCGTTTCGCTATCCGCGAAGGTGGTCGCACCGTTGGCGCCGGCGTTGTTTCTAAAATTATTTCTTGAGACAACCAAATCAGATAGTTGCCGATAACTATTTGGTGCAATATGCGGTTAAAGGGCATCGTTTGATGCCTTTTTTCTGCCCCGTGACAAATAACCTATCTCACCAGTGATTTTAGGTCACAATTATTAGTGAGGTAGATTTTTGTTCTGCGACGTAAAGCTTCTGAGTTTTATTTCTAATCCAGAGTATTTTTTGATTGGTAGTCTTTCTCTACAAGACTAAGCTGTTTGTCTGAATCCTATGTGACAGGTTTTTTATGAGTGCGAATACTGAAGCTAAAGGAAGCGGGCGTGTCCTGGAAGTGGTTAAATGGTTAATTGTCTTTATTTTATTGGTGATAGCTATCGTTGGTAATTATTTTTATCGCGAATTCAGCTTACTTCTACGAGCTCTGGTTGTTGTGATTATTATTTCCATTGCGGGCGGTGTGGCCATGATAACTACTAAAGGCAAGTCCACTGTTGCATTTGCACATGAAGCGCACACCGAAGTACGTAAAGTAATTTGGCCAACCCGCCAGGAAACATTACACACCACGCTAATCGTCGCGGCTGTGACCGCCGTGACGTCACTGATTTTGTGGGGACTGGATGGTATTCTAGTCCGTATGATATCGTTTATTACTAGCCTGAGGTTCTAGATGTCCGAAGTTTTAAAAAAACGCTGGTACGTCGTTCAGGCGTTCTCCGGCTTTGAAGGACGCGTAGCACAATCCCTTCGGGAATATATCAAATTACATGATATGGAAGAGCTATTTGGCGAAGTGATGGTGCCTACGGAAGAAGTGGTTGAAATCCGTGGCGGTCAACGTCGCAAAAGTGAACGTAAATTTTTTCCAGGTTATGTATTGGTGCATATGATGATGAATGACGCCAGTTGGCACTTGGTACGCAGCGTACCACGTGTCATGGGTTTTATCGGTGGCACCTCTGACCATCCTGCACCGATAAGCGATAAAGAAGCCAACGCTATCATGAATCGTCTGCAACAGGCAGGTGACAAGCCAAGACCAAAAATTCTGTTTGAACCAGGAGAGCTGGTCCGCGTCAACGACGGCCCCTTCTCTGACTTCAATGGGGTGGTGGAAGAGGTGGATTATGAAAAAAGCCGATTAAAGGTGTCGGTATCGATTTTCGGCCGTGCTACGCCAGTGGAACTGGATTTTATCCAGGTCGAGAAAGGCTAAGCGGCCAGCTACATTTTGCTTCATCAGACAGGAAATTAATCCAAAACTCTGTGTTTTTAGTTTCTAGGTATTTTAACGTCTTAAACGTTTATTCACGACAAGTCTTAACTGGCACTATCACCTATTAGGGAAATAAACATGGCTAAGAAAATACAAGCTTATGTTAAGCTACAAGTTGCTGCAGGCATAGCAAACCCGAGCCCACCGGTAGGCCCAGCCCTGGGTCAGCAAGGCGTTAATATCATGGAGTTCTGTAAAGCTTTCAATGAAAAAACTACAAGCATTGAAAAAGGAATGCCGATTCCGGTTGTCATCACCGTGTATTCCGATCGTTCTTTCACTTTCGTTATCAAAACCCCACCAGCTGCCGTACTAATAAAGAAAGCCGTCGGCATCAAATCCGGTTCCGATAAGCCGAATAAAAATAAAGTCGGTAAAATAACTAGTGCGCAGATCCGTGAAATCGCGGTCACCAAGTCGGCTGATATGACTGGCGCCAATATAGCAGCAATGTCCCGCTCCATCGCAGGTACCGCACATTCTATGGGCCTGGTAATAGAGGATTAGGACATGGCTAAGCTAACCAAACGTATGAATGTCGTTCGTAACAGAGTTGATGCTAGAAAACAGTACAAAATTAGCGAAGCCTTGACTCTACTAAAAGAATTGGCCACTGCCAACTTCGTTGAAAGCGTTGACGTTGCCGTTAACTTAGGCATTGACGCACGTAAATCCGATCAGAACATCCGTGGCTCTACTGTGCTACCTCACGGTACCGGCCGCAGCGTACGCGTTGCCGTTTTTACCCAAGGCGCTAACGCTGAAGCAGCGAAATCTGCTGGAGCAGATCTAGTTGGCATGGATAATTTGGCTGATCAGATCAAAAAAGGTGAGTTTAACTTCGACGTCGTTATTGCTTCTCCGGACGCGATGTGTATTATCGGTCAGTTGGGTCCAACTCTTGGTCCACGGGGTCTGATGCCAAACCCGAAAGTCGGTACCGTCACCCTGAACGTCGCTGAAGCGGTAAAAAATGCTAAAACTGGTCAAGTGCGCTACCGAAATGACAAAAACAGCATCATTCACACCACTATCGGTAAAGTGGATTTCAGGGCCGATAAATTGAAAGAAAACCTGGAAGCTCTGCTGATTGCATTGAAGAAAGACAAACCGGCGCAATCTAAGGGTGTGTACATCAAGAAAGTGAGCTTGTCCACCACCATGGGTGCAAGTGTTGTAATCGATCAAAATAGTTTATCCACGGAGACAGTTTAATTATTGCTTTACGCGAGCGTTGGATATGTCTAGAATCTGACACTTGTGGTTTCATCAGACTGGTTGTTTTTTTTGAGTAAGGTAGTACCAAAGTTTTTCGGTTTGAAGTCTTAGTCTATCTAAGACTCCGTTCAAGATCACGAACATGTAACATTATAGCATTTAATTTTCCCGCGGGGACGATGATTAAGATTTAACTAACAATTTTATTTACTGAATCTGCTCATTGTACATTGACGCTTATCGCCATTTTAACAGTTTAAAAAGTAAGCTTGAAGGAATTCTTCAGCTAAATTTAGGAGTACAAGAATGGTTTTAAATCTTCAAGATAAGCAAGCGATTGTTGCTGCAGTCAGCGAAGTAGCTAAAGACGCGTTGTCTGCTGTTATTGTGGATCCACGCGGTGTAACGGTAGATAAAATGACTAAATTGCGTAAAGCAGGTCGTGAAGCCGGAGTTTACATGCGTGTTGTTCGTAACACGCTGATCCGCCGCGTAATTAAAGGCACTTCTTTTGAATGCTTGAAAGACACATTTATCGGCCCGACTCTGATTGCATTTTCTAACAAACACCCAGGCGCTGCTGCTCATTTGTTCAAGATTTTTGCCAAAGATAATGTCAATTTTGAGATTAAAGTAGCATCTTTTGAAGGCAAGATTATCCCGGCGTCGCAGATCGACTTCCTGGCAACCTTGCCAACTTACGAAGAAGCAATCGCCCGCCTAATGTCAGCTATGAAAGAAGCCTCTGCAGGAAAACTAGTGCGTACGCTGGTCGTATTGCGCGATCAACAAAGAAGCAACTTAATAACAGTTCTCTAAGTTCTAGGAACACTTATTATGTCTATCACTAAAGAACAAATTCTGAATGCAGTTGCCGAAATGTCCGTTATGGATGTGGTTGAGCTAATCTCCATGATGGAAAAAAAATTCAGCATTTCCGCTACTGCCGCTGTTGCCGTTGTCGCAGGTGACCCTGCTGAAGCTGTAGAAGAAAAAACCGAGTTTGACGTTGTACTGAGTGCGGTTGGCAGTAACAAAATTGCCATTATCAAAGCCGTGCGTAGCATCACAGGTTTGGGTCTGAAAGAAGCCAAAGATCTGGTTGAATCTACACCTGTTATCCTGAAAGAAGGAGTGAGCAAAGATGATGCAGACACTCTGAGAAAAATCCTGGAAGAAGCTGGTGCTTCTATTGAAATTAAATAAGTTAACTTCTCCAAGACTTCAGCCTAAACATAGGCTGGTGGCTGCTTTTAGTCACCAGCTTTTTGTGCTGTAAAGAATCAGTGTCACAGTATCTAGCCATTGGTTAGTTTTAATGTTTTTATTAATGACTTAATAGACACATTATCAGCTGAACCGCCCTGATTTAACAAAATACAGAGAAGTGATTTAAGAGTGGTAGGAATAAATACTGGAAGTGTAATTGGATTTCCGATTGAAACAAATAACATTATTGCGTGTGCTGCCTTCTGCCTTATTAAGGTGGCAGAGTGAGTCGATTTGTCAGCTAGCTGAGGAACCCCATGGTTTACTCATATACCGAAAAAAAACGCATTCGTAAAGATTTTGGAAAACGTCCGCAAGTTTTAGACGTTCCCTATCTTCTTTCTATCCAGCTTGACTCGTTCCAGAAATTTATAGAAAAAGATACGGAAGGTCAGTACGGTCTAGAAGCAGCTTTCTGTTCCATATTTCCTATACAAAGCTATAGTGGTAACTCTGAACTACAATATATCAGTTACCGCCTAGGAGAGCCTATCTTTGATGTTAAAGAATGCCAGATCCGTGGCGTGACATTTTCCGCACCGCTGCGTGTGAAGTTGCGACTTATAATTTATGAGCGTGAAGCCCTGGAAAGTACGGTGAAAGACATCAAAGAGCAAGAAGTCTACATGGGCGAAATTCCACTCATGACTGACAACGGCACCTTTATTATCAACGGTACCGAGCGCGTCATCGTTTCTCAACTGCACCGTAGTCCCGGTGTATTCTTTGACAGCGACAAAGGTAAGACGCACTCCTCCGGTAAGGTACTATATAGCGCACGCATTATTCCCTACCGTGGCTCCTGGCTGGATTTTGAATTCGATCCAAAAGATAATTTGTTTATCCGTATTGACCGTCGTCGTAAATTACCGGCGACTATCATTCTGCGCGCGATGAACTATAGTACTAATCAGATTCTGGATACGTTCTTTGATAAGGTTATATATGAAATTCAAGACAATAATAAGCTGCAGATGAAACTGGTTCCTGAGCGTTTGCGTGGTGAAACCGCTTCGTTCGATATCAAGGCTAACGATACTGTCCATATTGAGAAAGGTCGCCGCATCACCTCACGCCATATCCGACAGCTAGAAAAAGACGGCATTTCACAGATTGAAGTCCCCATCGAATACATTATCGGAAAGGTAGTAGCAAAAGATTACATTGATGGAAACACAGGTGAAATCATTGTTCCTGCTAATATGGAATTAACTTTAGATCTGCTGGCTAAACTGAGCAAGGCTGGCCACAAGCGTATTGAAACACTGTTCACCAACGATCTAGATCATGGTGCCTACATCTCAGACACACTACGTGTTGATCCAACCACTGACCGCTTAAGTGCGCTGGTGGAAATTTACCGTATGATGCGCCCCGGTGAACCGCCAACCCGTGAAGCCGCTGAAAATCTGTTTGAAAATTTGTTTTTTTCAGAAGATCGTTACGATTTATCCGCTGTAGGCCGAATGAAGTTCAATCGATCTCTGTTGCGTGAAAAGATCGAAGGGACTGGTATCCTAAGCAAAGTCGATATTATCGACGTGATGAAAAAGCTCATTGATATTCGTAACGGTAAAGGTGAAGTCGACGATATCGATCACCTAGGAAACCGCCGTATCCGTTCAGTAGGCGAGATGGCGGAAAATCAATTCCGAGTTGGCTTGGTGCGTGTAGAACGTGCAGTGAAAGAGCGTCTATCTTTAGGAGAGTTGGATACCTTAATGCCGCAGGATATGATCAATGCCAAACCGATTTCAGCTGCGGTCAAGGAGTTTTTTGGCTCAAGTCAGTTGTCGCAGTTCATGGATCAGAATAACCCGCTGTCCGAGATTACCCATAAGCGCCGTATTTCCGCACTGGGCCCGGGAGGTTTGACTCGAGAGCGTGCGGGATTCGAAGTACGTGACGTGCATCCGACTCACTACGGACGTGTGTGCCCTATCGAAACTCCAGAAGGACCGAACATCGGTCTTATCAACTCGCTGTCTGTATATGCGCAGACTAATGAGTACGGTTTCCTGGAAACTCCGTACCGCCGCGTGCAGAATGGTGTGGTCACCGACGAAATCCATTACTTATCAGCGATCGAGGAAGGAAATTTCGTCATTGCGCAGGCTAACACTAACCTTGATGAAGACAATCGTTTAGTTGATGATCTGGTTACCTGCCGCAGTAAGGGCGAATCGAGCTTATTTGGCCGCTATCAGGTAGACTATATGGATGTTTCCACTCAACAGGTGGTGTCAGTCGGCGCCTCGCTGATTCCATTCTTAGAGCACGATGATGCTAACCGCGCTCTGATGGGAGCAAATATGCAGCGTCAAGCGGTACCTACCCTGCGTACCGATAAGCCACTGGTTGGCACTGGCATGGAGCGCGCGGTAGCAGTTGACTCTGGTGTAACCGCTGTGGCAAAACGTGGCGGGACCGTGCAGTACGTGGATGCCTCTCGTATCGTGATTAACGTCAATCCGGATGAAATGTATCCGGATGAGGCGGGCATCGATATTTACAACCTGACAAAATACATCCGTTCCAATCAGAACACCTGTATCAGCCAGATACCTTGCGTGTCACTGGGTGAGGAGGTTGAGCGTGGCAATGTACTGGCTGACGGTCCGTCTACCGATCTGGGTGAATTGGCTTTGGGTCAGAACATGCGTATCGCGTTCATGCCGTGGAATGGTTACAACTTCGAAGACTCCATGCTAATCTCCGAACGCGTGGTGCAGGAAGATCGTTTTACCACCATCCATATTCAAGAACTGACATGCGTGTCCCGCGACACTAAACTGGGGCCTGAAGAGATCACCGCCGACATCCCAAATGTGGGTGAAGCTGCGCTCTCTAAACTGGATGAATCCGGTATCGTTTATATCGGCGCAGAAGTGACCGGGGGCGATATTTTAGTTGGTAAGGTCACGCCAAAGAGTGAAACTCAGCTGACGCCAGAAGAAAAATTGCTGCGTGCCATATTCGGTGAAAAAGCCTCCGATGTGAAAGATTCGTCGCTGCGTGTACCGAACGGTGTTTCCGGTACCGTGATAGACGTCCAGGTTTTTACCCGAGACGGCGTGGAAAAAGATAAGCGTGCATTGCAAATTGAAGAAATGCAACTTAAGCAAGCTAAAAAAGACCTAACTGAAGAATTGCAAATTTTTGAAGCTGGCTTATTTAGCCGTATCAGAGAAGTGCTGACTTCCAGCGGTATTGAAGCTGATAAACTGACTCGAGAACGCTGGTTGAAACTGAGCCTAGCTGACAAAAGAAAACAGAATCAGCTTGAACAGCTGGCCGAGCAGTATGACGAGCTTAAGCACGAGTTCGAAAAGAAATTAGAAGCCAAGCATCATAAAATCACCCAAGGAGATGACTTAGCACCTGGCGTGCTAAAAACCGTCAAAGTGTACTTGGCGGTGAAACGTCAGATTCAGCCAGGCGATAAGATGGCGGGACGTCATGGTAACAAAGGCGTGATCTCCAAGATCAACCCAATTGAAGATATGCCTTACGATGAAAATGGAGTTCCAGTAGATATCGTTCTGAACCCACTGGGCGTACCGTCTCGTATGAACATTGGTCAAATTCTGGAAACTCATCTGGGTATGGCGGCAAAAGGCATCGGCGACAAGATCAACGACATGCTGAAGCAGCATGAAGAAATGGCCAAGCTTCGCGAGTTTATCCAGCAAGCCTACAATGTGGGCGGTAACGTGCGTCAGAAAGTAGATCTTAATACTTTCTCCGATGAGGAAGTGCTGATCCTAGCAGAAAATTTGAAGAAAGGGATGCCGATCGCTACCCCGGTATTCGATGGTGCTGAAGAGAAAGAGATTAAGGAATTACTGCAGCTGAGCGGCCTACCGACTTCCGGTCAGATTACCCTGTTCGATGGTCGGACCGGTGAACGATTTGAGCGTCAGGTCACTGTAGGCTATATGTATATGATGAAACTCAATCATCTTGTTGACGACAAGATGCATGCACGCTCTACTGGTTCCTACAGCCTGGTTACTCAGCAGCCTCTGGGAGGTAAAGCGCAGTTTGGTGGCCAGCGATTTGGAGAAATGGAAGTATGGGCACTGGAGGCCTACGGTGCAGCGTACACCTTGCAGGAAATGCTTACCGTCAAGTCGGATGATGTTAACGGTCGCACTAAGATGTATAAAAACATCGTAGATGGAAATCACATGATGGAACCAGGTATGCCGGAATCCTTCAATGTCTTGTTAAAAGAAATCCGCTCGCTAGGCATCAACATCGAGCTTGAAGAAAACTGATTTTTCCATCCGAAGCATTCACACTGGTAATAAGGGCACCTGAATGTTTCAAATGCCTAACAGGTCTAATTCCGACAGGAACTAATTCGTGAAAGATTTACTTAAGTTTCTGAAAGCTCAAACTAAGATTGAAGAGTTTGATGTGATCAAAATCGCTCTGGCCTCGCCAGACATGATTCGTTCCTGGTCTTTCGGTGAAGTGAAGAAACCGGAAACCATTAACTATCGCACCTTTAAGCCGGAACGCGACGGTCTGTTTTGCGCGCGTATTTTTGGGCCAGTAAAAGACTATGAATGTCTGTGTGGTAAGTATAAGCGTCTGAAACATCGCGGTGTAATCTGCGAGAAGTGTGGCGTTGAAGTCACTCAGACCAAAGTGCGTCGAGAACGTATGGGTCACATCGAACTGGCTTCGCCCACTGCTCACATCTGGTTTTTGAAATCGCTGCCGTCTCGTATCGGATTACTGCTTGATATGCCACTGCGTGATATTGAACGCGTGCTGTATTTTGAATCTTATGTCGTCATTGAAGGCGGCATGACCAATCTCGAACGCCGCCAGATTCTAACTGAAGAGCAGTATTTAGACGCATTAGAAGAGTTTGGTGACGAATTTGACGCCAATATGGGTGCAGAAGCGATCCAAGCCCTATTAAAAAATATGAATCTGGAGCAGGAATGTGATCAACTGCGTGAAGAACTAGAAGAAATTACTTCTGAAACTAAGCGCAAAAAGTTGACCAAGCGTATCAAACTGCTGGAAGCTTTCGTACGGAGTGGCAATAAGCCAGAGTGGATGATTCTGACTGTACTGCCAGTGTTGCCGCCGGATCTGCGCCCCCTGGTGCCGCTGGATGGTGGCCGCTTCGCTACTTCAGATCTGAATGATCTGTATCGTCGCGTGATAAACCGTAACAACCGTTTAAAACGTCTGCTGGATCTGGCCGCGCCGGACATCATCGTGCGTAATGAAAAACGCATGCTGCAAGAAGCAGTCGATGCTTTACTGGACAACGGTCGCCGCGGCCGCGCCATTACCGGATCTAACAAGCGTCCCCTGAAATCACTGGCTGATATGATTAAAGGTAAGCAAGGCCGCTTTCGTCAAAACTTACTAGGTAAACGTGTCGACTACTCAGGCCGTTCAGTTATTACAGTCGGTCCGTATCTGCGTCTGCATCAGTGTGGTTTGCCAAAGAAAATGGCGCTAGAACTGTTCAAGCCCTTCATCTACGGCAAGTTAGAGCTGCGTGGTTTCGCCACTACCATTAAAGCCGCTAAAAAAATGGTTGAACGTGAAGAAGCCGTGATTTGGGATATCCTAGACGAGGTGATCCGCGAACACCCAGTCATGCTGAATCGTGCGCCAACGTTACATCGTTTGGGAATTCAGGCGTTTGAGCCGGTGTTGATAGAAGGTAAAGCCATTCAATTGCACCCGCTGGTATGTGCGGCATACAACGCTGACTTTGACGGCGATCAGATGGCGATACATGTCCCTCTGACGCTAGAGGCCCAGTTAGAAGCGCGTGCGCTGATGATGTCCACTAATAATATTCTATCGCCTGCCAATGGCGATCCAATCATTGTACCATCGCAGGATGTAGTGCTAGGCCTGTACTATATGACCCGCGATCGTATCAACGGAAAGGGCGAGGGCATGGTGCTAACCGGACCAAAAGAAGCAGAGCGTATTTACCGCGTCGGCGTGGCTGAACTGCACGCTCGCGTTAAAGTACGCATCACCGAACATGAGAAGTGCGACAACGGTACATGGGTAAAAAATACACATCTAGTTGACACTACTATCGGTCGTGCCATTCTGTGGATGATCGTGCCAAAAGGACTGTCATTTTCTCTGGTGAACCAGACGTTGGGCAAAAAAGCCATTTCCAAGATGCTTAACACTTGTTACCGTGTATTGGGTTTGAAGTCGACCGTTATTTTTGCCGACCAAATCATGTACACTGGTTTTGCCTACGCTGCCCGTTCCGGATCGTCAGTCGGTATCGACGATATGGTAATCCCGGCAAAGAAAGCAGAAATTGTTGATGAAGCTGCGGCTGAAGTCGCTGAGATCCAAGATCAGTTTCAGTCCGGTTTAGTGACCGCCGGTGAACGCTATAATAAAGTGATTGATATCTGGGCTGCAGCCAACGAGCGCGTCGCTAAGGCGATGATGGACAACCTATCTACTGAAGCCGTGATCAACCGCAATGGCGAGGAAGAGCGTCAGGTATCGTTCAATAGCATCTTTATGATGGCTGACTCCGGCGCTCGTGGTTCAGCAGCACAGATTCGCCAGTTGGCTGGTATGCGTGGGCTAATGGCTAAACCAGATGGCTCAATCATTGAGACACCGATTACCGCAAACTTCCGTGAAGGTCTGAATGTACTCCAGTACTTTATCTCCACCCACGGTGCACGGAAAGGTTTGGCAGACACTGCGCTAAAAACTGCCAATTCTGGTTATCTAACTCGCCGCTTGGTTGATGTGGCTCAAGATCTAGTGGTAACTGAAGACGACTGCAAGACTTTTTCTGGTATTGTGATGACTCCCGTTATTGAAGGCGGCGACGTTAAAGAGCCGCTTCGCGAACGCGTACTAGGTCGCGTCACGGCAGAAGATGTTCTAAAACCAGGTACCACGGATATTCTTGTGGAACGTAACACCTTGCTGAATGAGCAGTGGTGTGACATTTTGGAAGAAAACTCCGTGGACAGTGTTAAGGTGCGTTCAGTCGTGACCTGTGATACCGACTTCGGCGTGTGCGTTAAATGTTACGGCCGCGATCTGGCTCGTGGTCACTTGGTAAATAATGGAGAAGCTATCGGCGTCATTGCCGCGCAGTCTATTGGTGAACCCGGTACGCAGTTGACTATGCGTACGTTCCATATCGGTGGAGCCGCGTCCCGTGCCGCTGCGGAATCTAGCATCCAGGTAAAGAATAAAGGAACAATTCGTCTGAATAACGCTAAGTTCGTAGTTAACAGTAGCGGAAAACTGGTGATTACCTCACGTAATACCGAATTGAAACTAATTGATGAATTCGGCCGTACCAAAGAAAGCTACAAAGTACCTTATGGCGCCGTGATGGCCAAAGGAGATGGCGCAGAAATTATGGGTGGAGAAACTGTTGCCAATTGGGACCCGCATACCATGCCGGTTATTACTGAAGTAGACGGTTTTATCCACTTCATCGACATGATCGATGGCCAAACCATTACTCTTCAGACCGATGAACTAACAGGTTTGTCCTCTATTGTGATACTGGATACCTCTGAGCGTACCGGTGGCAGTAAAGATCTGCGTCCAGCGCTGCGTATCGTCGATGCCAATGGCAGCGATGTATTGATTCCTGGCACCGACATGCCGGCGCAGTACTTTCTGCCAGGTAAAACGCTTGTTCAGCTGGAAGACGGAGCCAAAATCACTGGAGGTGACACTTTGGCACGTCTGCCTCAGGAAACCAGTGGCACTAAAGACATCACCGGCGGTCTGCCTCGTGTAGCCGACCTATTCGAAGCTCGTCGTCCGAAAGAATCGGCGATCTTAGCCGAGATTAGTGGTGTTGTCTCCTTTGGTAAAGAGACTAAAGGTAAGCGCCGTCTAATTATCTCGCCGGTGGACGGCAACGACGTTTACGAAGAGATGATCCCGAAATGGCGTCAGCTCAACGTATTTGAAGGAGAACGCGTTGAATGCGGTGATGTGATCTCTGACGGTCCGGAATCTCCGCACGATATTCTGCGGCTGCGAGGCGTTCATGCAGTTACCCGCTATATCGTCAATGAAGTACAAGACGTCTACCGCCTCCAGGGTGTGAAGATTAATGATAAACATATTGAAGTCATCGTTCGTCAGATGTTACGTAAAGCAACTATCACCAGCAGCGGCAATTCAGAGTTTCTGGAAGGTGAGCAGGCAGAATATTCGCGCATTAAGATAGCTAATCGTCAACTAAAAAATGACGGTAAAGTGGAAATGACTTACATGCGCGATCTACTGGGCATCACTAAAGCCTCGCTAGCAACAGAGTCGTTCATCTCAGCAGCTTCGTTCCAGGAAACCACGCGCGTGCTGACCGAAGCCGCTGTTTCCGGGAAACGCGATGAACTACGTGGCTTAAAAGAGAACGTAATTGTTGGCCGGTTGATTCCGGCCGGTACAGGTTATTCTTATCATCAAGAACGGGCGCGACTTAGACAGAACGAAGTTCCTGTTGCATCGCAGATTACTGCTGATGAAGCTTCAGCTAACCTGGCTGAGCTGTTGAATTCGGATGTGGGTAACAATGATGGCTAAGCAAGAAGAACTGCCGTTCTTCTTGGGGTGACTTCACGATGCTCTAGCAATTTTAAGAATGCAACCATGAAATAGTTAAAATCACCTTTTCAAGTCATTTACCTGTACTACCGGTCAGGACTGTCAGTGGTAACCAGTAGAAATAACGGAATAATTCTGAGGCTATTTTTTAGCAATTTAATATTGCCTTGGAATACGTTGGCGGTATAATACATCTTAATAGTCGTAATTAAGTGCCGAAGTGGCGAAATTGGTAAACGCAGTTGACTCAAAATCAACCACCCTCAAGTATGCCGGTTCGAATCCGGCCTTCGGCACCATTATAGAATATTAATGAATGTCAACTATCTTGTTATTTTTCTTCTAAAGTCTGCGCTATGCAAGATTTTCCGTTATTTTTCTTATTAGCTGAAGTTAATCAAGTCAACTTATGCAAGTCACTTGTGCTTATATGAGTTATAGAACCGAGTACACATTGTGGTATTAGAAATGATTCTGATTGCTCACGCGAGCAGAAATCAAAGCTAAAGAACGCCTGTTTAATTAAGGAACAATTCTTATGAACTTTACACTCCCTTCTCTGCCCTATAACTACGATGCTCTAGAGCCGTATCTCGACAAAGAAACGATGAAAATTCATCATACTAAACACCATCAGGCTTATGTTAACAATGCCAATGGTGTCTTGGAAAGTCTGCCAGAGTTCACTAATCTGTCGGTTGACGAACTGATTCAGAAACTAGATCAGGTACCGGAGGACAAAAGAACCGTATTGCGTAATAACGCTGGCGGCCATGCTAACCATAGCCTGTTCTGGAAACTCCTAAAACAAGGCACTATCTTGCAAGGAGAATTAAAGAGATCTATCGAACATAATTTCGGTAGCTTTGATGCATTTAAAGAAGTGTTTGAAAAAGCCGCTGTGACTCATTTTGGTTCTGGTTGGGCCTGGCTGGTGAAGAAAGAAGATAAACTGACTGTCGTATCGACCGCCAACCAGGATAATCCTCTGATGGGGGAAGCTATTTCCGGAACCTCCGGCTACCCGATTTTGGGCCTGGATGTGTGGGAGCATGCCTACTATTTGAAATATCAGAACCGCCGCCCAGACTACATCAAGTTTTTCTGGAATGTGGTGAATTGGGACGAAGCGACCACCCGTTTTAACCAGACCTAATTCACTTTGTATGTTGTGCGCTCAGTTATCAAGATGAGCGTCAGCGTTCTCCTACTTCTATTAGAGAACGATTTTTTAGTTTAGCATTGATTTGTACCAGGGTATTTAGTAGCAGGGAAATAACCAAAGAACTTTACCATTACATTGACCATTAATTTGCGTTATACACCATGTAGTAAACTAACGGGGAAATCATGTCCCAAACTGGGTCACCTCATAGAGTGATGAGGATGTAAGAGAACTTGCGGGCCTACTTGTTTGTAACGGTCAAAAGCTGATCTGTTTCCTTGGCCTGTAGGCGAGTATGATCTCCTAGGAGAAGATAGAACTTGTAACTTTTATTGCTTTGTTTGGGGATTAATTTGTCATATTCTCTAGATAGAGAAGATACCCAGTAATACTTATCTGTCAGCCCACGCGTTCCCGTAAGGTCATAACCCTTTAGTTGCATTTGCAGAGTAAACCATCTCGGCTCATCCGACTACCATTGCAATAGCGATATATCTGCCACCTGTAGGAATAACTTGCTCAGTTGATCCAGCAAAGTTAGGCGATTAATCCGTACATCACGATCGTCCGTCATCACTTTCACATTATCAAAAAAAGCGTCTACCGGATCATGCAATGCCGCTAGTTCAATCAACGCATTCTGATAGTGTCCGGCTTCGAACAGCGGTTGCAGTTTTTCACTCAGCAATATCAAATGAGTCGCCAAATTGATTTCTGCTGGATGTTTAAGTAGCGACTCTCGCAGATCTGGATAAATCGGATCGTTAGACTGCGCCAGCATATTCAGTATCCGCTTGTTGGTTGCTATTAGCGATAATGCCGACTCCAAAGTGCGGAAATAACTGACCGCGCGTACTCGGGCGTCAAAATCGGCTGGACGAGTTGGGCGCCGCGCTAGAATTGCCTGAATGGTATCGACGCTATATCCCTTCTCTTGGTACCAGGCACGGAAACGGCCGAGCATAAAATTGACGACATCATACACTACCGAGGAATTGGTTAGCTTCTCGCCATATAGGCGCACCGCTTCCTCCGTCAGCGCTTGCAAATCTAGTGACAACTGTTTTTCCACAATGATGTGCAGCACACCAAGAGCCGCACGACGCAGTGCGAAGGGGTCTTTATCTCCTTTAGGATATTGGCCGATACCAAAAATGCCAGCCAAGGTATCTACTTTGTCGGCAATAGCCACTGCACAGGAAACTAGCGTTGTAGGGAGTTCATCACCGAAGAAACGCGGCTGGTATTGCTCTTTTTGCGCCAGAGCTACTGCTTCTGGTTCACCATCGTAACGAGCGTAATACATACCCATTATACCCTGAGTGTCAGTGAATTCAAACACCATGTTGGTCATCAGGTCGCATTTTGACAGCAAACCAGCACGTGCTGCCTGCTGAATATTTGCGCCAATCTGGCTGGCGATCCATGCCGCTAGAGATTTAATGCGATCGCTCTTATCATGAAGGGTGCCAAGCTGTTTTTGGAACAATACCGTCTTCAAACTTTGCAATCGGTCTTCTAGCCTCTGTTTTCGGTCAGTATTAAAGAAAAACTCCGCATCTGCTAGGCGCGGACGCATTACTTTTTCATTTCCGGCAACAATCTGCCGTGGATCTTTTGACTCTATGTTCGCCACAAAGATAAAATACGGTAGTAGATTACCTCTGGTATCGTATACTGGAAAGTATTTCTGGTCATTTTTCATGGTATAAACCAGTGCTTCTGCTGGCAGCACTAGAAATTTTTTTTCAAAGCAGGCGGTGAGCACCACTGGCCACTCTACCAACGAGGTCACCTCTTCTAGCAGGCTATCATTCAGATCGGCTACTCCGCCTATCCGTCGGGCCGCCGCCTCCGCATCACGGCGAATCATGTCTTTACGCTGATGGTAATCTGCTATCACCCTACCGCACTCCAGCAGCACTTGAGGATATTGATCGGCGTGATCGAGACTTATCTCTCTCTTACCCATAAAGCGATGACCACGTAGAATGCGATTATTTGAAATGCCGAGCACAGTACCTGGGATCACTCTGTTGTCCAGTAGAAGGGTTATGGTGTGCACCGGACGAATGAACTCAGTGTCTTTATCCCCCCAACGCATCATCTTTGAAATCGGTAATTTGTTCAGCGCACTACTGATCATACCGCAGAGCAGCACCTGTACTGGCTTTCCTTTCATCCGAGCTCGGTAAATTAGCCACTCTCCTTTCTTGGTAGCAAGTCGTTCAGCCTGAACGACCGTAATTCCGCAACCGCGCGCCCAGCCTTCGGCCTCTTTAGTGGGATTGCCGTCGGCATCAAACGCTCGTGTGATGGTGGGACCACGCTTTTCGATATTGTTATCTGCCTGAAAGCTGCTTAGCGCGGCAACTTTAACTGCCAACCGACGTGGCGTGGCGAACCAGCTCACTTGACCGTGGCCGATGTTGGCTGCATCCAGCGCAGAACTAATGTGAGTGGAGAAAGCTTCAGCTAAAGTGCGCAGTGTCTTTGGAGGTAGCTCTTCCGTGCCGATTTCCACCAGAAAAGTGTGTTGTGTCATGGCTTCCTCTTACTTTCTCATTATTCTTACACATGGGAAAACCCAGCGCTTTGCGGGAGGCATAGTAGACTTCTGCCACTGTCTTAGTTAAAATGCAGACCCGAAGGATATAGCACTGGCGTTCCGTGACTGAAATGGCCTTGCGGGCATCCAGCAGATTAAAGCTATGCACTGCTTTGAGAATGCGTTCATAAGCTGGAAGAGGTTTTTCTAAGGCTAGTAAGTTTTGCGCTTCTTTTTCATACTGCTCAAAACAGGTGAATAAAAAATCTACATCAGCATATTCAAAGTTATAGCTGGACTGCTCGATCTCATTTTGATAGAACACGTCGCCATATGTGGTGCGACCCAGAGAGCCGTCGCTCCATACAAGGTCATAGACGCTGTCAGTACCCTGCAAGTACATCGCCAGGCGCTCTAGCCCATAAGTAATTTCCCCCGTGACTGGCCGACATTCCAATCCTCCCATCTGTTGGAAATAGGTGAATTGCGTCACTTCCATGCCATTGAGCCATATTTCCCAGCCCAATCCCCAAGCGCCCAGACTGGGGTTTTCCCAGTTGTCTTCTACGAAACGGATATCATGAACAGTGGGATCCAGTCCGATTTTCTTTAACGAACTAAGATATAATTCCTGGATATCCTCTGACGAAGGTTTGATGATGACCTGAAATTGATAATAATGCTGTAACCGGTTAGGGTTTTCTCCATAGCGACCGTCAGTGGGGCGGCGTGAAGGCTGCACATAAGCGACGGCAATAGGCTCGGGGCCAAGCGCTCGCAGGTAAGTCATGGGATGTGAAGTACCTGCACCTACTTCCATATCTAGCGGTTGGACAATAGTGCAGCCTTGACGCGCCCAGTAATCCTGGAGTATTAGGATCAAACCCTGAAAGGTCTTGGGATCAAACTTTTGCATTTCGCACATGTTGTTAAGTAGATATTTTTGAGAAAGCCCCAATATACTCTTCGATGTTAGGAAGATATACAAGCTCAGTCCGGCAATAACTGTGAATACGCCGCGCCGCTCACACAATTTCACTCAGAAACATTATCTTCGTAGATAATCAATCTCACTGGGCAGATTTTGTCAGCAGTGCAAGCGCTGTGTTTGCTGCAAGCACCGTTTACGCGTTACTCCTGTTGATTTCATAATGCTTGCACTTAGCCAATGTTATAAACACTACTATATAATTGGATCTACTATCCACAAGACATAGTGAAATATGGCTACTGAAACTGTAAATAATTTGATTATCGTTTTTACTGACCGTGTACAGAAAAATTACGTCAACCTAAAATTATCCAGACATTAAGGCTACCTTAATTCCTTGGTAAAAGGGTGTCTGTTAAATTAAGCAAGGAAAAATATAATTACTGCGTGATGCTTTTTTTCTACAGCGGTGCTGCAACACCTGTTACATCAACTATCACTTGCATATCACATCTTCTCAAGTTGCCTATAGTCGTCATTCACTGGCACATGGTGCTATAGTTTAAATTTCCGGTATAGTTTTTTATTGTTTTGCGCTTTGCGTAACATTAATGATTCGGCTAGTTAAGGAAAAAGAATGATAGTAAGTAAAATCAAAAGTAAAACTAAGATGAAGACAATCTCTTACTTGTTAATGTTCTTCTTTGTCATCATGATTATTCCACTGCATTTATTTCCCTGTTTTGTTGCTGGGTTCCTGACCTATGAGGTGATTACGTCACTAACGCCATGGTTTGAGCGCCTTGTTGGTAGTGGCTGTGCGCGCTGGGTGGTGGTAACATTGATTGCTGCGTTTGTGGTGATTGCCATGACACTGGGCATCGTTAGTTTAGTGAGCTTTCTAACTTCAGATATTCAAAACAACATCGATATTACCGCAGAAACCAATCGCATCTTTTCTGGCATTAAGAATCGCATTCCTAATTATCTTCCCACTTTCCTGCCAGAAAGTGCGGAAGAATTGAAAGATCAAGCGGTTGCTCTGATTGAGTCCAATCTCATCATTATCCGAAATATGGGTCGTACTTTTCTACACGGATTAATTACCATTTTTATTGGTCTTATCATTGGCGCAGTGGTTTCCTTGAATAAACCTTCCGGACGTTGCACTTACTTTACCCAGCAGTTGTTGGAACGTTTGAATTACCTGTCTCAGGCATTCCGTAATATCGTCTTTGCCCAGGTCAAGGTATCGCTGGTTAATACTCTGCTGACCTCCATCATGATTCTAGTATTTTTACCATTGTTAGGTATTCATTTACCGTTGGGTAAGACCCTAATTTTATTTACATTTATATTTGGTCTTCTACCGATTGTTGGTAATATTATTTCCAATTTCATGATTACAATCTCAGCAATTTCCATTTCATTAACTGTAGGCGGTATAATGGTGCTGTATCTTATTCTTATTCACAAGCTTGAATATTTTCTGAACGCCGAGATCATCGGCAGTCGTATCAATGCTAAATCCTGGGAGCTACTGCTAGCGATGCTGATCTTCGAAGCTGCCTTCGGCCTGGAAGGACTGGTGGCAGCGCCGATTTATTACGCTTACCTAAAAACTGAATTACGGGCTCAGGATCTGATCTGATCAGCGGTCCAAGTAAGCGATCATTGCCCATGAGAACGGTTAACTTGATCTTTAATCCCTATCATCTTGATGCAAACACATCGGCCTGCCCATTTTCCCCAATCTGATGTCGCTTACTGATACTTAATTATTAAAGCCTACTTAAAGATGGTGATAAGCTTTTGCCTTACTAGAGCTTGGTTTACCGAGTGCGCTTGTCCACTAATTCCGAACGCGATGTACTGGTGCTGATAGCGATATGCCGCGGCTGTAGGGATTCAGGAATATGCTGTACTAGATCGATATTCAGTAAACCATTGGTAAAACTAGCCTGTTCCACCGTCATGTGCTCTGCCAAGGTAAATCTGAGAGAGAATTCTTTACATACTAACCCCTGGTGTAGATAATGCACCTTTTTCTTCACTAATTCGGGTCTACCCTTGATGGTCAGGCAAGAACTTTCTATCTCAATCGATAGCTCTTGTTGTTTAAATCCAGCCAAAGCTAAAGCAATATTATAATGGTTATTATCGCCTTTCTCAATATTGTAAGACGGAAAACTTACCCCATCTTGTTCGCTTTGCATACTACTAGCTAATTTATCAAAACCGATCCATTGTCGAAGTAATGGAGATAGATCATAATTACTCATATTATTAACTCCTTTTTTTTGAAGTGAAATAACCCTCTCAACCTACCTATTGAGCTGACTCTGCTCCCTAATGGATGGACGGAATAAATTAAATAAAGATATAAAATGTTATTTAATTTCGATGCGGCACGGTTTTAATGTTTCTGGCACGACGCGTTCTAAATCAATAAACAGTAGGCCATTTGTCAAATGAGCTCCTTTTATTTTAATATATTCAGCTAACTGGAATTTACGTTCGAAATTTCTCTCAGCGATGCCTTGATATAAATAGTTACGTTCACTTTGGTTACTAGTGTGAGCACCTTTAACTATTAGAAGGTTATCATGAGCAGTAATCTCCAGTTCATTTTCTGCAAAACCAGGAGCTGAAATGGAAATACGATACTTATTTTCACTAACTAATTCAACATTATAGGGAGGATAACCGCCGTTGCTCTGACTTGCTTCAAGCAAATTAACTAGACGATCGAAACCAATGGCAGAACGATACAGCGATGAGAAATCAAAATTACGCATATTTAAATCTCCTAAAATTCAGCGAAGTTGTAATAACTTCTCGTTAGACAAGTTGAAAACCAGGATACTTTATGTAGCAATTCCACTTCCGGTCATGTTATTAATATGGTATCTAACTCTGATTTTTCAAGGGGTGAATCAGGAAGAAAATACTAAGAGTATTTAGGTAAGATTACAATCTTTCTGAATTCATCCATTTATCTATATGTTAATTCTTACAGCTTGCTTTCCGGATTGATTCAAACACATTTTACTTTATCCTGAAAGGGCCATCTTACTGTATAATATAATTTATACCTACATATGTGGAATGCGTTAAGAAGAATGATTCTACAGACCTTAATTAAGGTTACTCATCTTAGATACCTCTGTGCCAATATGTAGCTGTTGCGTAACAAAATGGTGCATGAGATCTTGAGATCTGGAGCAGCTATCGATTTACTGTGATTTTAAATGCTATGTCATTGCCTTAATTCACAGCTAGATCTAGTGGTCGACGGAGAACGGTAATTATAGAGGGTACATACTCAGCGACTTTTATCGCTATCGGTTTTTGTGGACTTCTGAGGTTGAGGCGTACTCTGAAGATGAACTTTTAGACAGATCAGAGTGGTTAGAATAGAAGATCTAAGTACACTGCTGTATCTTGCTGTCGACGTCGAGTCCTAGAAATATTTCATGATCATGCTGATATTGTTTATCGTTGAGTGCGCGATGAGCGCACCGATCAGATTATTTGAGTACTGTGTTCCGAAATATTAGATACTGAAAATGTGTGACTTCAGTATTGCCGTTTCTGTTGCCACCAACCTTCCTCCTTAGCGTCTTCTTACGCGACGAATCCATGAATTCGATCGACAGTGGAGAATACTTTTGCAAATAATTTTATAACTAGAACACAAAAAATTGGGAATCGCTGCTTTAGAGACAGAAGGCAGTCTGTTGGTGAGGAAGGAAATGACCGTCGTTACGGATTTATTGATATTCTTCTGAGTCACGGCTTTTTACACATTGAGATTACTGCACTAACCACTATCATCGACCTACAGATGCGCTTGGGCAATCTGGGATAATTTAGAAAAGACAATGATTAAGCTTGGCATCATAATGGATCCAATTTCATCCATTAATATTAAAAAAGATAGTAGTTTCGCCATGTTATTGGAAGCACAGAGCCGCGGCTATGAAATTTATTATATGGAAATGAACTCCTTGTATCTGCGCGGCCGTGAGGCACGAGCCACTACTAGGCTGCTTTCGGTAAAGCAGGACTATGATGCATGGTACAGCTTTAACGGAGATCGGGATATTAGTCTAGGCGAACTAGATGTGATTTTAATGCGTAAAGATCCACCTTTCGACACTGAATTTATTTACTCAACCTATATTCTAGAGCGCGCGGAAGATGAAGAAACACTTATCGTCAATAAACCACAGAGCCTAAGGGACTGTAATGAAAAATTGTTCATTACCTGGTTCACACAACATACACCAGATACGCTAGTCAGTCGTCGTGACTGTCATATCCGCGCGTTTTGGCGGGAGCACGGCGACATTATTCTTAAACCGTTGGACGGCATGGGCGGTGCATCTATATTCCGCGTCAAGCAAGACGATACTAATTTATCGGTCATTATCGAGATACTGACTGGTTATGGTCACCATTTCTGTATGGCACAGAGCTACCTACCTGCTATTAGGGATGGGGATAAACGAGTATTGATAGTGGACGGAGAACCGATCCCCTATTGCCTAACTCGTATTCCGAAGAATGGCGAAACTCGCGGTAATCTAGCGGCCGGTGGCCACGGTGAAGCCCGCCCGCTGACTGACAGCGATTGGAAAATCGCTCGTGACGTGGCGCCAATATTGAAGAAAAAAGGACTGATTTTCGTGGGCCTGGATATCATTGGTGACCGGCTGACCGAGATCAACGTTACCAGCCCCACTTGCGTGCGGGAAATCGAAGCAGCCTTTCCTATCTCGATAACTGGAATGTTAATGAACGTGATTGAAAAACGTCTGGCTGCTCTGAAATGCTAATTATTCATACGTACGTGATTGTAATCTGATTTCTCTTACAGATAGTGACTTATTCTCATTTTTCCTACACACTTAAGACTCACTTGTTTTTCGTAAAAATATAAAACCGCCATGCCCTTGTTGAAGGGTCACAGGTATCTCTAGCCTCTGTTGAACATGCTTATCATTAAAAACTTACTACATAAGCTTAAGCTTCGAAAGCTAACTAGAGCGTCAACTGCTGACTAGTCCTCTTTCCCTACGCTAACAGTGAAACGCGATTTCATGCTCTTTGCCGCTAGTGGGCACGAAATGGAAAAATTGATATGATCATCAATACGTCTTATGCCAGCATCGTCAAATGGGCCAATGGTCAGCAGCAGTATTATAGCGTTCGATTTCGGTACTAAGAGCATTGGTGTGGCTATTGGCCAGCGTGTGACCTGTACCGCCAGGCCTTTAGCGGCGTTAAAGGCGCACAACGGCGTGCCCGACTGGCTGGTACTGGAAAGGTTATTCAACGAGTGGCAGCCGGAAACGGCAGTAGTAGGATTACCTCTGAATATGGACGGTAGTGAGCAGCCACTAACCGTTCGGGCACGCAAGTTCGCTAACCAATTGCACAGCCGTTTTGGCGTTCAAGTGGTATTACATGATGAACGTCTCAGCACCGTCGAGGCCATCGCTAGACTGTTTAAGCGTGGCGGCTACCGCGCTCTGAAAAAAAGTCAGGTGGATGCAGGGTCGGCGGTCATCATATTGGAAAGCTGGTTTCAACAATGCCCAGGCGGTTATTACAGGTAAAACACCAGCTACAACGGTTCTTTTTGGAGTTGTTATTGGTGGTAGCCAAGGATGGCAGCAGTGCACTGATGTATGCCCAAACTGTGGACTTGTGCCGATGCCAGTCAAACTCCTTCAGTACCAGCCTGGCTGTATCCACAGATTATAGATCACACCTGCAACATTCAGCGGATGAATGTGTACTGTAACGAAATATTGATGTGTTGATGTATCCATAGCTTAAAGAAGAGCTTCAGATACCGTATGACCTACATGCTAGACGCTGCTAGCAAGAAGCTCGGATTCTTCTTCTCTCAGGAGCCCGGCATAACTGACTACCCCAACGCTGCTTGTGATTTTTCTACATCAGATTATCTTCCTAGTCTAATACCGAATAAGCAGTCTCGATGCTCTTATAGAGCAGTTCAACCCCCCCCCCCCGTTAAGGGTTCTTAGTTGATGCGGTAACGTCTAACAGTACCACACAGATTAACACCAGTAACAAGCCATACTCCAAGGGACAATCCCAGCATAAAGCCCAGAAATAAAACAGTAATATCCAGCTGTCCCTAAGTTGGACGATTCAGGGAAAGAAACCATTCAGAGGCTACATGACTTTTCAACTCCAGTAACAAATTTTTTAAACTACAACAACAAAATTCCATAAAGATCTTCAATAAAATAGAACTATCTATGAGAAGGAGTCTAATCAGTAGCGGATTGCAGGAAGCAGTGAGAAAAAATAGTCTATAAATATTAAGGTCAATGTAAGGATTTCTTGTGAGGTTATTACCCCTTCGGTTAGTTACTACTTTCGCAGAGCAGGAATGGTATTGCAACCTGAGAACATCATAATAAATGAGTGATTGAGAAAAGCTGACAGGACAACCGTTAGCTGATGAAAGCAGTTAACCCTTTTATATTAATCTCATACCAAAATTAATGATGTCCGACTCGTCATCTTGACCTCTCTACTTTCCGGCAGTCATGAGCTTCCAGATACAGATCATCTACCTGTCTTTTGGAACTGGTTAACTCTTAGGAATACCACATTACGAAACAACATGGAAAACCAAATAATCTTTGGTAACTAACGGATAATAATAAGAATAACAACTGGAATCGGCTAATTTTCCATTGGTTAATAGTGATATGCAGTTGCCGATGCTTATTCAGGCAGATTGACTATCGATTCCAGAAATTTGGTTTACTACTGCCAGCGGTAGTCAGCTACCAGAAATGGCCCTGGCTGGGAGAGCAATTCATCTGCCTGATACCCCGCGCTCCGCTATAAGATACACTTGGAACATAGATAATACACCTTGGTGATCAACTCTGGAGCATTCAACGATCTCAGCAGCAAGTTTTTAGTAAGAAAAATCGACAATCCACTAGAATGCCATGACAAAGATGCAGATCGCGAACATTTTGTTTACACTAATGACCTAACAGTTTACTAAAATCCACATGACCTCTTGAAACTATATGAGTACTATTATCGAGCAGAATCTACAGCGTGTTCGTCAGCAAATTCGCACGGCTGCTCAGAATTGTAACCGTGATCCACATCAGATTACCTTGATCGCCGTCAGCAAAACAAAACCTATTTCAGCGATCGAAGCTGCTATCGGAGCTGGTCAACGATCTTTCGGAGAAAATTATGCTCAGGAGGGAGTAGAAAAAATAAGCTGGTTCCGTGAACGATTGCAGAGAATTGAGCTCGTCTGGCATTTTATCGGCACACTACAGTCTAACAAAAGTCGCCTAGTCGCGGAATATTTCGATTGGTGCCATACTCTAGACCGCCCATATCTAGTACATCGCCTGAATGATCAACGGCCGGCGCAGCAACCGCCACTCAACGTACTTATTCAAATTAACATTAGCTGTGAAGAGACTAAATCCGGAATTGCACCTAATCGCATGCTCACTCTGGCAGCTCTGATTGAAAAATGTCCGCACCTGAAGCTGCGTGGTCTGATGGCCATTCCGACGCTGGAAATCGATTTCCAGCGCCAATTAGAGGTGTTCAAGCGTATGGCCGTGCTATTTTCAGCATTGAAACGTATCTATCCCAGCACTGATACTTTGTCGATAGGCATGACAAATGATTTGGAGGCAGCTATCTCCGCAGGTAGCACCTTGGTGCGTATCGGTACTGCTATTTTCGATGCCAGAGACCACAGTCATCCGCCAAAACAACTTAATAAATAATAGAATACAATAGCATAAAATCATTTTCATCAGCGCCGATAATACGGAGCAAACTATTTATCGCTGGCCACACAAGAAACGACTACCTAGCACATCCAAATGTAAACATTACGGCATTACATAGAATATTGCAGTATTGTAAAGTAAGTATAGATAATCTGTAAGGCGCCTACAAGGCGGGATGTAAGTACTGGCGATCACAGCTGCAACGAATGGCTCAAGTGTACTGCTCTTTGCAAATCTTGGTGGATTGTCTCAGCAAACTGGTGCCTTTTATCGCTGCAGGTGTTAACTTGAGCCGGTTTTTATGCGCTGATTGGGAAAATACCGACATCATACGTATAGTATTTAATACTCTCGCCCTGGTAGTCGGGTAAACAGATTTTATTCCTTCGTCGCAGACTAGTGGACAAAATCGGCAATGACGCGTACTTACTGAGTACAGCAGGCGAAATCTGCTGAGTAAATAATAATTACGCCGTCATTGTTGACGTTCGCAGAGCTTTGATTAGGTTACTAACTTGCCCTTGTAACAGTGCCGCTGATGCCACAATAAAGGTTTAGAGCCAACAGCAATGTCCGTACCATTCGTAGCCAGCATTATGCTGGAGGGGGTTGATTGCGCCGAAAGATGGAAAATTTTTCTGATTGATACCGCTAAGGTGGCGCTTTTCTAATATTTATTATTAAGGATATGTATTTCTTATGCTGACGCTGACGTTTTTAGTCAAAACGCTAATTGATCTTTATACCATGTTGCTGCTGTTACGCATCTGGATGCAATGGTCGCGCTGTGATTTTTATAATCCGTTTTCGCAGTTTATCATTAAAGTCACCCAGCCGATCGTTAGTCTGATGCACCAGATAATGCCGGAAACAGGATCGTTGGATAGTGCCTCGCTGTTGCTAGCATTTATTCTAGCAATGATCAAGTTTCCGTTGCTAACGCTGGTCGAGATGCGGGTGTTAACTCTTGATCCCATCTACTTGCTGGTGGGCTTGCTAGCGCTGCTGAAAGCAGCTGGTGAACTGGTCTTCTGGGTGGTGATTATCCGATCTCTATTCAGCTGGGTTAGCCAGGGGCGCAGTCCGATGGATATCGTACTTTATCATCTGAGCGAACCGCTGATGTTCCCGATCCGCCGTATTCTGCCTACTATGGGCGGCGTAGATTTTTCGGCAATGATCCTGGTCCTGATCCTCTACGCTCTAAATTATTTGGGAATGAATCTGTTCCCGGGAATTTGGTATCGCCTGTGATTAGCGGTGAACGAAAGAGCGACGAGTGCTTTGTGCTGTCCTAAGCCGAGATTTCAGGTAGCCCCCAGCGATTAAATTAAAATCGCAGGCGCTATAGTGGATAGTCAGGCCAGCAGCCATTGTGATACTCAAGTTGATCCTCTCTGACTAAATGGAGTGGCAAAAGTTGCGTCATTAACCCCCGATCTTTTCGAATATATCTCTCGTCAATCCAAGATAAAGCTCACCGCAGAGTTACTCTGATAACCCTTCTCCTAGCAGGCGATTAACAGCAATAATCAAAGTATTGCTTTCGCAACATACTTTTTTCTGATTAATGAGTGGAGTGAAGAAAGATGAGGTTTTCCTCATACTATTTTTTTAAACATTAAATCCCAAACGCTATGGTTCAATCGCTGACCACGCTGTTCGAACTTAGTTAAAGGGCGATTCACTGGTTGCGGCATATAGCTACCTGTAGGGGAAAGGTTACGAAAAAAGGCAACGGCAGACATCACCGTTAACATATGTTCAGCATAAGGCTGCCAGTCAGTCGCTATATGGAAAGTGCCGCTGGCAGATAGCTTGCGCCCGACTAGAGTCACAAACTGTGGCTGCACGATACGGCGCTTACTATGTCGCGCTTTATGCCAAGGATCAGGAAAAAATAGCTGCACCATCGCTAAAGAACAATCCGAGATCATATTCTGCAGCACCTCTAACGCATCGTGATACATCACACGCAGATTACTCACATCCGCTTTCTGAGCGCTCGCCAGACAGGCGCCAACACCCGGCAAGTAGACTTCAATGCCAAGAAAATTCTGCTCAGGATGAGCCGCTGCCATCGTAACCAGCGACGCCCCCATGCCAAAACCAATCTCTAGCGTCACCGGAGCTGTGCGGCCGAATAGTGAGTCGAGATTCAAAGGCTGCACCTGGTAATCTATTCCCATTGCTGGCCAAAATGTATCCAGCGCATGCTGTTGACCTTTAGTCAGTCGGCCCTGACGGCGAACAAAACTGCAGATACGCCGTAGCGTGCGCCCCTGATCGTTGAATTTGGAGGAGATGACATTGTTGCTCATGGAGTTCTGAGATGTAAAAATAGTTGGCAAATGCACATCCATTAAAGATAGCGCCATCTAATAAAAACGTAACAGAAAAAAGTTCTTGTTTATGAATCCATATGCACTATAGCCACAAGTGCGAACTTAGCAAAACAGTTTGAATATACGCCCGTGAGGTAATTTTCTCAATGATGCAAGCACCTTTTACACAACAATTGCTCGACTGGTACCATTTTTTCGGCCGCAAAACTCTGCCGTGGCAGCTAAAAAAAACGCCGTATAAAGTCTGGTTATCAGAAGTCATGCTACAGCAAACTCAAGTTATAACGGTCATCCCTTATTTTCAGCGTTTCATAACCAAATTCCCAACTGTCACTCAGTTAGCGGCGGCTCAACTTGATGAAGTCTTACATTTGTGGAGTGGGTTGGGCTATTACGCTCGCGCGCGAAACTTGCATAAAGCAGCGAAGCTTATTGTTGAGCTTCATCAGGGAGAATTTCCACAGAATTTCAAGTCGATCGCTGCCTTACCTGGCATCGGACGTTCCACTGCAGGTGCTATACTGTCGCTGGCACTGGATCAGCATTATCCTATTCTTGATGGTAATGTAAAACGGGTTTTAGTCCGTTATTACGCCGTCGCTGATTGGTCTGGTAAAAAAGAAGGGGAACAGCGTTTATGGCGGCTGAGCGAACAGGTTACACCGACACAGGAGGTGGCGAAATTCAATCAGGCCATAATGGATCTTGGCGCGATGGTATGCACCCGTTCCAGACCGAAATGCGAGTTCTGTCCACTTAATTTTGGTTGTCAATCATATGCTGCACATAGTTGGACCAACTACCCCGCTAAACAAGTAAAACCGAAGCTACCGGAAAAAACTTCCTGGTTTCTTCTTCTGCAAAATAGCAATAAGGTTTGGCTAGAACAACGGCCTGTAGTGGGTGTGTGGGGCGGCTTATTTTGTTTTCCGCAATTTTCTGATCTGCAGGAGCTGATGCTGTGGTTAAGTCAGCATGGTTTGCCAAGTGGCCAATGCGAACAAATGACGGCATTCCGTCATACCTTCAGTCATTTTCATTTGGATATTATTCCGATGTGGCTGAATGTCGGCACAATGAAACACTGCATAGATGAAGGCAGTGGACTCTGGTATAACTTGGATCAGCCACAGACAATTGGACTGGCGGCACCGATCTTACGCATACTCATGAAATTGATACAGCCACAATAGACTATATTACTATCTACAACTGTCAACCAAAGAGGAAAAATAATGATGAAAAGAATGATTTACTGCACATTTTTGAAACGCAAAGCCGAAGGGCAGGATTTCCAGTTTTACCAGGGTGAGCTGGGTAAGCATATTTATGAAAATATTTCTAAAGAAGCCTGGTCACAATGGCAGTCTAAACAGACCATGCTAATCAATGAAAAAAAACTCAGCATGGTAAATGTTGACGATCGTCAAATACTCGAACAGGAAATGATCCACTTCCTGTTTGAAGGTCAGGAAGTGCATATTCAGGGGTATATCTCGTCTAGCGAGTAACACTTTTCCCGATGTGTATAGTCACCCTGAAATATCCAGTCCTGACATGGCCTGCAATATGAAAAAAACAATATATTTATTGTTAATTATTCCTTTACTTATTTCTTGTGCTAGTAATAAAAACAATGCTGAGAATGAAGTCTACGTAAAAGACACAAACGGTTTCAATATTTTGATAGGCCAGTTTGCCCATAACATTGAAAATCTTTGGGGGTTAAAAGAAATTCTGACTGTCGGCCCAAAAGACTATGTAAAATACACCGATCAGTACGAAACCCGCAGTCATATTAATTTTAATGCCGGTACCATTACCGTTGAAACCATCGCGGGCAGCAATCCGGCTACGCATTTGCGCCAGGGGATTATTAGTACTCTACTAATGGGCAGCAATCCCTACAGCATCAATCTGTACTCGAGCGCAGACGATATTCCTATCAGTAAAGAACCATTCCTCTATGGGCAGGTGCTAGATAACACTGGAGAACCTATTCGCTGGCAGTGGCGTGCCGCCAGGTTTGCCGATAATTTGCTGAAGAAGCGGTTACAAACTCGAACTACTGGACTGCGTCAAATCTGGTCAATTACAATCCAGTTGGTACCCAACCACATGGACAAACGTGCACATAAATATTTAAGTATTGTGCGGAAGGCCTCGAAACAATATGGTGTGGATCAATCGCTAATCTTGGCGATTATGCAAACTGAATCCAGCTTTAATCCTTACGCCATAAGCCATGTCGATGCGCTAGGGCTGATGCAGGTAGTTCAACATAGTGCGGGCCGTGACGTCTTTAAAATGCAAGGGAAATGGGGACAGCCGAGTCGCAGTTATCTGTTCGATCCGGAAAACAATATCAACATCGGTACTGCCTATCTAGCGATGCTCCAAAACAGTTACCTGGGATACATCATCAATCCGACGTCGCGGCGCTACGCCGTAATAACCGCCTACAATGGCGGCGCTGGCAGTGTGCTACGAGTTTTCTCGCGTGATCAAAACCAGGCATTCCAGATCATTAATAGCATGCAGCCGGATGATGTTTATGAGGCATTATACACGCGACATCCCTCGGTGGAATCACGCCGTTATCTGCACAAAGTGAATAATCTGCAGAAAAATTACCAGAGCTGACAACAGCCCCGTGTTGGCAGCTATTCCACAGTGTAAAATAAGTCAATATTTCTGAACACGCAATGGATAAAAGCGTGTCTCGAAAACGACGATGCCCTAGAAACAAAGGCTACAGTAATGTGATCTCCTATTAAAGAAATAAAGTATTGACGCCATGCTGTCAATGCGGTTTAATGCGCCAGTTGCCCGGATAGCTCAGTCGGTAGAGCAAGGGACTGAAAATCCCAGTGTCGGTAGTTCGATTCTGCCTCCGGGCACCGGCTTCAGGTTTTATGCACATAAAGCGTGTTAAAATAATGAGATCATAAAATGGGCATAAAAGTTCCTAAGTATATCCATAATGTGAGTATGCGGTTAGGTACATAGAGCTCTTAAGTCTCTATAAGAGTACGACGACGAACTTCATCATATCTGTGGTAATCCCATGTTCGAAACGGGGTGGGCTTGTTGTGCTACGGCTTTTTATGTAATCTTCTAGCCACACATTCTCTGCTATGTCATGTAACGTTGAACAGTTAAACGGCTGCTCTTGCTTAGCTTCTTAGCCTAATTAAGTGCGATACTCAACTTGGGCTTGCAGTACAGCTTACTGGAATCTTATCTTTTTGTTGATTCCACCTTCGCCCACAGGTTAACATTATCAAGTCACGGGTAAAGCAGCTGATTACCGTGTATGGTTAAGCTTACCCGTACAGCAGCTGGACACTTAAATGATCAACCTGATTTAACAATTATTACCAAAGCTTCATTTACCTCTACCGTGTTTTATAAGGCGTGACATATTCCAAGGAAGGTCTTAAAACTGAGGTCGGATAATCAGCGCGAAAAGTAAAGTTATGAAGGGGGTTTCTGCACATTTTGCTACTGTTTCTGAGAATCAAGATTATTTATTTTCTTATGTATTTCCTGTACTGAAATAACCTGCGCTGTAGCGTCAGCATTAAGCGACATTGCAGTAGCAATGCCACCATTCAGCGTGGTATCGTAATGCACCTTATAGTGCAAAGCACTGTGTCGGATTAATTTGGAATCCTCAATCGCTTGACGACCAGCTGTAGTATTGACGATATAGCTGTATTCACCATTTTTGATCCGATCTTGGATATGCGGTCGTCCTTCGTGCACTTTATTTACCAGACGAGGGTTAATGCCGGCTTCAACTAGAATTACCGCTGTGCCATGGGTCGCATCCAGCTCAAAACCATGCTTAAGCAGTTTGGCTGCTAAATCCACCACTCTATCTTTGTCGCCTGCACGCACTGACAGTAGTGCGCGGCCGCCTTTCTTCATGTGTGACTGGCTACCTAACATCGCCTTGGCGAACGCTTCGGGAAACGTGCGACCCACGCCCATTACTTCGCCGGTAGAGCGCATTTCCGGCCCAAGGATTGGGTCCACGCCGGGGAATTTATTGAACGGCAGCACCACTTCTTTCACAGAGTAATACGGCGGGATCACTTCACGAGTAGCGCCTTGTTCGGCTAGGGACTTGCCGACCATCACCCGAGCTGCTACTTTCGCCAGCGCCACTCCAGTCGCTTTGGAAGCGAAAGGTACCGTGCGCGCTGCACGGGGATTAACCTCAATCAGATACACCTCATTATCCTTCACCGCGAACTGGATATTCATCAAGCCTCGGACCTGCAGCTCAAACGCCAGTTTTGCCACTTGCTGACGCATAGTATCTTGAATGTCTTGGCTAAGAGTGTAGGCCGGTAGCGAGCAGGCCGAGTTGCCGGAATGTACGCCAGCCTGTTCGATATGCTCCATAATGCCACCGATCAGTACGTTTTTACCGTCACAGATGGCGTCCACGTCTACTTCTATCGCATCTTCTAAAAACTGGTCCAGCAGCACCGGCGCATCGTTAGAAACGCTAACTGCGCTCTGGAAGTATCGCAACAGATCAGCAGCGTCGTAAATGATTTCCATCGCTTGGCCACCAAGGACATAAGAGGGGCGTACCACCAGAGGATAACCGATAGTGGCCGCTTTCTCTACCGCTAGATCAATAGTGGTAACGGTGGCGTTGACTGGTTGTTTCAGTCCTAGATACCTAACCGTCTGCTGGAACCGTTCTCGATCTTCTGCCCGGTCAATAGAATCCGGACTGGTGCCGATAACTGGTACTCCTGCGGCTTCTAGCGCGCGCGCCAGTTTTAGAGGTGTCTGGCCACCATACTGGACAATCACACCCTTTGGTTTTTCGATGTATACTATTTCCAGTACATCTTCTAGGGTCACTGGCTCAAAATAGAGGCGATCGGAGGTATCGTAGTCGGTGGATACCGTTTCAGGATTACAGTTAACCATGATAGTTTCGTAACCGTCTTCTCTCAGCGCCAGCGCAGCATGCACACAGCAATAATCAAACTCGATTCCTTGACCGATACGGTTCGGACCACCGCCCAGTATCATGATTTTTTCACGATCTTGATGTGGATTGGCTTCACACTCTTCATCATAGGTTGAGTACATGTAGGAGGTATCAGTGGCAAACTCGGCAGCGCAGGTATCCACCCGCTTATAAACTGGATGCAAATTATAGCTTTCTCGCAGCTTGCGGATTTCCCCTTCCGCTACGCCGACCAGGGCCGCTAGGCGGGCATCAGCGAAACCTTTACGTTTCAGTAGACGTAAATAGTCAAAGTTTAACGCGGTTATTCCCTGCTCTGCCACATCCTTTTCCAGTTTAATCAGCTCTTCAATCTGAACTAAGAACCAGCGATCTATATTGGTCAAGTTAAATACGCTGTCCACTGATATCCCGGCGCGGAATGCATCGGCTACGTACCAGATACGCTCGCTGCCAGCATCTTTCAGTTCACGGCGGATGGTAGTCAACGCTTCCGGATCATCTAAGTTGACCTTGGGATCGAATCCGCTCACACCGACTTCAAGTCCGCGCAGTGCTTTTTGCAGTGATTCCTGTTGGGTACGGCCGATAGCCATTACTTCTCCCACCGATTTCATTTGTGTTGTCAGGCGGTCACTAGTACCTGCAAACTTTTCAAAGTTAAAACGCGGGAGTTTGGTAACCACATAGTCGATGGATGGTTCAAAGGCCGCCGGTGTTCGGCCTTCGGTGATGTCGTTTACCAACTCATCGAGGGTATAATTCACTGCTAGTTTAGTGGCCACTTTAGCAATAGGGAAACCGGTTGCCTTGGACGCAAGCGCAGAGGAGCGTGAAACGCGTGGGTTCATTTCGATAACAATAAGCCGGCCGGTTTTCGGATTGATCGAGAACTGAACGTTAGAGCTGCCAGTTTCAATGCCGATTTCGCTCAAGACTGCTATCGAAGCATTGCGCATGATTTGATATTCTTTATCAGTCAATGTTTGTGCCGGTGCTACAGTAATAGAGTCACCAGTATGGATCCCCATTGGGTCAAAGTTTTCGATGGAGCAAATAATAATAAAGTTATTTTTTTTATCACGTACTACCTCCATTTCATACTCTTTCCAGCCGATGAGAGATTCATCAATTAGTAGTTCAGTAGTAGGTGACAGATCTAAGCCACGTTCGCAGATCTCTTCAAACTCTTCGCGATTATAGGCGATGCCACCGCCGGTACCACCCATGGTAAACGAGGGGCGGATGATGCATGGAAAGCCGATATTCGCCACTACTGCCAGCGCTTCTTTCATCGTGTGCGCTATTCCTGAGCGAGCTGTTTCTAGGCCGATCTTTTTCATCGCCTTATCAAAACGTTGTCGGTCTTCCGCTTTACTGATAGCGTCGGCAGTAGCCCCTATCATCTCTACATTAAATTCTTTCAGCACGCCTTTGTATTCCAACTCTAGCGCACAGTTTATCGCCGTCTGGCCGCCCATAGTAGATAGCAGCGCATCCGGTTGTTCTTTTTTGATGATTTTGCGTACCACTTCCCAGTGAATCGGCTCTATATAGGTTGCATCAGCCATCTCAGGATCCGTCATGATGGTGGCAGGATTAGAGTTGACCAGTACCACACGATAACCCTCCTCACGCAAAGCCTTACACGCCTGCGCTCCAGAATAATCAAACTCGCAAGCTTGACCGATAACGATAGGACCAGCGCCTAAGATCAGAATACTTTCTATATCGGTACGTTTTGGCATGTCAGGCTCCTGATGCCTTAGATTGTGAGAGATACGAGTTAATTAATTCGATGAAGTGATCAAAAAGCGGTGCGGCGTCATGAGGGCCAGGGCTAGCCTCAGGGTGTCCCTGAAAGCTGAATGCGGGTTTATCGGTACGGTGCAGGCCCTGCAATGTCCCGTCGAACAGCGAAATATAGGCCACTTTAAGAGTGGCTGGCAGCGTTTTCTCGTCCACAGCAAAGCCGTGGTTTTGGGCAGTGATCATCACTCGATCGGCTGCCAGATCTTTCACTGGATGATTGCCACCGTGATGGCCAAACTTCATCTTCACTGTCCTTGCTCCACTGGCTAACGCTAGTAACTGGTGACCCAAGCAAATGCCGAACAACGGAATTTCAGTAGTAAGAAAGGTTTGAATGGCGGTAATAGCGTAAGCACAAGGCGCCGGGTCGCCAGGGCCGTTTGCTAGGAAGATGCCATCAGGATCCATAGCTAGTACCGTCTCCGCTGGAGTCTGTGCCGGAACCACTGTTAGCCGGCAGCCACGGTCTACCAGCATGCGCATGATATTTCGTTTGATACCGTAATCATAAACCACTACGTGATAGGGCAAATCTGACACCGATACTCCGCCTTCTAGACGCCAGCTTCCCTGGGTCCAGGTGTACTGCTCAGTAGTACTCACCTCTTTAGCCAGATCCATACCGTTCAGTCCGGGAAATTCGCGTGCTTTACGCAGTGCTAGTTCTGCATCTGGAGTGTCACCAGCAATGATACAGCCATTTTGCACACCTTTTTCCCTCAACAGGCGCGTCAGCTTACGAGTATCAATATCGGCAATGCCGACGATGTTCTGTTGCTTCAGATAGTCTGACAGCGACAAGGTATCACGGAAGTTACTGGAGATAAGCGACAGGTCGCGGATTATCAGCGCCTGCGCTTGTACGCGAGGTGATTCATTGTCTGCGTCGTTGGTACCGGCATTGCCAATGTGGGGATAAGTAAGAGTAACAATTTGGCGAGAATAAGAAGGATCGGTGAGAATTTCTTGGTAACCGGTCATTGATGTATTGAAAACCACTTCTCCCACTGCTGTACCCTTTGCCCCAATGGCTCTACCGTGGAATTGTGTTCCGTCTTCCAGAACCAACAGAGCTGACTTTATCAAAATATCCTCCAAGTAATATTTAGTAATTATATTTTAATATCTATTGATTTATGACTTATAAAATATAAATAAATGAAAATATCCATTAAGGTATAATTTTGGCAAGTTGGATACATTTTAAATGCAACTCTTCACTTTATCTATCTCACAAACATTTTTGTTTGTTTTCATTTGTGTTGGCGGTATAACGACAGTATTTTTAAAACAAATTAGAAAAAACAGGATTAAAACAATAGTTATCTATGAACTTTATCACGTAAGTTCCCTTATGTTGATGCCCATCAAGGAACTTTTAAAAAAATACAACCCGTAAAGTTCCTTTGCAAGATATAGCACCTTGTTTATAAGGTGAACGTTACTAAAAAGCTTACGCTACGGAACTTTGAGGGCAATAAAATATCACCCTTATTTGCCCATCGACTTCCGGTTATAATTCATTGAGATTCAGTATATTAACCATGTTAAAGAGTCCATTTTTTTGTCCAGAAAGCCATACTGCGGCGCGAATCGCCCCGATAGCAAAGGGCATCCGACTCGAAGTCTTATGGGTTATCTCCAGACGCTCGCCAATCTCCGCAAACATTGCGGTGTGCTCCCCCACAATATCTCCTGCCCGCACAGTAGCGAAACCGATCGTTTTATCTCTGCGCTTGCCGGCATGTTCTCCGCGACCATAAACCGCGCAGTCAGCAAGATTGCGACCCAGTACGCTGGCAATTATCCCCCCCATGGCCAGAGCGGTACCCGACGGGGCATCGACTTTATGGCGGTGATGCGTCTCGATAATCTCAATATCTGACTCTTCTCCTATCACCTGTGCTACTTTCTCCAGGAGCTTAAACATCAGGTTAACGCCAATGCTGAAATTGGCAGCGAAAACGATGCTTGTCTCGTGTGCCGCCTCGTTGATTTCCATTTTCTGCACCTCACTGAATCCAGTGGTGCCGATGACAATGCCTTTATTATGTTCTCGGCACCATGCTAAATGTGCCAAGCTGGCTTCCGGACAGGTGAAATCAATTAGGATATCGAAATCGTTTCTTACCGCTTGGAGATCGTCGTTTATCGCTACACCTAAGGCACCAATACCGGCTAGCTCTCCGGCATCTACACCGCATAATCCCGATCTAGCTCGGGTTAGCACTGCACTTAGTACTGCCTGCTCCGACTGTGTCACCGCCTGGATTATCTGGCGTCCCATTCGACCATTCGCACCGACCACCGCAATACGTACAGGTGTGTTGCTCATAGATTTTTTTACTCCTATCAACCTGCTCATGCTGTTCAAACTAATCTTTCTAATGTTATTGCCACCAGAGACATACTTTATGGTAAAGATTACGATGTTAACGTACCACTCATTAGCAATTCCACTGGCTAACGGCATTTTTGTGTGGCGTGGAAAGACTTTATATTACTATGACTTATTAGAAGAGTAAAAATGAGATCGTTTACTATTGAGGTGTTGTTCAGTAATGTGGTATGTTTGGTTGACAAGTATCGCACCAAATTGTAAAAAATTATCTCTTATATAATACTAAATTATTTTTTATTAGAAATTTTCTATAATGTTTTGCTGCTTACTCTAGCTAGAACAGCAGACAATCTAATAAATGCTTCTTTCCAGCCATGACTGCCTGACATATCCAGTGCGTGCCTTTTACAGCTCTGTAAAGCACATAAATTGCACAACTCAGCACGCTGCTCTAAGTCGTCACCCACATACTAGCACGAACCTTTTCTACCATTTTACTCCTACCTGCAGTTTTTTTGGCATTTTAAATACGACATTTTCTTCGCAGCCGATGAGCTCTTCAGTGACGTCTACTTGCAGACGCTCAGTTACCTGTCGGACCAAAATATCTGGTGCCGAGGCCCCAGCTGTGACACCAATGGTTCGAATGCCCTGCAGCCAGCTTTCTTGAATATCGTCGGCGCTATCAATCAAATACGCTGGTTTACCGACCCGCTGGACTAACTCTGCCAGTCGGTTGGAGTTAGAGGAATTTTTTGATCCAACCACCAACACTACATCGGCATCGGCAGCAAGGTTGCGCACCGCTTCCTGACGATTGCTAGTAGCGTAGCAGATATCATCCTTGCGCGGCCCAATAATAGCAGGGAAACGTTCACGCAATGCACCAATGATACCCGATGTATCATCCACTGATAGAGTGGTTTGGGTCATAAAACACAAATTATCGACATTTTTGACCTCAATCTGCCAGACATCCTCTGACGATTCCACCAAATATATTCCACCGGCGGGGTTGTTATATTGTCCCATGGTGCCCTCCACTTCTGGATGTCCAGTATGGCCAATAAGGATGGCTTCGGCACCCTTGCGGCTAGCGCGAGAGACCTCCAGATGTACTTTGGTTACTAAGGGGCAGGTGGCATCAAATATAGTCAAACCACGAATGTGCGCCTCAGCACGTACCTCCTGAGAAACTCCATGAGCGGAGAAAATAAGGATAGAGCTATCTGGTACTTCATTAATTTTCTCAATGAAAATAGCGCCCCGTGCACGCAGGGTATCAACCACATAGCGATTGTGCACCACTTCATGGCGAACATAGATGGGCGATCCGTAAATTTCCAGCACCCGTTCCACAATACTGATAGCCCGGTCAACGCCAGCGCAAAACCCACGCGGGTTAGCCAGCAGAATACGCATCGTTTATCTCCATATTAAACCTCATATTGACATACATTGAGAATGGTTACGATCAGTTATTATAGAATTATATACTAAATAAATGATAATAATCATAATTTTTATACTTTTAATTATAATAAAAAAGTATATAATGCTGAATCCCAGCGCAGTAGAATAATTCGTCATCACTTTATCCTTTCTGCTTGGTTGGTTTTTTAGTGGAATAGAAACCGTCTAGCACAGTTAGCACGGTGCCAATACAAATGCCTGAATCCGCCACATTGAATGTTGGCCAGTGCCAATTGCCGACATAGAAATCAATAAAGTCGATCACCACACTGTGCACCATCCGGTCAAACAAGTTACCTAACGCACCGCCGATAATTATCGCATAGGCTACATTGGACAACCTAGCTTGGTAATCTGAACGGTACATCATGACCAATATCACCACAGAAATCACTACAGCAACAGAGGAGAAAATCCAGCGCTGCCAGCCGCCTTTGTCCGCCAGGAAACTGAATGCAGCGCCGGGATTATGGGAGTAAGTAAAACTAATAAACGGGATGACCGACACTGATTCACCGAGCCAGAAGCATGTCATAATCCATTGCTTACTGCCGAGATCCAACGCCAGAATTACCAACGTCAACCAGAGCCAGCGCAGCCCTGTAGACATTAACGGTTTACTCATTACACAAACCTACGCTCTTCTCCCGGGCCGATTACATTGGTAATACAGCGACCACAAATTTCCGGATGACGAGCATGCTTACCGATATCGCTCTCATAATGCCAACAACGCGGGCATTTTTCCTCATCTGCTTTTACTAGGGAGATTTTTAATCCCTTCAGCCCCTCACACTGCACCGCATCATCGACAGAGTCAGAGTAATTCGCCACTATCGCTGACGAAGTCAGTAAGATGAAATAGAGTTCATCTCCCAGTTTACGCAGCTGAGCAGCAAGGACTGGCTCTGCATACAGAGTCACGCGGGCTTCCAGCGAACCACCAATACGTTTATCCGTGCGCGCCTGTTCAATTATTTTATTCGTCTCATTGCGCACTTGTAGAAGAGTTTGCCAATAAGCATCATTCAGAGGATGCGTGTCATCCAGTCCAAACAAGCCGTCATACCACTCTTCGGTAAAGACATATTGCGCCCGCCCCCCAGGGATGAAACCCCAGATTTCATCGGCAGTAAACGACATGATCGGTGCCATCCAACGCACCAAAGCCTCAATTATATGATATAATGCAGTCTGGCAACTGCGGCGCGCAATGCTGTCTGCTTTTGTAGTATATTGACGATCTTTGATAATATCTAGATAAAATGAACTCATCTCCACCAAGCAGAACTGCACTGTGCGTTGCACGACGTTGTGGAAGTCATAGCTATCATACGCGGCAATGATTTCCGCCTGCGCCACCTGAGCCCTGCTCACCGCCCAACGATCCAGTATTATCATCTGTTCCGGGTTGACGCTATGTTTTTCTGGATCAAAACCATTCAAGTTAGCCAGCAAGAAACGTGCAGTATTGCGGATACGACGATAAGCATCAACGGAACGCTTAAGAATTTCATCGGATATCGCCATTTCACTAGTGTAATCAGTAGATGCAACCCACAGGCGCAGGATATCCACTCCTAATTTGCTTATCACTTGCTGCGGATTGACTACATTGCCCACCGATTTGGACATTTTTCGGCCCTGACCGTCGACAGTAAAACCGTGAGTCAGTACCTGCCGACACGGTGCCTGTCCTTTTATGGCGGCGGAAATCATCAGCGACGACATAAACCAGCCGCGATGCTGATCCAAACCTTCTAGATACATATCCGGCTCATGGCCTTCGAATTCCGGGCGTACCGTCACAACGGAGAAATGGGTTGAGCCTGAATCGAACCATACATCGAGAGTATCTTGCACCTTATGGTAATGGGCAGCATCTTCACCAAGAATGTCAGTTGGATCTATATCCCACCATACCTGGATACCATCTTTCTCTACCCGTTGTGCGATTTCTTCTACTAATTCGACGGTTCGTGGGTGCAGCGCTCCAGTTTCGTTATGCACGAACAGCGCCATCGGCACGCCCCAAGTGCGCTGACGGGAAATACACCAGTCCGGACGGTTAGCGATCATGGTTTCAATGCATGTTTGGCTCCAGCCGGGAATCCACTGTACATCTTTTACCTCTGCTAGCGACTGCTCACGCAAGCCGTGCTGATCCATACTAATAAACCACTGAGTGGTGGCACGGAAGATAATCGCCGTTTTATGGCGCCAACAGTGCGGATAGCTGTGTTGGAACTTTTCTATGTGCAGCAGGGCGTCGCTATCACGAAGCAGACCAATCACTACGTCATCCGCTTTGAACACCTGCAGGCCATCCAGCTCCGGCAGAGTGCCTGGCAAATAACAACCGTCCGGACTAACCAGGTTATCGACCTCTAGACCGTACTGCTGACTGATAACATAATCGTCAGGGCCATGGCCAGGAGCGGTATGCACCGCCCCAGTACCCCTGTCTAATGTCACGTGTTTACTAAGGATAATGGGCACATCGAACCCCATAAACGGATGGCAAAACCGCAGCTGTTCCATTGCTCTGCCTTTGACATTACCTAGTACTGCCCAGTGCGTGATTCCGACACGTATCATGACGCTTCCCACCAGATCGGCAGCCAAAATGTATCCCTGCCCATCAATTTCGATCAGCTGATAATCAAAATCAGGATGGATGATAATCGCGCGGTTGGCCGGCAGAGTCCATGGGGTTGTGGTCCAGATCACCATTGCGATTGAGCCGGTAAAATCCATGATGCCGAACTTTGTTGCGACTGCTCGAATGTCGGTGGCCACGAAAGCCACATCGATAGACAGCGATGTCCGATCATAGTATTCCACCTCAGACTCTGCTAAAGCGGAACGGCAGTCGATGCACCAGTGCACTGGCTTGGCACCCTTGTACAAATGGCCGTTGGCGATGATCCTGCCGAGCGTGCGAATGATATTCGCCTCTGTGGTAAAGTCCATCGTTAAGTAAGAATGCTTCCAGTCGCCAAGCACGCCTAAACGAATGAAATCTTTTTTCTGTCCCTCTACTTGCTCAGCGGCGTAGCGACGGCAGGCTGTGCGGAATTCTGCGGCGCTGACCTTATCGCCAGGTTTTCCGATAATCTGTTCAACGTTCAGTTCGATCGGTAGGCCATGACAGTCCCAGCCCGGAACATAAAGTGAGTCATAGCCCATCAATCCTTTAGATTTAACGATAATATCTTTAAGAATTTTGTTAACTGAGTGACCGATATGGATATTGCCGTTCGCGTATGGCGGGCCATCATGCAGGATAAAGGTTTTTTTTCCTTTCTTGGCGTTACGAATAGCCCCATATAGATCCTGTTCATACCAGCGTTGCAGTATGTCAGGCTCGCACTTAGATAAATTACCGCGCATCGGGAACCTTGTGTCCGGCAAATTCAGCGTATTTTTGTAATCAGTCACTTGACTCTCCGTTTCATTTAAGTTATTTTAATTGAAAAGCCCATATAGATCCTGTTCATACCAGCGTTGCAGTATGTCAGGCTCGCACTTAGATAAATTACCGCGCATCGGAAATCCTTATTTTTATTTTCATGTTCGAGAGTTATTTAAGAGTCGCCAGCCGAAGCCGAAATAATTACGAGCGCTCACTACATCATTCGCAATTTGCCGCGCTAACTCATCCAAGGAAGCAAATCGTTGTTCATTACGCACTTTCGCACGTATTACCACTTCTATATGACAACCGTACAGATTCATGGTCACATCTAGCAAATGCACTTCCAGCCACTGACGCACTCCAGTTACCGTAGGTCGCGTGCCTATATTCGCCACTCCAAGCAAAGGCTGAGCAGCAATGCCGTAAACCTCCACAGCATATACACCGTTTATCGGTGCTTGCCGCCCCCTTAACGATACGTTAGCGGTAGGAAAGCCGATAGCTTTCCCACGCGCATCGCCGTGCACCACACGTCCGGAAATACGATATGGGTGGCCCAGCAACATTTCTGCCTCCACTAACAGGTCTTGCGCCAGAGCCTCACGCACGGCGGTGCTACTGATGCGCCGGCCGCCCTCAGTGTAAGTCATGATGCTCATGACCTCAAACCCAGCCTCTTTACCAACCTGCAATAGTAGATCGAAATCGCCTTGACGTTGAGCACCGAAACGGAAGTCATCTCCTACACCAATAACGCGTACTTCCAGCTTCTTCACCAACAGATCTGAAACGAACGTGCGAGCACTGAGTGCGGCGAAACCTTTGTCAAAGGTAACACATAATATCGCATCCACACCGGCAGCTGCCAGGTATTTCACCTTATCCCGCAACCGTGTTAACCGTGCAGGCGCCACTGCGCCGGCAAAATACTCTTGTGGATGCGGTTCGAAAATCATCATCATCACCGGCAGACCGCGGCGGCGACCTTCAGCCTGTAATGCTGCTAAAAGCGCTTGGTGCCCACGATGAAAGCCATCAAAATTGCCGATGGTGAGCACGCACCTATGGTGACGTGGTTGTAGATTATGTATGCCGCGAATAAGCTGCATAGCCTGCTCAAGACACCTAAGACAGTGGAAACCATAAAAATTATACCTCATACATTGGCCAAGATTAACTTGTGATTTCAATCTTTAGTATTACTGAGTGAAGAAAACCGCACTTATTTCATTCCTGTCGAAGTTACTTTTTTCGAAAAAGACTTTATTTACTCGGTAAAATCTGGGAAAATTTCATATTAATTAGTTGTATAAAAGATAGCACGCGTTAAGCGAAGCTTATTTTACCATTCTAACTGTGACATATTGACACATATGGCTAACGGGCATCCCCTCAACCTCTTTATCTTTAAATTATTTTTAGCTAGTTACGAACAAGCTTAGGAGTTGAACTTTGGCTAATATCAAATCAGCTAAGAAGCGTGCAGTGCAATCTGAAAAGCATCGTCAGCACAATGCTAGTCGACGCTCCATGATGCGCACTTTTGTTAAGAAAGTTTACTCAGCTATTGCTGCTGGCGATAAAGTAGCTGCACAGGATGCGTTTTCTGCCATGCAACCGATTGTTGATCGTCAGGCCAGTAAAGGAGTGATCCACAAAAATAAAGCTGCACGTCATAAATCAAATTTAATCTCACAAATTAACGCTATGCAGTAATCTCTGTCATCGCCGTGCTTTAGTTAAGAAAGCATGAGTTATTTTACCTGTAATGGCGCAGTTTATGTTAAACGCAAAGTCACAAACTTGTTTTGTTAAAGTAATTTTTGCTAAATTGCTATTGCTGTGAAATATACGGGTTGTTGATGAAATATTGACATGATAAACCCGATGCTACACAATACTGTCACTGTGGTTTGCTAAATAGATGATGGCAAGCAACTGGGTTGACCTGAACTTTGAACTTAACTGACGTAACAATGAACAAATTAGTATACTTCATTAATATAGCGTCCTTAAGTACTAAGCATATTAAATAAGAATATTAAAATAGCTAATGCTAGCAAAAGATTTCAGACCGGTTGGCATACAAGCTTCGAAGAAGCAAAGGCTTGATGGAGGTAAACAGACTATAAATCATAGTTGATCCTCCAAAACAACAATGATAGCGAGAAATGCTGCCTGTTCGCCTTCAGTAGTTCGCATTTTATTCCAGGCTGATAGCCAGAAAACATTATATCCAAGCCGTTATGGATAATCAATGTTATGCTTCGTCAGAGAGAATAGATTATGCTTTTATACGGCAGGAATCAGTACGGAAATATATAGAAGCACATCCTTAAATGCTGCAGTGCTGCGCTGCTACTATAGAGCCCCAAGTAAAGGCCGGAAAGATAGTTTTATTACTCACGCTCCCTTTTATTAAAGGGTCAAATCATCAAAGAACTTTTTCACGCCGTCGAGAAATCGTTTCGAACGTGGACTATTTTGATCGCCGCTCGGTCCGCCGAAGCTTTCCTCTAACTCCCGGATCAGCTGTTTCTGCCGCTCGTTAAGCTTCACAGGTGTTTCCACCACTACCCTGCATAGCAAATCACCTTGATTACCTCCTCGCACCGGTTTTACACCTTTACCCCGTACACGAAATAGTTTTCCGGTCTGTGTCTCCGCTGGCACTTTTAGCTTAACCCGACCGCCGAGCGTCGGCACTTCGATCTCACCACCTAGAACCGCCATGGTGAAATTAATTGGCACTTCACAGTAAAGATTGTTCTCTTCACGTTCAAAGATAGGGTGTTTACATACCTGGACCTGTACATACAGATCCCCGGCGGGTGCCCCATGTTCGCCCGCTTCACCTTCACCTGACAGGCGTATGCGATCGCCAGTATTGACACCAGCTGGGATTTTCACCGACAAAGTCTTGAATTTCTCTACTCGGCCATGGCCACGGCATTTGTTGCAGATTTCTTTAGTGATCTTGCCCTGTCCCTGACAAGTAGGACAAGTCTGCTGCACGGCAAAGAATCCCTGACGCATCTGCACTTGTCCTTGGCCGTGACAGGTTGAACAAGTAACGACAGACGTGCCAGGTTTGGCACCGTTGCCACGACAGACATCGCATTCATCCAATGCTGGGATGCGGATTTCACGAGTTATACCACGTACCGCTTCCTCGAGGGAAAGTTCCATGTTATATCGTAAATCTGCGCCGCGGCTGGTGCGTTGGCGCCGGCCGCCACCGAAGATGTCGCCAAAGACATCACCGAAAATATCACTGAAATCTGCACCGCTACTGACGCCGCTCTGTTCAAAGGCTGCATGACCATATTGATCGTAGGCGGCGCGTTTTTGCGTATCGGCCAGCACTTCGTAGGCTTCTTTGATCTCTTTAAATTTCGATTCAGCTGCGGCATTCCCTGGGTTACGATCCGGGTGGAATTTTATCGCCAGACGTTTATAGGCCTTTTTGATTTCACGCTCGCCCGCATTTCGGGAAATGCCTAAAATCTCATAGTAGTCTGATTTCGCCATAGTCGTCTCTTTCTGCCCTTAATCAACATGCTTGCACGAGCTAAGAATTACCCCAATACCAGTTCCTGTAGGATGATTATTTTTTGTCTTTAACTTCTTCGAACTCGGCATCAACTACATCGTCATCTGCTTTAGTGTTGCCGTTTGCGCTGCCTTCGCCCGTGGCCTGAACCTGTTGCTGTGCCTGGATCAGTGCTTGCATTTTCGCTTCGATATCAATTTTATCTTCGCCTTTCAGAGCGGTATCCAGATTCTTTAACGCGTTCTCGATAGTGGACTTGTCGTTGGCTGGTAGTTTATCGCCCGTGTCTTCCAACTGTTTACGGGTATTGTGTAGCAGACGATCTGCCTGATTTCGAGTCTGCACCAGCTCCTCAAATTTACGATCGGATTCGGCGTTGGCTTCTGCTTCCTGCACCATCTTCTGAATTTCCTCTTCGCTTAGACCTGAGGATGCTTTGATGGTTATCTTCTGTTCGCGACCACTGTTTTTGTCCTTAGCGGAGACGTGCAGAATACCGTCAGCATCGATATCAAACGTCACTTCAATTTGCGGCGTACCACGCATGGCCGGTGCGATGCCGTCTAAATTGAACTGTCCTAGGGATTTATTGTCGCTAGCGCGTTTACGTTCACCCTGCAGTACATGGACAGTCACAGCGGACTGGTTGTCTTCCGCAGTAGAAAATACTTGACTGTGCTTAGTCGGGATCGTGGTGTTTTTGGAAATCAGTGGTGTCATAACGCTACCCATGGTTTCGATACCCAGAGACAGTGGAGTGACATCCAACAACAGAACATCTTTTACGTCGCCGGCCAGCACACCACCCTGAATTGCGGCACCAATCGCCACCGCTTCATCCGGGTTGACATCTTTACGTGGTTCTTTGCCGAAGAAGTCAGAAACTTTTCTATGCACCAACGGCATACGGGTCTGACCGCCTACTAGAATTACATCTTTAATATCAGAAACCGACAGGCCAGCATCCTTCAGCGCCACCTTCACGGGTTCTAGCGTGCGGTTGACTAGTTCTTCCACAAGAGACTCCAGTTTGGCGCGCGTCACCTTCAGGTTCATGTGTTTTGGACCGGTGGCATCAGCTGTAATGTAAGGTAAATTAACGTCGGTCTGTTGCGCAGAGGACAACTCGATTTTCGCTTTCTCGGCAGCCTCCTTTAGACGCTGCATCGCCAACGGATCGTTGCGTAGGTCAATACCCTGATCTTTCTTGAACTCTCCCACCAAGTAGTTGATCAGGCGACTGTCGAAGTCTTCACCACCAAGATGGGTGTCACCATTAGTAGCTAATACCTCAAAGGTTTTTTCGCCGTCGACATCGTCAATTTCAATAATTGAAATATCAAAGGTACCGCCACCTAGGTCATAAACTGCGATAGTACGATTGCCTGTTTCTTTATCCATACCATAGGCCAGCGCAGCGGCGGTCGGTTCATTGATGATACGTTTTACATCCAAACCAGAGACACGGCCAGCGTCCTTGGTTGCTTGGCGCTGCGTATCGTTAAAATAGGCCGGAACGGTAATAACTGCTTCAGTGACCGGTTCGCCCAGATAATCTTCCGCGGTCTTTTTCATTTTTTTTAGAATTTCAGCGGAAATCTGCGGGGGCGCCATTTTTTGGCCTTTGACATCCACCCAAGCATCACCATTATCGGATGAGATGATTTTGTACGGCATGATACTTACATCCCTCTGGACCTCTTCATCTTGAAAACGACGGCCAATTAGACGTTTGATAGCGAACAATGTATTCTGCGGGTTAGTGACGGACTGACGTTTAGCCGGTTGGCCAACTAGAATTTCATCATCCTGAGTATAGGCAATGATAGAAGGAGTAGTACGATCACCTTCGCTATTTTCAAGTACGCGAGGTTTGCTACCTTCGATAATTGCAATGCAGGAGTTGGTCGTACCCAAGTCGATACCAATGATTTTTCCCATCTAAACATCTCCACTAAAATTTCAATTTTTGCTGTAGTCATAAACATGATATGCGGCCGAAAATGAGCTTTTCAAGTTTCGTTGCCCAATATTTCCCAAGTTCAATAAACGCTGGATGCAAATACGTTGGATGAAAATTAAGATGGGGGCATGGCGGCATGCATCAAGGGGCAAAAGTAAAAAAATCCAGCAGATGATGCTGTATTTCACTAGGTGTGTATTTTTAACCTTTGTAGCGCGACGATTTTATTGGTAGAAGTGGTCTTAGCGTTTCGTCTGATCCTTAGTGGTCGTTACAGCACCGCTTGGATCTACTCAGTAGTGTCAAAGTACATAGTTCAGATACGCCAGAAACAAAAATTTTAGCACGATGCTTTGTCGGAGTGGCTTTCATCAGACGGTCACCATTATCGGAATCAAACCTCCAAATAGGATAGGTGGGAGCCATGGTTTAGTGCAATCGACCATCTGTCTGTGAGTTCTCTGTGAATAGCGTCGTCGATTTTAGTCTCAGTTGCCATAGTGGTGTAGAAAGAAAAGAAATGAGACACTGGCTGATAAATTTAACAAAACGCTAACAGAACTAGGGAAATGTAACAATGCAGTTTTGATCAATCTTGTCTCAGACGAATATTGCCAAGCTGTGGCAGGCTGAGCATTAAGGAAGACTCGTTAAGTCGAGGTTCCTGATCGAAAAAACAGTAGCTATGGTGACTAATCTAACTTTGATAATATCGAAGCACTATCGAAGCACTAACGCAGCTGGAACAGTTGCAAGTGTTCAATGCTGACAGATACCATTTTAATATCGCTGACTCTGGAAAATGAGTGGTATTCAAACGACTGCATAGGCTGATAACGTCGCTTCACGGGAGCGTTACTTCGCCAGGCTTAGCATCAGATGGCGCAGAGCGTCAAATTGCGCCGGCATACGCACTGATAACAGTGGCAATGACGCACGTACTGCCAGTGCCGGAGGCAGGGGCAAGCTCCGACCAAGAATGCTCTCTACTGATTCCTGAAATTTAGCTGGGTGAGCAGTACTAAGGAACAGTCCGTATTCGCCAGGCTTGAGACTATCACGCAGCAGACGGTAGGCGACGGCAGCATGTGGCTCGGAGATGTAGCCTATCGTCGCCATTTCGCGCATAGTGTTGGCAGTAGCTTTATCATTGACGCAACCATAGCCAAGCGTATCCAACTGCCAGTTTTTGCGCCGGAACAATTCCTCTACCCGAGGCCAGTTATTAGGTTGGCTGACATCCATTGCGTTCGACAGCGTAGCGATAGTGGGATTGGGGAACCATTTGCCGCTGTTTAGAAAACGTGGCACGGTGTCATTAGCGTTAGTAGCGGCGATAAAGCGCTTTACAGGCAGTCCCATGGTTTTCGCCAGCAAGCCCGCAGTTAAATCTCCGAAGTTTCCGCTTGGCACTGACACCACCAGCTGATTGCGTGCTGGTTGTGGCAGTTGTGCCATCGCTTCAAAATAATAGCAAACCTGCGCCAAAAGCCGGCTAATATTAATAGAATTGGCGGAGTTCAGCCTAAGCATCTGTTTTAGCTCTTGGTCGTCAAACGCCTGTTTTATTAACATCTGGCAGGTATCAAAATCTCCCTCTACAGCCACGGTGTGAATATTATCGCCGAGCGTACAGAACAGTTTTTCTTGCAGAGGGCTGATTTTACCTTGTGGATAGAGGATCACCACCCGCACATTTTCCAGGCCATAAAACGCGTGAGCTACCGCAGCGCCAGTATCGCCGGAGGTGGCAGTCAGGATGGTCACCAGTTGTCCCTGGTCCATTTCGATGAGCATTTGCGCCATAAAGCGGCTGCCAAAATCTTTAAACGCTAGAGTTGGGCCGTAAAATAACTCCAGCGCCGCAATATCATCACTCACCGGAACTACTGGCACCGGAAATTCAAATGCCGCTGCTACCCGCGCCAACACTCGTTCTAGGGGTAGTTCGTCGCCGATATAGGCCGACAAAATACGTGCGCTACGGTTAATAAAATCCATTTCCAGCAACATGTCAATCTCGATCAAGGAAAACTCGGGCAGCTCCATTGGGAAGAATAGCCCCTGATGACGGCCGAGGCCTTGCTTCATTGCCTGGGAGAAGTTGACCTGTTCGTTATGTTCCTTGATATTATAAAGTTTCATCATTCAATCCATCATTATACGCGCACCAGATGCATCCAGACGACAGATATGAACAAAACCTTCGTCATTTTGCAAGTAGTGTTGTGTCAGCCAGTCGGCAGCGCGCGTCGCGGTATTCTGACGATCACAAATAGCAAATAGTGTCGGCCCGGAGCCGGAAATACCGCAGGCCAGTGCGCCAATATCGCCTACCACCTGGCGCGCGTCGGCAAAACCCGACAGCAGCTGAGTGCGATACGGCTCGGCGATAACATCTTTCATCAGTTTAGCCGCAAGTGCGGGCTGTTGAGTATGGCAGGCATGTACAAAGCCTGCTAGATAACGCCCATAGCTAATACAGTCTTGGCGGCGATATTGCGCCGGTAGAATTGCCCGTGCCTCGGTGGTGCTGATCTTAATGCCGGGATAGGCCATCACCCATAACCAATCGGCAAAACCAGGCACTGACTGAATGATGATACCGTTTTCTTCCAGCATCAGCTGCATACCGCCGAGAAAACAGGGCGCTACATTGTCGAAATGCACTCCACCAGAGATGCGCCCTTCCATTTCCCCCATCAACATCAACATCTGATCATCACTTAACGGACGCTCGCAAAGCGCATTCATAGCCACCAGCGCTGCTACCACCGAACAGGCGCTGGATCCCAGACCAGAGCCAATAGGCATATTTTTTTCCAGCTGCATGGCGACCGGCACCATTTCCCCTACCAACTCGCAGAACCGTTTCCAGCACTGGTAAACGATATTTTGTTCTTGCTCTACCGGCAGCTTGTCGACGAAACGCCCTGCGTTTTGCAGGCTGAAGTGGTCGGCTCGCGTCACGCTGACGCAATCACCCAGTAATGTGCCGTCAACCGGTGATACTGCAGCGCCCAGTACATCAAATCCCACACTTATGTTGCCAATCGAGGCCGGTGCATACACTTTGATCACGTTAAACTCCTAACTTCCAGAAAGTGTACGTAAAAGATCAGCAAACACTCCGGCAGCGGTGACATTATTTCCGGCTCCGTATCCACGTAATACCAATGGTAACGGTTGATAGTAGCGAGTTGAAAACGCCAGTGCATTCTCCCCGTCTTTAACTTTAAACAGCGGATCGGTGGCGTCAATCGCCTCGATTTTCACTTTACAGCGTCCTTCATCGATGCTACCAACATAGCGCAGTACTCGGCCTTCGGATCGAGCCGCCGACACTCTGGCGGCGAATTCATCGTCAAGGACAGGCAACCGAGCAAGGAAACTTTCCGTATCGCCGCTGGCATCAAAGCTTTCCGGTAGTACTGACTCAACATCAACATCTGCTAGTTCCAGCGTATACCCCGCTTCACGCGCCAGGATCAGCAACTTACGTGCCACATCCATTCCGGAAAGATCATCGCGTGGATCGGGTTCTGTAAAACCATTGTCACGCGCTATTCCCATTGCTGTTGACAGCGGCATGCTTTCGTCCAACTTGCCGAAAATAAAAGACAGCGATCCAGAAAGAATACCGGAAAAGCGAGTTAACTCGTCTCCAGCATTTAATAAATTCTGAAAGTTTTCGATTACTGGTAGGCCGGCACCAACATTAGTATCGTAAAGAAATTTACGACGCGAAGCCAACGCGGCAGCGCGCATTTTATGGTAATAATCCATCGAGGTAGCATTGGCTCTCTTGTTCGAAGTAACCACATGGAAACTGTTCGCTAAGAAATCTGCATATTGATTAGCCATCGCTTCACTACTGGTACAATCGACGATGACCGGATTAATCAGGTGATACTCTTTCACCAGTCGGATTAGACGACCCAGATTGAATGGCTCTCGTGCTCTAGCAAGCGCCGCCTGCCAGTGATTCAGATCGATGCCGTGCACGTTGGTCAGTAAGGCACGCGAATTGGCGATACCGAAAACCCGCAAATCGACATGCTTGCCTTTCAGACAGAGATGCTGACGGCGGATCTGTTCAATCAGTGTACTGCCAATACTGCCTGCGCCGATGATGAACACTTCAATAACCTGATCAGTGTTGAATAGCATCTGATGAGCAACCCGTACACCAGTGGCAATGCTGTCATTATCCACCACAACCGAAATGGAGCGTTCGGATGATCCCTGAACGATAGCGATGATATTAATATTAGCCCGGGCTAGCGCTGCAAACAGCTTAGCTGACAGTCCGCGCTGCGTACGCATGCTGTCACCAACCATCGAAATAATCGCTAGCTGGGACATAATATCTAGCGGTTCTAGCAAGCCATCCTTCAGCTCCAGATAAAATTCCTCCTCTAGAGCTTTTCGGGCACCTGATAACTCATGCTGAGGTATGCAAAAGCTGATGCTATATTCCGAGGAAGATTGGGTAATCAGCATCACTGAACTTCCGGTACGTGATACGGCCGCAAAAACCCGCGCTACCATGCCGATCACACCTTTCATCCCCGGGCCAGAGACATTGATCATTGCCATATTATTTAGATGGGTGATACCTTTAATTGGATTGCCTTCCTTGCCTCCAGTCGGTCCAATTAGAGTACCGGGCGCCTGTGGATTGATCGTGTTTTTAATTAGACAGGGAATTTGGAACTGCGCGATAGGAACAATGGTGCGAGGATGAAGAATTTTAGCACCAAAGTAGGATAGATCCATTGCCTCCTGATACGAGAGCGAACTGAGTAATTGCGCGTCCGGCACCTGGTTGGGATCACAGGTATAGACACCATCCACGTCCGTCCAGATTTCGCAACGATCGGCGCGTAGACAAGCTGCCAACACTGCCGCAGAGTAGTCGGATCCATTGCGGCCTAACACTACCAGTTCACCATGTTCATTACCAGCGGTGAATCCCGCCATCAGAATAATGTGGTCAGGAGGAATGGCGACATCGTTAATGCGACTAGTTGATGCTGCGATATCAACTGTAGATTCCAGATAGCTTCCCTGCGCTAGTAATTTTTCCACCGGATTGATAACTGTTACGTCAAACCCGCGCGCGATAAGAATCGCTTCCATCAGTACGATGGAAAGCTTCTCGCCACGGCAGATTATTTCGGCGTTGACACTGTCTGGACAGTGCTTCAGTAATGATACACCGTGCAATAGCTGCTTTAGCTGTGCGAATTCCTGATTCACCACACTACGTTGTGTCGCGCGATCAAAACCCGGCTGCAATACAGCCAAACTGTCCACAAGTGAAGTGAAAACTTGTTCGACATCAAGGATATTTTGTTGAATATCATTGCCGTTGAGCGTGCGGTCGATCATCGTAACCAAATGGTTAGTAACGTTGGCTGGAGCCGATAATACCGCCGCGACCTGTTCCTGGTGGCTACTACTTTCAAGGATATCGGCAACACAGATAAAACGCTTCGCGTTGGCTACTGAGGTACCGCCAAATTTCAGTACTCGCATTTTTGTTTCATCTCCTGAATTAAGCTGAAAGACAGCCCACACTGTTAAGGTACGAGTTTTGTAAATTCCTGTATACGTCAGCTCGCGCTGCTACCCGCAATGGTATCGGTGGTAGTAAAAATGATGATGATGTGGCTAAAGAGGATGCTCATAATAGTTAGATCATTACTTTTTATTAGTTACTGGTTAAAGCAATTAGCAACTAATGTCAATGAATATCTGTTTATGGCACGCCCTGATTCCGATCCTATGCCAATCTGGAAAATCAGCGTTTTATTATGCTGTTAGCAGGTTGATAGGCAGGTATGGCTGCAAAATCCTATTGCGTTCTCATTTAGAGCTGCTTACAACACCCATGGCCGCATATGAAAATAACAACCACTTAAATTATCAGATAAAACATGTTGTCATTTATGAAAAATTACCAGTTGGACAATTATAGAACGCATATCCACCTCAAGATGACTAAAATAAAAGGATGTTTAAGTAGAAATATCCGTATAGTGACGGTATCGGTGCAACGATCACCAAAAACGCCGATACATCGGGCTCATAGCTCGCTGATCGCCATTGTTTTACGCCGATCAGGTTACGATGTAAGAAATGACACATAATACATAAAGCGATATAAAAATTATCGATAGATTAGCCCTGTTCGCCAAATTAGGGCAGGTGTTGGTATTTATTTTTAATATACATCAGAAAAATGATATTACCTTAAGTGATAAATTTGGTTCATGTTATTATAATTCTGTTAACATTAGGATTTATAAGGCGTTTGAGATTTAAAACAGACTCTAAATACAGGTAGGTGTTTCCGATAACGGAAAATTAATCATAATTAGGTACATTAACGTACTTAAGTGGAGAAGTGTTGGGGATTATGTTTGTTTTCATCCATACGTTAAAGACGACAGCGGTTTGGTATTTCACATTTCAATTACGTTAATAATTTTATATCTAAATATATGATATTAAAGTCATTACCACTGAATATAAGACAGTTACCCGACTATCTACATTAAAAAGAATTTTTTAAAGTGAAGGGTTGCATGCTTTATGAAGCAATCAATAGCACGGATGCGCCATGTCCTGTTGGAGTTATGACATTAACCTGGTGATCATGGGTATCAATCCACCAACTAAAAATACATGAAACATCGTTAGCATTACCCAGCAGCTACTCAGTAGCTTCTGCATTGAATCTCACCCATCTTCTAGAGAAAAATATCTAAGTGAAATCAAATGCCTGTCGTTGTCCCTTTAACTGTCTGAGTCATACCCATAGGTAGCAGTCAATACACGCACTTTTTATTTTCTGGGATCACACCCTGATTTGTAGGGATTTTATTGTGGTGACGTGGCAACCTTGCCTACAAAGCCTGGTTTCACCACGTTGGATGTGATATGTCTAACAGCGTTAAAGCTGTAATTCGTCCAGGGTGGGTATATCAAGATGGGAGACATCTCCAGCTGTTTCTACTATCCAACCGTGGGCTAACCACGGGCTTTTTTGATAGTCTACGCGTGAGATAGAGCAATTACGCAGTCGCAGCCGTCGCTCAGCAAAAGCTGGTAGTCCCAGCACAGTGCTGATAAGGCAGCCAAGTGCTATGCCGTGGCTCACCAGCAGCGGTGTGCTACCTTCCGGCAGTGTTAGACAGCTGTTCAGAGCGGCGTTCATGCGCGTCGCCATTTCAGTCATCGATTCGCCACCCGGAATACGGCCGCCTTCGGTGCCATTAACCAGTTGTCGTCGCCAGCTTTCTTCTTCATCAGTCAGAGTAGCGATATCACGGGTTTCCAGTACCCCCATATCCAATTCACGTAGGCGTGGATCGGACGTTATTGTACAACCGCATCCGGTTGCGATAATCTCTGCAGTGCGGCGAGTGCGGCCCAGGTCGCTATTGATAACATGAGTGATACCTAATGTTTTGACCCGTTCGGTGACCAGCTCTGCCTGACGTTTCCCTTTGGCGGTTAATGCACTATCAGATTGTCCCTGAATACGGTGCAACGCATTCCATTCAGTTTCGCCATGGCGCACAAGATAGACCTGTAACATACTTTTCTCCATATATACTGTGTATTTAAAGAGACTGGAGTTAAAAACTACTATGCACAATGTAGCTACTCACAACCCAGACAAGATCGGTGTTTTGTGGTATGCTTGTGATGATACATTTTGTTGGATAAACTGTATGGGTCAGAGCAGAAGCTGATGTAAGATAACATGACTTTGCTTAGATATTGAGAGTACGCACGTACAGAACAATTCGCCAGCTTATAGTCATTTATTATATAAGAGAATCGATAGTGAGCGACAGGTTGGGTCAGAATTCGATCATGTTTGAATTTAGCCTCTAGTGAAAAAGACACAACAAACCACCTGACTCTTGATCCAGCCGCTGAGCTGACTCTACCAAGAGCGTTCTTAATTTCTTCTGTTCCCTGCTTCTCGGAACAGCTATAAGTCAGTTAAGCAAATTTTATTCTTATGTTATCGCGACATGCCTCAATACGTCTACGACTCAACTTGAAAAATGATGTGAAGCTTAACTATAAGATAACTAACGCAGCCGAGTGCAGTAAAACTGCTGTAGAGGTAAGGCGGCATTATGATCTTGTTCTAATGCAAGATCCCTTGTTGTGTCATGGTTATTTCTATGGCAACTGGCTCCTCGATTGCATCAGAGGCTTGTTTCTAAAAGAAACACGGACTGTTATTTTCGTATTCATCAGTTTCTGAAGTAGCCTTTTAAGGCCAAAACTCCTTTAGTATCGCCAACGCATCAGTTAACTTCTTTATGCCGAGTATCTCTATGTTATTCATAGATTTTTTCGGTACGTTAGCTTGCGGTACTATGGCGCAATGGAAGCCATGCTTAGCTGCCTCGATTATTCTCTCCTGACCGCTCGGCACTGGGCGGATTTCACCCGATAAACCCACTTCTCCAAACACCACCAAATTCTTCGGCAAAGGACGATCATGTAGACTAGAAGCCATCGCCAGCATCAGCGCCAAATCGGCGCTGGTTTCACTCACCTTTACTCCACCGACCACGTTGATGAAAACATCCTGATCCGCCATCTGCAGCCCGCCGTGGCGGTGCAGTACCGCTAGTAGAATCGACAGTCGGTTTTGTTCAATTCCTACCGCGACACGGCGCGGATTAGCCGTCATCGAGCGATTAACCAGTGCCTGGATCTCTACTAGCAAAGGGCGAGTACCTTCCCAGACGACCATCACGATGCTGCCAGAGATCATTTCCTCGTCGCGACTTAAAAATATCGCCGATGGATTACTAATTTCACACAACCCTTGTTCAGCCATGGCGAAAATACCAAGTTCATTAACCGCTCCGAACCGGTTTTTGTAGCTGCGAAGTGTGCGGAAACGGGAATCAGAATTTCCATCCAGCATAATGGAACAATCGATGCAATGCTCAAGTACTTTCGGTCCTGCCAGCGAACCGTCTTTGGTGATATGACCAACCATAATAATTGCCACACCCTGGATTTTGGAAAAGCGAGTCAGGTAAGCAGCAGATTCGCGCACCTGAGCAATACTGCCCGGAGAAGAATGAACGGTCGCCATATGCATCACTTGAATCGAGTCGATGATCATCAATCGCGGTTTTTTCTGCGAAGCGGTCAGGCAAATTTGTTCAATGCTGGTTTCCGACAAAATATTCAATTCATCGGTAGGCAGGCCGAGCCGGTGTGCGCGCATCGCCACCTGCTGCAGAGACTCTTCTCCGATGACGTACAGAGTTCTTATTTTTTTAGCCATTCTGCAAAGCGTTTGCAGCAGAAGAGTACTTTTCCCGGCACCAGGGCTGCCGCCAATTAAGATAGAGCTACTCGGAACTATGCCACCACCCAGGACGCGGTCGAACTCTTTAAAGCCAGTGGAAAAGCGGGAGAGAGCTTCGAGACTAATCTCAGAGAGCTTCTGCACTTTGCTAACACCGCTATCGCCAGCGTAGCCGCTGAACCGTTTGTTGTAGGCCGGAGTCGGGGTGGAGTAATTCACTTCAGTGATAGTGTTCCAGGTGTGGCAGACAGTACACTGCCCTTGCCATCGAAGATAATCGGCACCGCACTCGTTACACACAAAAGTGAGTTTTACTACTTTAGCCACAAATTACCTCGGGAAAATAGAGTCAATATCAATAACACAACTCTTATTCATTCACCTTCAGTTTTGAAAAGTAATAGACACCACTGTTTAGCTGTAAAGCTGCAAAGATCGCCAGATTGTGCGCTAGTTTGTATACTTTACATTCACTATTTGCCAGTCTGCCAGATTACATTACCAGTCAGACGACTGGTATAATACTCAAGTTCATTAGCAGTAACAGAAAATCACACAACGTAACTTGTCGCATTGCGCGGTGCGACCAAGTAAATCCACTGGAGGTTAATGGAGAGATATTAGCCTAATTTCTACAACTTGTAGTTAGCGTCGTTAGTCCCAGGTTTACTGATAGGACCTGCGTACACAGCTCGTTTAACGAGCTGCTACTTGCCATTCGCCTGCTTGACTATTTAAATCTATGTAGATCTGTGTTCATTGTCGGATCTTGCTGCCAGTCGAAGTCCACTCGACTTCTAGGTAACATTAACATCATGATCTATCTTAATTTTATTAGAAATATACAGTAATCACAGCCCGTATAAAATACCCCTGAGATTCTCAGATTGTAATGGGTCAGAGATTGCTGGGTATTTTGACTTCTGTTTAAGATGAGCCGCTATTATCAACAGTTATCAATATACAATGAGCTTACCCTAATCGCCGACGCTTCTGGCAGTTTAAAAGTACTTAAACCAAAAAACATATTTATTGATTCACGTCAGGTTGTTATTCTATTTTAATATAAATCTGGTCTGGTAACTGGTTTAGGAGAAATTATTGGTATACGCGATCAGTCAGCTATTAGCAATCAGTAGTCAATGGGGTTCTTGAAATCAATAATTAACTGCCTGACACAATACGTGTTTATTCGGCATCGCTCAGCAGTACAGATTCAAGTGCCACCTCAATCATTTTATTAAGGGTAGTCTGGCGATCGGCCGCGTTTAAGACCTCTCCACTACGGATGTGATCGGATACAGTGCAAATTACCAGCGCTCGGGCGCCAAATTCCGCCGCAGCACCATAAATCCCGGCTGCTTCCATTTCCACTCCCAGAATGCCGTATTTTTCTAGCACATCGAATATTTTTGGATCCGGAGCATAAAATAAGTCAGTGGAGAAAATACTACCCACACGCACTGGAATGTTGGCCGCGTTGGCAGCATCTACTGCATTACGCACCATATTAAAATCGGCAATGGCTGTGAAGTCATGATCTTGAAAACGCATACGATTTACCTTAGAATCAGTACTGGCACCCATGCCAATAATGATATCCCGCACATTCACATCTCTCCTGATCGCTCCGCAGGAACCGACGCGAATAATCTGTTTTACACCGAAATCTGTAATCAGCTCTTTGATATAAATAGAGCAAGACGGGATACCTATGCCGTGTCCCATGACCGATACCGACCGTCCTTTATAGCTACCAGTATAGCCCAGCATACCCCGTATATTGTTAACTTCCCGAGCATCAACAAGAAAAGTGTTGGCAATATGCTGTGCCCGCAGCGGGTCGCCAGGCATCAGAATAACTTCAGCGAAATCGCCTAGTTTAGCGTTAATATGTGATGTTACCATACTATTTCTATTCCATAATTTTATGAATGATAAAGTGTAAGCCCACCCGGCCCCAGCAAACTAGAGTGATAAATTAACCCGACTTCTCGCTTTAGATAATAGCCTTTGTCCCATAGGCTATCTGAGAAAGATCGAAATAGAGCGTGATCGTCTGGCTAATATCAGCGAAAGTATCGTGTTAACATTGGAGTGTATTCGCGAGTATGATCGGTGTCGTACCAAATCGCAGCCGTAATCGACGGTGAAGACTAATATACCATTCTTTCTTATTTATGATATCAGTTCAGTAGCTGTCAATAGAAGAGCTGCAGAACAGCCGTGTAACTAGCTATACATCACGCCAGTGGCCGTAAGCGGAATTGAAATCGACGGAATTTGCAAGTATGATGATTGTTATCTCCGTTACACCTTCACAGATACTATGTTGAAAATAAGGCATTCAGACCAGCGATCTTGACCTTTACATGTAAATACCTACTGACACTACGGTTCCGCTTTTTCCTCTACTTCTGCAAATAGTTGCTAACAATCGGCAATTCCACTGCCAGATCATACAGGTCGCCAGTGCGCTCAGACTGGGAAAAAAGTTAGGAGGGATGACACAGTAAATATTGTAACCGCCGCCGGTCAGAATCCCCATACAATCCTATCATAGACCATACAGCTGATGCAGACTAAAGATTCCTTGGTGGTAGGCAATCTGGAACATGGAATCTGTCGACGTATAGAAAATCGGCTTTCCGGTACGTATATACTTTTCTCTACAATCGGTTAAATAATCATGTCCAAGACGTGACAGTTGCCGAAAGACCTAGCAAACTGACACACACCACTAATTTATCCAGTATCTAAAGCTACTTCCCGTATTAGAAAATACCCTTCATGATGCTAACAGATTGTTTTTCCAAAAGTAATATCGTTAGCATACGTGTACACGCTGATAATTTCCGCTTGCTTATTCAACTCCGCCAGGAGTGAAATCATAAAGGACCGTTATATCTGTAATTGGTGTCGCTGTGCTCACAGCGTTCATTGATGAGCACTTTCCCGCGATTGATAAATTTATCGCGGCGTCCACATGCAGCTTCAATACCAAGTGGATCCAGCACCATAATAAACATATGTTGTATAAGTGCTCTTCTACTTGGGTGCTCCGATACTCTAAGGTTGACAGGTCACCTCACCTTCCCGTCGTGTGCATTCAACGTTCCTCGCGAATCAGGATAGGCATCAATGCAATAGATCTCCATCTTATCCTGCTATTCCGCAGCTTTTAGACATAATTTAGACCGATGTAGGCAATCGGGATGGAATAGCATTAACCATCATGGAGTGTATTTACTGATGGCGTAAATACAATTATCCACTATGCCAGCGAGCTGGTTTAGATAATAATTATCCTCATATTTTATTAAGGATGTAGTATATCTTATCGTTAGAGATTTTCCCCACTTCGCCATTATCCAGTGCATAAGATACCCTTATCTCCTTAATTTAATACTACACTGGCAGCATTTTCATACTGACGGATACGGGAAATGTGCTGATAATGCAATTCAGGAACGTCCTGGCCCAGTTGACACGCATTACAAACTCACATACGACAGCAAACGTCAGACAAACCTGCTTGAGCCAGCCCTGAAAATCTGGGTAGTTACCCAGACACATCACTCAGGTTACTCATCGATAGGCAGAAGTTGAGTAAAACAAGGGCGCGCTCATGCCTCCGGTCGTTTATGGGCAATGGCCAGCGCTGCAAACGGCTGGTGACAGAACTCACCCACAATCCAAGAAGTGTAATACTCTGTTGCCTTAGGTATATTATTCTGTGCAAGTGGCCTTGTCTTTGATGAATAGGCGAGATCATTGATTTTTTCGAAATTTCTTTGTGGTCAAGTTAGTGACCAATAACCTTTAAGTGGTATTTCATTTATCCTCCGTACGGTGACTGAGCTGACATTGTCGCTTGGTGCCTATAGTGGCTAAGCTTATCCATGCATATGATATTAATTACAATCTTCCCTAATTGGGCGTATCGCTGATACCACCAATTAGTATCTCTTCATCTAGCTACCAATGTCATCGCTATACTTAAGTCGTTCGGCAGTTGAGTGCTGGATAAACAAGAAAACGTAGATACTTGTTACAAAGATCACGATTGGGTAGCTTGTTTACTTCACACTATCACACTTAACTGAAAAATAGTGATGATCGCAGAGTGGTGCTATCTATAATAAGTCTGCTTGGTATATAAAAACGGAATGATATTGATTCAGAGGCTGACCCCTCGCCATATTTTCATGTGTGCTAGTCGACTAGCAGGTAAATCAGATGGCAAAATTACTTGTCACAGCGTATAGATTTTAGCACTGCACAATCATCAATGTGATATTCACTGTAACGCTTACAAAATTTAGACGAGACAATGTACTAGAAAGTGAGTATTTTGTTTGGCATGAAAAACATAGCAGTTTGCCATCCAGCTTAGAGCCATGTAAGTGGTCTCACTGTGGCGGCAGTGCACAGTCCCCGAGAGCAACAATGAGTGAATTATTAGATGTTAACGCCTCTACCTATTTCTTACCACCTAGACCTGTAGCTCTAAAGACAAAGGAAAAGACCGGCTTACTGGATAACATTGCGCGTCTATTAAAAGAACGTAATGCAGTAATTGTGGCTCATTACTACACTGACCCGGAAATTCAGTCGTTGGTGGAAGCTACCGGCGGTTGCGTGGCCGATTCTCTGGAGATGGCACGCTTCGGCAGTGCACATCCTGCAACGACGCTACTGGTAGCAGGTGTGCGATTCATGGGCGAGACCGCTAAAATCTTAAGTCCGGAGAAAACCGTGTTGATGCCTACATTACGGGCAGAGTGTTCACTTGATCTAGGCTGCCCGGAAGACACATTTAGCGCGTTCTGCGATGCTCATCCGGATCGTACGGTGGTGGTCTATGCCAACACCTCTGCGGCGGTCAAGGGACGAGCTGATTGGGTGGTGACATCTAGCATCGCGGTCGAGCTTATTGATCATCTCGATAGTTTGGGTGAGAAAATCATCTGGGCACCAGACCGTCATCTTGGCTGCTATGTGCAAAAGCAGACCGGTGCAGATATGCTATGCTGGCAAAGCACCTGTATCGTGCACGATGAATTCAAAGCTCAGGGACTGCAGCGTATGAAACAGCTCTATCCTGACGCAGCCGTGTTAGTGCATCCTGAATCGCCGCAGGCGGTGGTAGATTTAGCTGATGTTGTCGGTTCAACTAGTCAGTTAATCCAATCAGCCAAATCTCTGCCGCAACAGCAGATGATTGTGGCCACCGATCGCGGTATATTCTTCAAAATGCAGCAAGTCTGCCCGGAAAAAACCTTGATTGAGGCGCCCACCGCTGGTGAAGGGGCAACTTGCCGCAGTTGCTCACATTGCCCGTGGATGGCGATGAATAGCCTCAGAGCTATCGCAGAAGGACTTGAACATGGTGGGGTACAGCATGAAGTGAGCGTTGACGAAACAGTGCGGCAGCGGGCATTAGTACCGCTGAATCGCATGCTGTCTTTTGCCGCGACACTAAAGGCCCGATAAGACCTAAGCAAGTTCTTCTACCAGGAACTAGTAATCTCTCACTAGTCTCGCCTACTTAGTATACTACCCAGCAAAAGGGAGTTTAAGTATCACTTCTCAGGTTATCATTATTAAAGAGACGTTTAGCAACACCGACCATAACTAGGCTTGACAATACTTTAGTAAGATTTAGTTCTTATCGGAGACTCGATTGATTAATGACTGCTCCGAAGACTGCGAGATCTTACCTACATTGCTTAGATAATAACACGATGCACTCCACGCTGAACGCCCCTTAAGTAGTAGTGATGACCGGCATGTTATGCATACGGGGAAGAATGTGGAAATAATTAAGAGTAGATAGGATATGTCGGTATAGATTATCTTGTCCGGTACGAAGTGATCACTGACCACTCTGTCATTGTGTCTTAAATTTATTAAGTTTTGTAACGGGAAAACTCACTGAAAACAAAATGTAGCACTGATTAAAGTCAAGTATCAGTTATCTTAGAATTATCATAAATTATGTGTAGTCAAAAATTAGCCGATATGAAATTTAATGATACTTTGTAGATTTACAGAGCGTACTACTCAGGATAGATTGGATCGCCTCTTTAATAATCATATAGTGACTCTAGGTAGATTTAACATGAATTACCAAAACGATAATTTACGTATTACTGAGATCAATGAACTGCTACCACCAGTAGCATTATTGGAGAAATTTCCGGCAACAGTTCGCGCTGCGCGTACTGTTTCCGCTGCGCGTTCCGCGATTCATAGGATCCTCAAAGGTAATGATGATCGTTTGCTAGTAGTGATTGGCCCGTGCTCTATCCACGATCCCAAAGCTGCGCAAGAGTATATGTCTCGTCTAATTAAACTACGCAATAGCCTAATCAGTGAACTAGAAGTAGTGATGCGTGTCTATTTTGAAAAGCCACGAACCACTGTTGGCTGGAAAGGATTAATCAACGATCCTCATATGGATGGCAGTTTTCAAATTAATGACGGGCTACGCATTGCGCGTCGTTTACTACTGTCAATCAACGACAAAGGGTTGCCAGCTGCGGGTGAGTTTTTAGATATGATCACCCCACAATATCTGGCTGATCTAATGAGCTGGGGCGCCATTGGAGCCAGAACTACCGAGTCCCAAGTTCATCGCGAGCTAGCTTCCGGCCTGTCGTGTCCGGTTGGTTTTAAAAACGGTACCGATGGCACGATTAAAGTTGCTATTGACGCTATTAACGCCGCCAGTGCACCGCATTGCTTCTTGTCAGTCACCAAGTGGGGGCATTCCGCTATTGTCAACACCAGCGGCAATGCCGATTGCCATATTATTTTGCGCGGCGGCCGAGAACCTAACTACAGCGCCCGTCATGTGCAGACGGTGAAGGAAGGGTTGATTAAGGCGGGCTTGCCGGCACAGGTAATGATCGATTTCAGTCATGCCAACAGCATTAAACAGTTTAAAAAACAGATGATAGTGGCAGAAGACGTGTGCCGGCAGCTAGAAGCGGGTGAAACCGGCATTATTGGGGTGATGGTGGAAAGCCATTTAGTGGAGGGGAACCAGAACGCTGAGGGCGAAGATCTGGTTTATGGCCAGAGCGTCACGGACGCTTGTCTTGGTTGGGAGGATACTGAAACTCTGCTGCTACAACTAGCGCAGGCGATACGCTGCCGTCGGGAAGAAAAATAAACATTATTTCAATGTTAACTCTGCGGAAGACAGCACTAGCGCAGCACTGTTTGACAATCAACTACCTAGAAAGTACAGTTTATTTCTCTTTACTGTAATTAGGAATAGCACTAGCTTTATCGGCGATATCGTTGCTGAGATAATAATGCTTAATAGGCTGCATGTTTTTGTCAAATTCGTACACCAACGGCACGCCGGTTGGAATATTTAGTTCCAGAATTTCTTTTTCGTTCAGGTTATCTAAGAATTTAATCATAGCGCGCATGGTGTTTCCGTGGGCGGTGATAATTACCCGCTCACTGTTTTTCATTCGTGGTAAAATTGTTCCGTTCCAATAGGAAATAATTCGGTTGATGGTCAGCGCCAGACTTTCTGTTGTAGGTAACTCTTCAGCAGTCAAGTTGGCATAGCGAGGATCATGGCCTGGGAAGCGTTCGTCGTTGTAGATCAGTGCCGGTGGCGTTATCGCAAAACTGCGTCGCCATTGTTTTACTTGCTCGTCGCCATATTTTTCGGCGGTTTCAGCTTTGTTAAGCCCTTGCAACGCGCCATAGTGGCGCTCGTTTAGACGCCAAGATTTCTCTACCGGAAGCCAGGCCTGATCCAATTCATCCAAGACATACCATAAGGTATGAATAGCACGTTTAAGTACCGACGTGTAAGCGAAATCAAACGAGTATCCTTCCGTTTTTAATATCTGGCCTGCCTGTTTCGCTTCGGTGCGGCCTTTTTCAGATAGATCAATATCGGTCCAACCGGTAAAACGGTTTTCACTGTTCCAGTGGCTTTCACCATGACGTATTAAAACCAATTTAATTACAGTCATTATTTAGCTCCTTAAAATCCTAGGATGTTTATGATAACTATTTATAATAATATGCCTACTCATATTAAGTGGCAATCGCCTAGAAAGCCACAGAAGAAATAAATCCTATAAGTTCACCAGTCACGTGCCATGGTGCAAGCACCGCTAGTTATGTGTGCGCTTTTGCCCACTTCACCGATTTTTCCATAAACGTACTTCGTGACAACTTATGAGCTCACGGAGAGTAGGAAAAGAGCATAAAATAGGTTTATTGTAGCAACCAGTAAATTCTAGGCCAGCACTTCACCCGGCGTCCAGTGCATGATAGGACATTTGTGCAGTAATATTTCAAGTAGTCAGGCGTGGTCCAAATAGGAGAACAGAACACCATAGCACCAGCGACTTATAAGAAACAGAATAGACACTGATTTGGATTAAAATAGCGCATTAACAAGTTGATGCGCCACCGTGCTTTCAAGGTTAATAAAATCGTGTTCGACGAAAAATTCTGCCATCAGCTATATCTATATGTAGATCGAAGAGTTTAGTTTACTCCAGAGTTTGTTAACCTTTCTTCCTCGGAAGTATATTAATTTCGGTTTTTGGTAATATTACTAAGCATTACTAGTCAGTAACGTTAAAGCTCTTAGTAAGAGGTTAGCTTTTTACCCCGTACGTAGTAAGCCATGACACGTTCTAGAGAAAAGAAATATTCCAGAGCTAAAATACAGTCTGTCAGGACTTTTATTTAATTTATAGAATGCATAAACATAATAATTGGGTTGTGATACAACATGATATCTTTTGCATTAAGTTTTTCTAATTGTATAAGAGATACACTAATTTCATGTAGTATCACACCCTCGGCATGGCAGAAAAACCATGGTAATATTAGCAAACAACACACCTTGAATCTAAATTAAGAGATGCTTGGCTTTAGGCACAACCTTACTGAAAATTATAAATACCTATGCCTGACACAGATTCAAAATTAGGAGAATGCATGAAACAAATTGTCTATGTTGCCAATCCGGAAAGTCAGCAAATACACGTCTGGAAAATGAATAACCAGGGGATGCTAACGTTACTACAAGTAGTAGATACTCCAGGACAAGGGCAGCCAATGGCGATCCATCCGGTGAAAATGCATCTCTATGTTGGCGTCCGTCCAACCTATGGAGTAGTCAGCTATCGTATTGATGAACGAGGAATGCTTACCGAGGCTGGCAGAATGCCACTACCTAGTAGTCCAACGTATTTGACAACCAATTTGCATGGCAAGAATCTGTATTGTGTCTCCTACAGTGGAAATTGTTTGAATGTCAGTCCCATTGACAAGAACGGCATTGCAGGTACGCCAACGCAGACGTTGGAAGGGTTGTCCAACTGTCATTCCGTCAATGTTGACACTATCAACCAAGTGCTGTGGGTTCCTTGCCTAAAAGAGGATCGCATTCGGTTGTATCATATTGGCCGGTTGGGTCATTTGACATCTTATTCGCCGACGGCTATCGAAAGTGTAACCGGCGCTGGACCACGCCATATGGTGTTTCATCCAGGCGGAGGTTACGCCTATGTCATCAATGAGTTTCATGGCACAGTTAATGTAATTGCTATCGATCCTGCAGGATCCGGGCCGCGCATTGTGCAGACTCTGGACATCATGCCCGCTGACTTTAGCAGTACTCGCTGGGCTGCGGATATTCATCTTACCCCTGACGGCTGCTGGCTTTATTGTTGTGATCGTACCGCCAGCATCCTTAGCCAGTTTGCAGTATTAAAGGATGGTGGGGCGCTGAACCTAATAGGCCATTATGAGACGGAAACCCAGCCGCGCGGCTTTAATATCGATATGCAAGGGCGGTTTCTGGTAGCGGCTGGCCAGAAATCAAACTACATTGCAGTTTACAGCATTGCGCCGCAGACAGGAAAGCTGACTCCTCTGGAGCGTTATGCAGTGGGACAAGGACCGGCGTGGGTGTCGATCCTGGCTCGTTAAAGCTCAGGTCTACGCGTTACTGTAGCTTACACTTTGTCGAACTAGCGTACTTTAATATCGCCATCTTTGCGTTAATACCCGTATAACCGTTGGAATCTTAGCGGCTAGTCGTTAGTGTTACTAGAGATGGAACTTGTGAGAATATCTAGATTCATATACAGGACCATAATGCTTTTGTTGTCAACTGAGATATCAACTCAGGCCAACTACGGGAAATTTTCCCCAATAAAAGCGGTTCGCTGTGGCGGATCTTACCGGATAAAGCGATGAATGTGTATCTTATCAGTGTAGATAATGATTTTTGTGGTCCAAGACCAGAACTTAAGCATTCTGCTTGAGGAACAACTACTTCAAGCATTGAGTGTGACTAAAAATGCTTGATTTTATACATCAACGAAATAGATAGAAATTTAAAAATTATTTTTTATTTTAAATTTATCCCATCTTTTTCTTTTTTTTCATTTCATGGTAGTATAACTATTTATGTGAGATCAAGTAACTTAATAACCACATTAAGCCCTGTCTATATTCTCGTTAAGAAGATTTTAGTCATCAGATGCTTGCGCCTGCTTGTGCCAGCCCCTTTGGGGTGACTACCTTTTCACATAAAATCAACAGTGTTCCCTTTAATGAAGGATGTTATTATGCACACTAATTAAATTATGGTATTTTATATAATGGTTTTTCAGGAAAAAATATTTCAACTCCCATGTCTTTTATTAGCAGATTATCAATAGGTAGTTATTGCAGGTGAGTAAATTGTTGAAACTAATTTCAAAGTTTAAGCCGTCTAGTGATTAATCGGAAGCTGTTCGTCTCCTGTAAAAGGATTAGAGAATGATTTAGCCCACCAAACCTTTCGGAAGTAACTGGGTCAGGTAAACCTTCATTATGACGATGAAACAACCGATCTGAACCGCTATGCGATAGTGCTAGCGCTCAATAAAACGCTAGTGGCATAATCTGTACGGAGCAACGAAAGTCTTCTTCCCCGATAACGAGATTGGAGTATTTCGTCTTCTATATCTGCCGCTAAGGTTCTGCTAGAACGAATATTATCGTGTTGACTTTAGTTTCTGCAATCTACGGTTTTGGGAGACCACAACACCTATCTAAAAATGATGCTGTATCTAACCATGGTATGCTGGTTGATCAGCGAAGATGTTGCCGAACACCTCGAAGAACAAAGCGAATACAGGTGTGCCATCTACATTCGGATATTGAAATAGTGGAGCGAGTAGACGACATTATTCGCGATTTACATCTCGGTAAGTTTGATGTGCTGGTCAGTATTTTATCTGATATGCGAAGGGCTGGCATAGTGTTGCTGATAGTGTTCTGAATGCTGATAAAGAGAGTTTCTTACGTTCCAAGCGTTCGATAATCCAACGATCGACCGCGCGGCAACGTAACTTAAACGGCAAGGCTATCCTGTATGGCGATAAAATCACTCCATCGATGGCGTGTCATCAAAGACATTGAACGCCGATGAGAAAAATGCACGCCTATAACTTGGCCGACGTCATAATGCCGTAGACTCTGAATAAGCAAATCTCTGACATTATGAAGCTGAAGCAATTGCCGACACACATCAGGCACAAAAACTTAAGGTTGTGGAAATGGTAGCTAAGTATGGTGATTTGACACTGAACGAAAAGAGCTGGAGCGAAAGATCTTCGAATTGGAGACCCATATGTAGGATCGTGATAAAACCTAGAATTCGAAAGGGCCCCACTAGCATAAATGATCAAATCCGCATCCTGCGTAAACAATTTATCACCTCCGTACCCTAAAATTGGCATCGGTTCCAGCACAGTTTCTCTAGTCAGCGCTTAAGCCAAGAGATTTCAGCACTAGGTCCAGCGCCCGGTGTAGCAAGTTACGATCGTGATGATGCGGTTCATCGTCCGCCGCCAGTGGTTGCTGAATCACCACACGCTTGCCTATAGTTTCTGCCGCCATTGTGCCTGGACCGATTATCACACCATCAATCACTTTTTCTCGGCCGATAGCGTGCTCCATCATCATCACTTTTTGTGTTAGAGTCATGTTAGCTGCGGCGACACTCAGCTCGCGCCCTAGGTTATCGAGATATATCATTGGAGCACGGGTGCGGCGCAGCGCCTGAGTCAAATCCTCAAGCAATAAAAGTGGCATTAGGCTTGTGAGAAAACTTCCTGGCCCGATAATAATCAGATCTGCGCTGGCGATAGCCAGCAGCGCTTCGCGGGTGGCTGACACTGGCACTGAAAGTTGCATTTGTACGGGCAGTTCACTGAGCCGATCGATGGCTACTTCTCCATAAACAGTATCTCCGGACAGGGCGGTAGCCTGCAGGTCCACCGGTTGTTCTGACATAGGGATTAGGCTAGCGTTTACCTTAAGCAGGTTGCGGATGAGATTGATGGCTTCCAGCGGTCGCACGCTAAGATTATCTAGCGCCTTGAGCATCAAATTACCCAAATTATGTCCAGCTAGTTCGCCTTGGCCGCCAAAGCGGTATTCAAACATCGCCGAGGCGATGCTCGGTTCAGCAACGAGCTGATTGAGGCAATTACGGGTGTCACCCCACGCAATGCCACCCTCAGACTGACGGATACGGCCGGATGAGCCTCCGTTATCGGTGGTAGTCACAATGCCCGTTAGCCGTGATCCCATAAAGGAAAGCGCAGACATAACTCGGCCCAATCCATGACCCCCTCCCAAGGCGACTACCTGATCCAAATCGGCTAATGTTCGGTTGCGCATAAATCTCCTGACGATGAGAAAACGGAGCTTAAGTGTGGCATAAGATAGCGGATTTTCCGGAAAAAACGAAACTAGGCTGGCGTGTAAATGGCTTAAAGGCAAATAGAAAAGTTATTTTAATATTACAAAGAGAATTATATGGCGTATTTCTGCTCTAGACACTGGTAGTAGCACGGTTTCAAGACTGGAATTAGGATTCCGTTAGCTATCCTTTTAGCTCTTCATGACATGTAAAAGAACAATAACTTTTAGCCTTGTAGAGGATAGATTTTCTACTATTTCTTATAGTTAGGAAGGTATTAAAATATCAAAATTTATTGATGCGTTTGAGCGTAAGTTTTACTACCTAAGTTTATATTGGTGATACCGGTGTCTATAATTTCGCTACTCCTGCTCGACGGCTTTTCCTATAGGTTGCCAATAACAAAAACTTTCCGATGTTGTCTTATACTTAACATCAATATCGATAACCTAAAAGAAAGCAGATCTATTTTGCGTCAGAGTAATACTGAAATCACTTAAAACTTCTGTCGTATATCAATGGTTGATCCTAGAGAACCTCGTAGCATAACTTAATCTATGCTATAGAATGTGGCAATGTGCATTAATTACGTACACATTAAGATAGTCTGACGCCTGATCGGAAAAACCGGCATGAAGATGGAAATGCTGTATAATTTTGGTAGCGATCAATTAGAGTCTCTGATAGTAACATGGACAGTTGTACTGAAGGGAAGCAATGTTGTTGCTGAGTCAGAGTAAATACAGTGCCACATCTAATGGAATTATCACCCGATCCCTCTAGAAAGAGAAAATCACCAATTAGCAATAGTCAATTAGCAAAAACTGCGCCTGATGGCTGGTATTAATGGAAAATAATCCTTATTGTTGAGAACTTAAATAGCCATATTTCCTTATAGTTAAGGAAACTACTGTATCTTCATCATGAAGATAGACTTGTTCTTGGAGTGGAATTGGTTTGCTAGGCGCTCAGGGCAGCATCGAGCGACCTTCAGTGTCCAGCTAGAGTGTGCTAAAGGATTAGTTCCGATATCAGATAGGCCTTTGATCATAGCTGGTCTGATCTAAAAATTAGTGTTAACCACACCCAACTTTATGTTATTAGTCCCAGTCAGGTGTGCTCAGGGTCAGAGAGCTGATGAGGATCTGATCCTGTCGGTAGCGCGTCAGCGCCAGTTCAATCAGGCGTGTGATAAGATCTGAATAGTTTAACCCACTTGCTTGCCACAACTTCGGGTACATACTTATATTAGTAAAGCCTGGAAAAGTGTTAACCTCATTGACCACCACCTTACCATACGGCGTCAAAAATACATCCACCCGTGCCATGCCGGAGCAGTTCAGTGCTTGAAATGCTCGCAGGGCAGTATCCCGAATGTTATCGCTGACTGCCTCGCTGATATCGGCTGGTACCACAACTTGTGCGCCGATTTCATTGATGTATTTGGTCTGGTAAGAGTAAAAATTATCTCTTAGTACTATCTCGCCACATAGGCTCGCTTCAGGTTCATCATTACCCAGCACAGCACACTCTAGCTCACGGCCAGTAATAGCGGTTTCCACTAACACTTTATGATCAAAGCTGAACGCCAACGTCAATGCTTTCTTAAAGCTTTCCCGATTGATGACCTTTGATATCCCTACTGAGGAACCTTGGTTAGCCGGCTTAACAAATAGCGGCAGCCCTAAGATGGCAGTAACCTGATCGAAATGAATGCAGCTTCGTTGAGATCGGGTCAGCGTGAGAGAAGGTGCCACTGTCAGGCCGGCATCTCGTAATAAGCGCTTGGCGATATCCTTATCCATACTAATTGCTGATCCTAAAACACTTGAGCCGACGTAGGGCATATTGGCCATGCGCAGCAGCCCCTGCAGTGAGCCATCCTCGCCTAGCGTGCCATGAACGATCGGGAAGATGACATCAACCCGGAGTAGCACATCAGAGAAATTGGGCTGCATCAGCTGACACTGCTGACGGCCAGGCAGTGGAGCAACACCGCTCGTGCTATTATTAAGCGTGACAAAAGCCAAATTATTACCGTGCAGCAAGTAATCGCTATAGTCAAAAATATTCCACAGACCCTGTTTATCAATACCCAACAGCATTACATCAAATTTCTCTTTGTCAATGGCGTTGACAATATTTTGAGCCGACTGCAAGGAAACTTCATGCTCTGCTGAGCGGCCACCAAAAATTACCCCGACGCATGTTTTTTCCATATCTGCTCTTCCGGATGAGAATAACCACTTGCCATACAATTATTGTTCTAGCACATCCGGTCAATTTAAGGAAGTGATACATAGAGGGATGCGTCATGTTCGTTGTCTGCGGAGGCATGATTTGAATATACAAAGTAGCTAGAAGGGAGCAACTGCTATTTCTATTATTGCACGGTGATAGGGATCAAAGCTGCCTAATAAGCACATAGAATTAGAGAGCACATTTTCGTTGTTATAGAAAATGATAAAAAATATAGATAAAAACTTTAATGTCAGTTACTTGAACTGCCATAGCATACTATAATAAAGTGAGGAGGGTTAATTAAAGTATACTCAGAAGTAAGCTGGTAGTACTGACACCATAAACCATAAAGTGGAAACTCAAAACCGAAGATTGCTCATACTACTCTAACCTCTTTTCTTGCTGAGGACATCCTTCAAGCCTTGCGACCTAAGGTTGCAGTAGGGATTATGAATGCCTTCCGGAAAGCTAATTATCAGCAAAACTAGCTTGAGGCCAAACGGCTAGGTCAGCAGTATCCTCAATAATTATGTATAATATAGTTCATGATCATCCTACATTACTGTCCCATCATGCCCCAAACTCGTCTGACTAAAGAAACGTAAAAAACACTGACCAAGTCAGACTCCGATTTTTCTTCCCTAGATATGGAACGGTTCTATGTCTGTTGTTTGCTATCTCTGCCGATAAATTCTAAAATAACTGAGCGGACGTTCATACTGTCCGCTCCGTTCTTTTTAGGTATAACTCTGGCTCATCAAAACATATAAGCCATACCTAATGACAGAATGTTGTCCGTCGAAATACTCGTGGCACAGCTGAAGTTGTTTTTAGAGAGCAGATTGATGCGATAATCAATGAAGGTCAACATATTTTTGTTGAAATTATAGCTAGTACCCAACTCAATATATTTTTTGATAGCATGGCTTGAGCCACCGTTGTCATCATTGATTCTCGACTGCAGGTAGCCTATGGAAGGACGCAAACCAAATACGAACTGATATTGTGCGACTAATTCAATATTTTTAGCCTTATTAGAGAAGCCGAAAACACTGCTGTCCGTTAGAGCAGAGAATTTTCCGAACGGAGTCATGTTGCTAGTTTCACCATACAGCGCTGCCAAATAGAGAGAGTTGGCGTCATACCTCAAGCCTAGCGAGTAAGCTTCAGCTTTTTTGCTTTTACTGCCATGATAATGAGTATCGGTTACTAACGCGCGCTGCGATTGGGTGCGGTTGCTGTTGGCATAAGCGGCAGCAGCAGAAACACCATTGCCAAAATCATAGGAGACAGATAGACCATAGCCGTCGCCGTTCTCTTTTTGTGCACTGCTGCCCGTATCTTCGTTGCTACTGTTTTTTCCCTGATACTGCAGTGCAAAGTTCAGGCCGTTAACTATACCAAAGAAATCGGTATTACGGTAGGTAAGAACGCCGTCAGCGCGGCCGGAGAGAAAATTATCGGCGAGGGTAGTATCGCCACCAAACTCTGGCATGACATCCGTCCAAGAGCCGACGTCATAAAGCACGCCATAGTTTCGGCCATAATCAAGGCTACCAGCTTCGCCGAACTTAAGCCCTGCGAAGCCAAGGCGGGTAAAGTTGTCTATGGAGTCCTGGTTTTTGGAATGGCACACTGTGCTTTCCTGCTCCCAAGTACCGAAACCGATCAGCTGATCGTGATCACTTATCTGGACTTCGCCGTGGAAACCATAACGAATAGAAGAATGGTCACCATTTTTACTATCGTTGCTAGATAAGTAACGTATGCCGTTGAGTTTACCATACAGATCCAGTTTATTGCCGTCTTTATTATAGACCTCGGCAGCAGTACCAGGGCCAGTCACAACCATAGTAGAAACCAGTATAGTAAGATACCGTAGTTTCATTTTAATATCCTCTATATTATTATATTTTGCCACTAATAACCTGATGCCTGCAAATACTCAAATAAAATTGAGCATTCAGCAGATTCTGATATCACAGATGAAACGGATAGTGAACTAACAGTGGAATCATACTAAATGAAAATTGTCGTTTCAAGCTATTAAACAGGAATAAATAATACTATGGTAGCATAATAAAAATATTTAATTAATTTTTATTATATAAATAATATATTATTCAAAATAAAACTTATGTAAGAAGCACTGTAAATATCCTACAATGTAGGATAGCTTTCTTCTATAAACTTGTACTATTATTTTTCGAGAGGAGTATGAATGTACAAACAGTTATATCAATTATAATGTATTTTATAAGGATTGATAAATAATATACCTCACGTGCGACTGAGTCAGAGAACAATGCTTTTCACGTCCTTACCTTTTTCACACTCGTTATTAGTGCTATTCCTCAATAGAAATCAAATCAGTTACAAAACATCACTCTGCTCTAAATATCATTTGCCAACACGTATCGTAAGTTACGTGTCCTGCTCCTACATAGACACAAGACTCGCAGGAACGATAACAAATGGTAATGCGATGCGAGTGGATTATTAGAGAACGATTTTATCTTCGCTCGCAGCATTAAACCCTCTAAAACTAGCACTGCCGGCCAAAGATATTTATTCCCTATGGCACGGTTGCCTGAAAACTAGCTAGAGCGCACACTGCTACTAGAGCCCTCTTCACCCAATTCATCCTCATCTACCGATTCAGCGATACGCTGCAGACCCACAAGGTGCTCATCTTCCGTAGTGCGGATAAGAGTCACGCCTTGAGTGTTGCGACCGACAATGCTCACCTCAGACGCCCGGATACGCACCAGAGTGCCAGCATCAGTGATCATCATGATCTGATCACAGTCATCCACCTGTATCGCGCCCACTACCTTACCGTTACGTTCACTTATCTTGATGGAAATTACCCCTTGAATGGCTCGGGATTTAATCGGGTACTCCTCCAGATCGGTGCGCTTGCCGTAGCCGTGCTGAGTTACCGTCAGAATTGTTCCCTTACTCCGCGGCACGATAAGGGAGACAACTCGGTCCCCTGTCGCAAGGTTGATTCCCCGGATACCGGTCGCGGTGCGTCCCATGCTGCGCACCTGATTTTCTGAGAAACGCACCACTTTACCGTAGATAGAAAACAGCATTACCTCGTTGCTACCATCAGTCAGGTTGGCACCAATCAATTCATCACCGTCGTTGAGATGAACAGCAATAATACCAGCACTGCGCGGACGGCTGAACTCTCTCAGGGAAGTTTTCTTCACAGTGCCACTAGCGGTAGCCATGAAGATATAACGCCCTTCTTCATATTCTTGCACCGGAAGAATGGCAGTGATACGTTCGTTGTGCTCCAATGGCAGCAGGTTGACTATCGGACGACCACGAGAGCCACGACTAGATTCCGGTAGCTGATAGACTTTCATCCAGTACATCTTTCCTAGGCTAGAAAATAGCAAAATGGTATCGTGAGTATTTGTCACCAGCAGGCGATCGATAAAGTCTTCTTCTTTAATCCTGGTTGCCGATTTTCCTTTACCACCGCGGCGCTGTGCCTCGTAGTCCGTTATCGGTTGATACTTGACGTAGCCCTGATAAGACAAGGTAACCACTACATCTTCCTGATTGATCAAATCCTCGATATTAATATCAGAGAATTGGGTAGTAATCTCAGTGCGGCGCGGATCATTATACTTCTCTTTGATGGCGATCAGCTCTTCACGGATCACTCCCATTAAGTGCTCCGGATCCTGCAAAATACGAATTAGTTCAGCGATTATAGTCAGTAACTCTTTATATTCGTTAACCAGCTTCTCGTGCTCCAGACTAGTCAGTTTTTGCAGTCGCAGATCTAAAATCGCCTGGGCTTGCTGCTCGGCCAGATAATACTGGCCGTCACGGATACCGTACTGCGGCTCCAGACACTCTGGCCGCCGTGCATCGCCGGCAGTGTCAAGCATGGCGGAGACTGAGTTTAGTGCCCAGGAGCGAGCCACTAAAGCAGCCTTTGCTTCTTCCGGCGTCGTCGCCTGATGAATTAGCTCGATAATTGACTCGATATTCGCCAAAGCTAGCGCCAACGCTTCCAGCGTATGGACGCGCTCTCGGGCTTTGCGCAGTTCAAAAATGGTCCGGCGGGTCACTACTTCTCGGCGGTGGAGTATAAAAGCAGACAAGATATCTTTCAGCGGCAGAATCTTCGGTTTTCCCTGATGCAACGCCACCATATTAATACCGAATGACACCTGTAGTTGGGTCAGAGAGTAAAGAGTGTTGAGCACTACCTCACCTACTGCGTCGCGTTTGATTTCAATAACGATACGCATACCGTCTTTGTCGGACTCATCTCGCAGGCCGCTGATACCTTCGATTCGTTTTTCTTTTACCAACTCGGCGATTTTTTCAATTAGGCGGGCTTTGTTGACCTGATAAGGAATTTCATGTACGATGATAGCTTCGCGGCCGGTCTTGCCATCCGTTTCTACTTTAGCTCGTGCGCGAATGTGGATTTTGTCGCGCCCGGTTCGGTAAGCCTCTTCAATACCATGCTGGCCGTTGATGATAGCGGCAGTTGGAAAATCTGGGCCGGGGATATATTTCATCAGGCCTTGGACGCTGATGTTTTCATCATCTATATATGCTAGGCAACCGTCGATCACTTCTGCTAGGTTATGCGGTGGAATGTTAGTAGCCATCCCCACTGCGATGCCGGAAGTACCATTAACCAGCAAGTTGGGGATCCTAGTTGGCATAACATCGGGAATTTGCTCGGCGCCATCATAGTTAGGTACATAATCCACGGTTTCTTTTTCCAAATCCGCTAGCAATTCGTGGGCAATTTTTGCCATGCGCACTTCTGTGTAACGCATTGCCGCGGCGGAGTCGCCATCAATGGAACCAAAGTTTCCCTGACCATCTACCAGTGTGTAACGCAAAGAAAATGGTTGTGCCATACGCACAATGGTGTCGTAAACGGCGGTATCTCCATGAGGGTGATATTTACCAATGACGTCACCGACAACTCGTGCCGATTTTTTATAAGGTTTATTCCAGTCATTACCAAGAACGCTCATCGCAAACAACACGCGACGGTGCACAGGCTTCAGCCCATCTCGTACATCCGGCAACGCACGTCCAATAATGACGGACATGGCATAATCCAGATAAGAACGTTTTAGCTCTTCTTCAATATTGACTGGTGTGATTTCTCTGACAAAGTCGCTCATGGAGCCGATATCCTTCTATCCAAGAAACTTTTAGCTCAGATTAAAAAGTGTCAAAGTATATCATCTTTTTTCTCTATAAGGAGCACCATCACCTGATTAAGGTGCACCGGAATCATCTCATGTCCGCCTGAATACTTACACATAGCATTCTCTGAAAAGGCGGAAGTCATTTTCTAGCTAAATGGGTTGCTATGCGCGTTGGTTTCACGTATGGTTTTTAATAAATAGGTATATTTCACATAATTCATATGACCCTCGAAGTGAGCCCTGATATCACATCATATCAAGACAATATCGACACAGATGAAATCTCCAAATTCGAAGCCGATGCTGCCTGCTGGTGGGATCTAAACGGCGAATTCAAAATGTTGCACCGGATCAATCCGGTGCGTTTAGATTATATTCTTAACCGCGCTGGTGGCTTATTTAGTAAGAAGGTGCTCGATGTCGGATGTGGAGGCGGCATTTTGGCAGAAAGTATGGCCTGCGAAGGAGCGGAGGTCACTGGACTGGATATGGGCACTGAGCCACTGACAGCTGCTCGGTTGCATGCTATTAAGAGTGGTGTGGCTATCAACTACATCCAGCAGACTATTGAAGAACATGCTGGAGTTCATCCCAGCGCTCGTTATGATGTTGTAACCTGTATGGAGATGCTGGAGCACGTACCGGATCCTGCGTCGGTTGTACGAGCTTGCGCCCGGCTAGTGAGGCCGGGGGGTGAGGTGTTTTTCTCAACATTGAACCGCAACCCCAAAGCTTGGCTTATGGCTATCGTTGGCGCCGAATATGCATGGCGCATGGTACCACGTGGTACCCATAATTTTAACAAATTCATCAAGCCTGCTGAACTACTCAGCTGGGCAGATGCTGTTCTACTGAGAGAACAGCATATCATCGGTTTGCATTACAACCCGCTGCAGGATCGTTTTTATCTAGACGGCAGCGTAGATGTAAATTATATGCTACATACGCGGCGGTAAAATCTCACAGGGTTGTTAAATGTCACTGCGCAGCTCGGTCTCAAGATGAATGAGACGTGGTGTAATAAACGATGGTTGTATAATTTTAAAAATTTTTATTCCTCACAATTAACAACCTGGAAGCGCAGGTAGAATAGCTGCTTACCCGCTTGGTGGCTATTTTCTCCAATGTTATCCACAAAAACCCTAAAGTTACTCACTTGCATTGCTGTGATTTTGTCACTATCTTGCTATTAAATTAATGAAAAGACCCCACATGTAGTGACTTATCATCCGGAAAGGCACTTTTGCCTGCGCTCTAGCACGGGATTTTTTTGGGTCACACAGACAGGTAAGAGCCGTATGAACCATAGTCTGCTAGTTACTAAGCGCGACGGACGTAAAGAAATCATTGATCTTGATAAAATCCATCAAGTCATCGACTGGGCTGCCGAAGGTTTAGAAAATGTTTCCGTTTCTCAAGTGGAATTACGCTCCCGCATCCAGTTCTACAACGGCATCAAAACTTCTGATATTCACGAAACTATTATTAAAGCTGCGGCAGATTTGATTTCTCACGAGGCACCAGACTATCAGTATCTCGCCGCACGGCTGGCAGTATTCCATTTACGGAAGAAAGCCTACGGTCAGTTTGAGCCGCCGAAATTATACGATCATGTTTCACGTTTGGTAGCAATGGGTAAGTACGATAGGCATTTGCTAGAAGATTACAGCGCTGACGAGTTCGAACAAATGGACAGCTTTATCGATCACTGGCGCGATATGAATTTCTCCTATACCGCCGTCAAGCAGCTCGAAGGCAAGTATCTAGCGCAGAACCGGGTCACAGGAGAGATCTACGAAAGCGCTCAGTTTCTATATATCCTGGTAGCTGCTTGCCTGTTCTCCAGTTACCCACGCGAGACACGCCTAGATTACGTCAGACGCTTTTATAACGCTGTATCGACGTTTAAAATCTCTCTGCCGACACCAATCACATCTGGCGTGCGTACCCCGACTCGCCAGTTTAGCTCCTGCGTGTTGATCGAGTGCGGTGACAGTCTAAACTCCATCAACGCCACTTCTAGCGCAATTGTAAAATACGTGTCGCAGCGTGCTGGCATTGGCATTAACGCTGGCCGCATCCGCGCACTTGGCAGCCCAATCCGGGGCGGAGAGGCGTTCCACACCGGCTGTATTCCGTTCTATAAACTTTTCCAAAGCGCCGTCAAGTCCTGCTCTCAAGGGGGGGTACGCGGTGGTGCGGCTACCTTATTTTACCCCATATGGCATCTGGAAGTGGAAAGCCTGCTAGTACTGAAAAACAACCGCGGCGTGGAAGCCAACCGAGTGCGCCATATGGATTACGGTGTACAGCTTAATAAGCTGATGTATCAGCGCTTGATAAAAGGCGAAGATATTACTCTATTCAGTCCTTCCGATGTGCCAGGCCTGTATGATGCGTTCTTTGCCGATCAGGATAAATTCGAGCAGCTGTATACCGGATATGAACAGGATAGCAACATTCGTCAGCGCCGTATCAAAGCGGTGGAACTATTTTCTTTGATGATGCAGGAACGCGCCTCTACTGGCCGCATCTATGTACAGAATGTAGACCATTGCAACACTCACAGCCCGTTTGACGCCACGATCGCTCCAATTCGCCAGTCCAACTTATGCCTAGAAATTGCCTTGCCTACCAAGCCACTGGAGGACGTTAATGACGAAAACGGTGAAATCGCCCTGTGCACGCTATCGGCCTTCAATCTAGGCACGATCGACAGCTTTGATGATCTAGGTGAGCTAGCGACACTAGTAGTGCGTGCTCTCGATGCTCTGTTCGATTACCAGGATTACCCGATCCCGGCTGCACAGCGAAGTGCTGTAGGCCGCCGGACCCTAGGTGTAGGCGTGATCAACTTTGCTTATTACCTGGCAAAGCATGGAGCGCGTTACTCTGACGGCAGCGCTAACGATCTGACCCACCGAACTTTTGAAGCTATTCAGTATTATTTACTTAAAGCTTCCTGCGATCTGGCCAAAGAGCGCGGCGCATGCCCGTGGTTCAATGAAACCGCCTACGCGCAAGGTATTTTGCCCATTGATACCTATAAAAAAGATCTTGACAGTATTGTCAACGAGCCACTCCATTACGACTGGGAAGCGCTGCGCGCGGACATTAAAGAATATGGTCTGCGCAACTCCACTTTGTCGGCGCTGATGCCATCGGAAACGTCATCGCAGATTTCTAACGCTACCAACGGTATCGAGCCTCCGCGTGGCTTGGTAAGCATCAAGGCGTCAAAAGACGGTATTCTGCGCCAGGTAGTGCCAGAATCTATCCGTCTGCAAGACTCTTATGAGTTGCTGTGGGAAATGCCGAGCAATGACGGATATCTACACTTAGTGGGAGTAATGCAGAAATTTGTCGATCAGGCTATTTCCGCTAACACCAATTATGATCCGGCCCGTTTCCCAGCTGGTAAAGTGCCGATGAAACAGCTGATGAAAGATTTACTGACCGCGTATAAGTTCGGAGTAAAAACCCTATACTACCAGAATACTCGCGATGGAGCGAAAGATTCACAGGAAGATCTACAGTCGGAACAACAAGACGATTGCAAAAACGGCGTTTGTAAGATTTAAAGCTGGACGGAGGCGATACTGACGTCGTCTCCGCGACACCGGAGATACCATGGCCTATACCACTTTTTCACAAATTAAAAATAACCAGTTGTTGGAGACGATGTTTTTTGGTCAATCAGTTAACATTACACGTTTCGATCAGCAGAAGTACGACATTTTTGAAAAGCTAATTGAAAAGCAGTTGTCATTTTTCTGGCGTCCTGAAGAAGTTGATGTGTCACGCGATCGCATTGACTATCAGGCACTACCTGAGCATGAGAAGCATATTTTCATCAGCAACTTGCAATACCAAACATTGCTAGACTCTATTCAGGGCCGTAGTCCCAACATCGCGTTATTACCGCTGATTTCTATCCCTGAGCTAGAAACCTGGGTAGAAACTTGGGCATTTTCGGAGACTATCCATTCACGATCGTATACCCATATCATCCGTAACATTGTCAATGATCCATCGTTGGTATTCGATGACATAGTCACTAACAAGGAGATCATAAAACGCGCTAAGAATATCTCCGGCTATTATGACGACCTTATCGAGCTAACTAGCTATTATCATCTGTTAGGTGAAGGTACCCATCAGGTCAGTGGAAAGATGGTAGTGGTGAATCTGCACGAATTGAAGAAAAAACTCTACCTGTGCTTGATAAGCGTCAACGTATTGGAGGCGATCCGCTTCTACGTCAGTTTTGCATGCTCTTTCGCTTTCGCCGAGCGTGAGCTGATGGAAGGCAGCGCTAAAATTATCCGACTGATAGCCCGTGACGAAGCACTGCATCTGACTGGAACCCAACATATCCTGAGCCTGATGCGTTCTGGCGAAGACGATACTGAAATGGCCGATATCGCATGCGAATGCCGGCAGGAGAGCTACGCTCTATTTCTACTGGCAGCTCAGCAAGAGAAAGATTGGGCTAGCTATCTATTCCGCGACGGCTCAATGATCGGCTTGAACAAAGATATTCTCTGCCAGTATGTGGAGTATATTACCAATATCCGTATGCAGGCGGTTGGTCTGGATCTCCCTTTCTCTACCCGATTTAACCCCATCCCTTGGATTAACTCTTGGTTGGTATCGGATAACGTGCAGGTAGCTCCACAGGAAGTAGAGGTCAGCTCTTATCTGGTTGGTCAAATTGATTCTGAGATCAACAGTGATGATCTCAGCGATTTTCAGCTGTAAAAGGCTCTAACATGCTTATCCGACTGCGACAACACGGCAGTATGGCGCTTGCTTGCCGCGGTGCATATTCTTCTCTCCTGGACGCGCTAGAAGCGCACCAGGTATCGGTGGAATTCCAGTGCCGTTCCGGTTATTGCGGCATCTGCCGTCTGCGTCTACTAGTAGGGCAAGTGAAATACCACCAAGAACCACTAGCGTTTGTTAGCCACGGAGAAATTCTTCCCTGTTGCTGCCTTCCAGTCGATGATATTGAGTTGGAGTTATAACTGCGTGCGGAAACCTGTCCCAAGAGTCAGAACGACTAGCATTAATGAACGGGTTTAGGATATGGCGCTGGAGACACGTCAGGGTGATTATATTGGATTATATCGTAGGTGGTGTGGGGCCTCTGATAAGTACCAGTAGCCATGTTATTGGTACATGCAACAGCTGAATGGTGACTAATTTTGGTGCTATAGGGCACCTAAGTAAGCCTATACTGAGACCGGTTACTGATTCTAATTCTAAGTTTAACACACGTGCATGTACCGAAAGTAAACGTTAACTGCGGCTGTACAGTTTTGTTCAATGTGTTTACTGATAATATTGGCCAGGTGCTAACTCAAAATGAGGAATCATCTCAGAATGTGCCGCTCTAGAGCGATTATCATTTTGCTGAAATCTTGCCTTGAACCACCATAGTGATTTCAGGTACGAATAATTCTGACAAGCCATTTTTCCTTTTATTGATTTCATCTATGCAGCATAATAGACAATGTTACTAAGGTGATATTAGTGGCTGGAATTTGTTAGATTTAACTTTCTAACCGCTCTAATTCCGTCGTTCAGTTTGATTGCATTACGTATCTCATGGTGTCGTCCCATTGCTAAAAACCTGTTTATACAACAGGTGTAGTTCTCAGGCCGCTGCCGTTTCAATATACTTATTATACATTCTCTGACTACATTGATATCAGGTGATGGAGATACGTTGCGGGTTATTTCAAGAAGAGGAAGTGAGGGGGAGTTATGAGCAGATTGCTGATAATCGATAATTATGATTCATTTACCTGGAATCTTTATCAGTACTTTTGCGAGCTGGGTGCGCGGGTTACAGTTCGCCGTCATGATAGCCTCGACATTGAAGACATCGAACGACTGGCTCCTGAGCGATTGGTGATCTCTCCTGGACCTGGTACACCGGATGAGGCGGGGATCTCTTTGGCTGCTATCCGCCATTTCTCTGGAAAGCTACCGATCTTGGGAGTATGTCTCGGACATCAAGCTATCGGGCAAACCTTTGGGGCGCATATTACCTGCGCTCGCCAGATTATGCATGGTAAAACGTCTGTTATTTGCCATGATGGACAAGGAATTTTTACCGGACTAGCGCAGCCGCTTACGGTAACTCGCTACCATTCTTTGGTTATCGACGCGACCAGTATCCCATCCTGCCTGGTGGTAACTGCCTGGAGCCAGCATGCTGGAGCACGGGATGAGATCATGTCCATCCGTCATCGTTTTCTGCCTCTGGAGGGTGTTCAGTTTCACCCTGAAAGTATTATGAGCGAACAAGGGCACCAATTACTAGCGAACTTTCTTAATCTCTAAATATCTATCTATTTTATTTTCACAGAATAAGTAATCGCTTACATATAAAAGATAATTACTGCTCAATCAAGAAAACTTTCAATCACGTTATGTTAGCAGTTTGTGCACCTGTATAGCTCTTTCTAGTGAAAGAAAAACATAAGCCGCAGGTTAATTTATAAATTCATTATGCCCAGATAGTGCTTCATGATTCTGATTTAACATCTAATAGGCGTTTTTGCGCAACAACTAACCCTACTCAGAATCTAGGTATGACTGCGGCAGATGTTGCTGGTTCTCTGGTATCATGTTGTGGTAGTAAAGGGGACATTTTATTTATAACAGAAAGTAATAATCAAATAACTATATCAAATTGTGCAAGTTGACGACGATATGCTCTTTAGAGAAAGAGCTTGTGTTACCTTTAGAAAGAGAGCAGAGGCGATGATCGCTATAGAGCAGCGACAGCAACCAGAGAAGCAATTGATTGCCGATCAGTGTTATGGTAAGTATGGCTGTAGTAAGCATTGAATAAATATGTAGCTTGTAAACAAGCAAGTTACCGAGTATTAGCTCGGTAGTGTCAGAGAGTGCAATCTCTCTGCAAGACAGTGTTAACGTCTGCATGGTAGAGTAAGCCATCGCTCTATGTGTCGCCACATTAAAGCAGTTCATGACTGTCCTTATGGTCATACAGTGAAAGGAAGTTAACGGGTACCGTAAACGACAATGGTTTTACCATGGGCAGAAATGAAATTTTGGTCTTCAAGCATTTTCAAAATACGGCCAACCGTTTCCCGGGAACAGCCGACAATTTGACCGATTTCCTGCCGGGTGATCTTAATTTGCATACCATCCGGGTGAGTTATGGAGTCTGGCTGCTTAGCTAAGTTCAGCAACGTCTGCGCGATTCGCCCAGTTACATCCAGAAAAGCTAGATTGCCCACTTTTTCTGAGGTGACCTGCAGGCGACTGGCCATTTGAGAAGACAAATGCATCAATATGTCGGAATTGACCTGAATCAGATGACGAAATTTTTTATATGAAATTTCAGCAACTTCGCAGGCTGTTTTAGCACGTACCCAGGCGCTGCGTTCCTGCCCTTTTTCAAATAATCCCAGCTCACCGATAAAATCACCATGATTGAGATAGGAAAGGATCATTTCCTTACCTTTTTCATCCTTAATTAGCACTACGACAGAACCTTTGATGATGTAATAGAGCGTTTCTGCTTTTTCACCCTGGTAAATTAACGTACTTTTTGATGGATGCTTATGAACATGGCAATGAGACAAGAACCATTCAAGAGTCGAGTCTGTTTGCTGTTTGCCAAGAACCATGCACTATATCCTCTATGTATCATCGCTGTTCTGATCTCAAGGGTGTGTATCTATTATAACGTAAATTTTTATTATCATTTCATCATGTTCAAAACGGAATCTTATAAGAGAATTTATCAGGATTAATGTTGGTAACATTTCGATTACTTTTCTCTATTCACTTGTTGGATAAGTGTGATTCCACCTTGTTTTTAGCATAGCCTTGGGAAACTGTCTTGTATTGTCTCAATTCGGCGCGATATATTTGCAGTTACATTATCAGTTTTTCGGCTAAAGGGTGGTTTTATAAAAAATTTCATCAGAAGTCAGTGTTATTGAAGAGCAAGTAGGATGCAGAAAAACTGTTTATCACGACCAGGTTATCATAGATGGCAACAGTGATAAAATACTTAACATAGAAAGAGATCTTGGTCACGAGACATCAGAATTGGCGTGGAGTAACTTTCAGGACACTTTTCCAGCTAGAAGATCTCAGCTAAACTCAGATGGTTTGTGGATTCATTAATCAGAAGAAAATTAGAACCAGCATGCTTTCACCAGATTTAGCTGCATGTTTGCTTAGTTATGAAGCTTAACCCCTGTTTAAGCATGGAGTCAGGGTCGTCATTTATTGATTGACACAATGTGTAATTCAAATTCAGGCTGATGAAATTCCAGTAACCACTGATAGTATACCATGGTATGTTGATTATTTGGAGTATCCTGGTTGATCCAGCTCATCTTCTGATTCAGAGGTTACAATGACAAACTTGTAAAAAGAAGAGAAAATAATTATGAAATTCTGTAATTCCGTATTTATAATACTTTATGTTAACATTGTTTATATATTAAAAATATATTAATCACTATTTATTAATTTAAAAATCATATAATAATATAATCAGTAGTGAAAATCCCTCTATAATCTATGGAGGGTCATCTTTCTTTTTTGAGGGTGATGCCGTTCCCCAATAGCCACAGGGAGAGCGGCTTTTATCGCCCAGCACGGTCGACTATTCTGGCCATCTGGCATCACTACAGGAATTCCTCAAGAGGCGATCAACATGTTGTTATTATGTATGTCAGTAATCACTACTTTATTTATTGACATAATTGCTCGATATCACGTCCAAATCTGTACTTCAATGCGATGAATAATTCTTTGTCAGTTATCCAATATCTCACAATTAGAGATATACCAAACGAGGACAATATAGGTTGGGTGATTTAAGTCAATTACGGCCACACTGTAGCAAAAGGAAATGACTGACAAAAACAGGACAAAACAAATTATCGGTATTTTTATCAGAAAAGATATTATCTAATAGCCTTTAAGCCAACGCATATGTGTTGTGCGCAATTTTTTGGTTAAAGCAGGTACCAATTTGTTTCCAATCAGTGGGAGGTATTATTAAGATCATAAAGATTTGTTAGTTAACCCGGCTCGCCGGGTACAAGCAGAAGATGATGTACTGACCGGGGTACGCCCACGGGAAGCGTATCGTTGGATCTTGTGTGACTAAGACTTTCTAATTAATCTAGGAAAATCCTAAAAACCACTATGTAAATAAAACCTATGGTCACGGCCGTAATCACAACCACGAAAGTTGCTGTAGTCACGAACGTAGTCATCCGTGAGTACTCAAGAAAAAGGTTTGACAGTCACTAAGCCTGTTCAGTAAGATGCAGCTTTTCTATACTCAAAAGTTTGGTAGGGGTGCTTTTTCGCTTTGCAAGGCAATTATTGAGGCATGCTGCACACGCAGCCTATCTGTTAGCAAGATAACTGTTCCTGTATTCGGCTGATATCACACTGATGGGCTGCCACCATCTGATTCAGTTCCTCAATCATGACGTCTTGGAAAGCAACTCGTCCCTCCAGTAATTCCAGTCGTTGTTCTAGCTGCAATGGCTCTATCGTGCATATTCTCCTTTTAGTATCGATGTAAAACGAAATGAAACCGGCATCGCATTTATTCCCATTCTTCGAATGCCTGTCTCTGCAACTTCGATAAATTCTACCTTGATTCTTGATTTTCGCAAATCTTCTGTAATAAGAGTTAATTACTTAGCATAACAATTATATTTCGTTTGTCTCACAGCTATTAGAGGTGGCGTTTGCCTGACGTTGCTGTTACTTCTTAGAATCATAAATAGAGATCTATGAAGTTATTAATTAAAGTATTACTGATAACATCTAACCTAGCTTCTAGCTTGAACGTGAACAGTACAGACGCACGGCCAGCTTCATCTTGGACAAGTTCAAAATCAAAGAAGATCAGGCCTCCGATATGCTCTAGATTCATTTCCAGATCGTATTACAGGTACTATTCAGAACAGAAAAACTAGGTATCATGTTTGGACATATAAGACTAGTTAATTACCAGCGTTAAGGACTCCTTGCTGATAAAAAGTAAGTTGTGTCCGATCATTAAAGATTGCATCTGTGCTACAAAGTGCTGAGGCGAGCATGAAGCAAACCACTTAGACCAATATTAGAGTAAAAGATTAATACCATACAGTTTACTTCAAACAGTAAGGGTGTGAAGAAAACCAAAGGTGTACTGATCAAACTCGATGTTGATATTCAAACGTCGAACTTTTGGATATTAAATCAGTCCCCTGAGGCTGAACACAGGCGGTTGCTCATTTATATCATTCTCCATCTGTTTGTTTAGGTGGTTTTTAGGTCTTACCATGCAAGCAATACAGCACACTAAAATTGAACGGATAATATCTATGGCCGAATAATAAAAATCTCAACAAACACAAGGACAGTGTTTTAATGGATTTGCTAGACTAGCAGCCAGATAACAGAACTGCAGGCGAATCTGCCCGATACTATTACTTGGCAGATTTATAAACACGGGTGATATTTCCACATGTCTATGTCTCTTCCTCATTCTGACTATGGTGAGCTGGATTTAATGGATGAACATCCTTTCAGCTCCGTGGATTATGAAATACTTGCCTCTTATGAGGCTGTAGTGGATGGCTTGGCAATGCTTATCGGCGGACATTGCGAGATTGTATTGCACTCCCTGGAGGACCTGAAATGTTCGGCTGTGCGCATTGCTAATGGCGAACATACCGGACTCAAGGTAGGGTCACCGATTTCGGAGCTCACGCTGCGTATGCTATATGATATGGTGGGTGAGGACAGCAGTATCTCCCGCGCCTATTTTACTCGAGTGAAAAACAGCATTTTAATGAAATCTATCACTATCGCCATCCGTAACCGCGAGCAGCGGGTGATAGGTCTACTGTGTATTAGTATGAACCTGGACGTGCCGTTTTCTCAGATTATGCAAACCTTTATTCCACCAGAAATGCAAAACATCGCCACCTCAGTCAATTTCTCATCATCGGTGGATGATTTGGTGACCCAGGCGCTCGAATTCACCATCGGGGAAGTCAACGCCGACTGTAGCGTGTCTAATAACACCAAAAACCGGAAGATTGTACTCAACTTGCATGAGAGGGGCATTTTCGGTATTAAAAACGCTATTAATCAGGTTGCCGACAGGTTAGATATCTCTAAGCACACAGTTTATTTATATATCCGCCAGTTTAAAAACGGCAATCTCGTGGGACTGGAACAGTGAATTTAGACTACTGTCTGATGGTGACTGGTCCGGCCTATGGTAATCAGCGTGCCAGCAGTGCTCTGCAATTTGCTCGGGCACTGCTGGACTGTGGCCATCATATCGACACTATATTTTTTTATCAGGATGGTGTTCATAACGCCAATCGCCTAAGTGCGCCCGCTAGTGATGAAATGGACCTAGTTCGCGCCTGGCAAAGGCTGGCACAGCAGCATCAGGTGGCTTTACATATTTGCGTGGCCGCCGCTTTACGTCGAGGCGTGACCGATGCTAAACAAGCAGCACTGCTTAAACGTAACGGAGATAATCTCCAACCGGGCTTTCGGTTAATAGGTTTGGGTAGCCTAGTGCAGGCAGCGCTCCGCTGTGATCGCTTTATCCAGTTTTAAGGCTCAGAGATCAGGTATGAACCGTATCGCGTTTGTTTTCACCCACGGGCCTCACGGAAATGCCGTTGGACGGGAGGGGCTAGATGCACTTTTGGCCACCTCGGCACTAGCTGAGGACATCGGTGTATTTTTCATCTCTGACGGCGTATTGCTACTGTTGCCGCATCAGCATCCAGAACGTATTCTGGCACGTGATTTCATCTCTACCTTCGGAGTGTTGCCCCTCTATGACATCGATCGACTGTATCTCTGCGCCGACTCGGCGATAGAGCGAGGTTTAGATGCTAGCGTTGGCTGGGTATTGGATCCCGAGTGGCTATCTGCGGCAGACTGGCGCCAGCGCCTGACCGCCTTTGACACTGTGTTGACATTCTAAGCTCGGAGATGTTTATGCTGTATACCATGAGCCGTTCTCCTTATGTCTGTGACCTAACAGAGTTGCTGCGTATTATACTCCCCGGAGACGATCTACTACTGCTGGCTGATGGTGTAATAGCCGGTCTGGCAGGTTCACCGGCCGCACGTGCTCTCACTTCTTCCCTTTTGACTCTACACGCTCTGGAAAATGATATTGCTGCTCGCGGCTTGGCTGCTCATTTTACGCACAATATCATGGTAATTAGTTATACTGATTTCGTCAGACTGACAGAAAGACAGCCGCAGCAGATGGCGTGGTGAGCTAGGTTGATCGTATTTTTCTTGACGCCTTTACTTGTCAGTCATAAAATCCTGCACCTCTGAACATGCGAAGCAACATCCAGGAGCTTTAACTGAATGGCAACTATTAACCAGCTAGTACGCAAACCACGCACTATGAAGGTGGCGAAAAACAACGTTCCAGCCTTGGAAGGCTGCCCGCAGAAACGTGGCGTATGTACTCGTGTATATACCACAACCCCGAAAAAACCGAACTCTGCACTACGTAAAGTTTGCCGTGTTCGTTTAACTAATGGTTTTGAAGTCACTTCCTACATCGGTGGTGAGGGTCATAACCTGCAGGAGCACTCCGTGATTCTGATCCGAGGTGGTCGTGTTAAAGATCTGCCGGGTGTGCGTTACCACACCATTCGTGGCGCGCTTGACTGCTCCGGTGTTAAAGATCGAAAACAGGGTCGATCCAAATACGGCGTAAAGAAGCCGAAAATTTAAACGGTTCTCCTTAAACAAGGCAAACGTTTTATTAAAACTGTCAAAGGAAGTCATTGAGTGTTGGATAACCTTGAATTAACAACGGAGCATTTCCATGCCACGTCGTCGCATTGTTGGTCAACGTAAAATTTTGCCAGATCCGAAATTCGGATCTGAGCTTTTAGCCAAGTTTGTTAACATCTTAATGGTAGATGGTAAAAAATCTATTGCAGAAGCAATCGTCTATACTGCTCTGGAGAGCCTGGCTCAGCGTTTTGGTAAAGGTCATCTGGAATCTTTTGAAATAGCACTGGATAACGTGCGCCCAGCTGTCGAAATCAAAGCGCGTCGAGTGGGGGGTTCTACTTATCAGGTGCCAGTGGAGGTGCGTCCAGTTCGCCGTAATGCTCTGGCAATGCGTTGGATCGTTGAAGCTGCTCGTAAACGTGGTGATAAATCTATGGCTTTGCGTCTGGCAAACGAACTTTTCGATGCAGCAGAAAACAAAGGTACTGCTGTAAAAAAACGTGAAGACATTCACCGTATGGCAGATGCTAACAAGGCGTTCGCCCACTACCGCTGGTAATCGTACTGTGTAGTAGCCACACCCAGTGGACCTTTAGCGTTGTTCTTACCAAATTGTCTTAATAGTGAACGCCCTAGCACCTTGAGGATTTAAATGGCTCGTATAACACCCATTGCACACTACCGTAATATTGGTATCAGTGCACACGTTGATGCTGGTAAAACTACTACGACTGAACGTATTCTGTTCTACACCGGCGTGAACCATAAGATCGGTGAAGTTCATAATGGTGCAGCTACCATGGACTGGATGGCACAGGAACAGGAACGTGGTATCACCATCACGTCCGCTGCGACCACTTGTTTCTGGGCCGGTATGGCTAAACAGTTTGATTCACACCGTATCAACATCATTGACACCCCAGGGCATGTTGACTTCACCATCGAAGTGGAACGCTCCATGCGTGTACTTGATGGCGCAGTCATGGTGTATTGCGCGGTAGGCGGCGTGCAGCCGCAATCTGAAACAGTATGGCGTCAGGCAAACAAATATAAAATACCGCGTATCGCGTTCGTTAACAAGATGGACCGTATAGGCGCTAACTATTTGCGCGTAGTTGAACAGATAAAGACCCGTCTAGCCGCTAACCCAGTTCCGATTCAGCTGGCTATCGGCGCAGAAGAAAATTTTACTGGCATCATCGATCTGGTGAAAATGAAAGCGATCAACTGGAGTGAAGCAGATCAGGGTGTGACCTTCACTTATGAAGACATTCCGGTTGATCTGGTCGACCTGGCTGATAAATGGCACCAGCATCTGGTTGAATCTGCAGCTGAAGCGTCTGAAGAGCTGATGGATAAATACCTTGGTGGCGAAGAGTTGACCGAAAAAGAAATTAAGCGCGGTCTACGCCAGCGCGTCCTGAATAACGAAATCATCCTAGTAATTTGTGGCTCGGCGTTCAAAAACAAAGGGGTGCAGGCAATGTTGGATGCGGTAATTGAATATCTGCCGGCGCCGAACGATATTCCTGCGATTAACGGCGTACTGGATGATAGAGAAACCCATGCCGAACGTCACTCCAGAGACGAAGAGCCATTCTCAGCCCTGGCATTCAAAATTGCTACCGATCCGTTTGTAGGTAACTTGACCTTCTTCCGTGTTTACTCCGGTGTAGTTAATTCCGGTGACACTGTGCTAAACTCGGTGAAAGAAAAACGCGAGCGTTTCGGCCGTATCGTACAAATGCATGCTAACAAACGTGATGAAATCAAGGAAGTGCGAGCCGGAGACATCGCAGCAGCCATCGGCTTAAAAGACGTAACTACCGGGGATACCCTGTGTGATCCATACGCACCATTTATCCTTGAGCGCATGGAGTTCCCGGAACCAGTTATCTCCGTCGCCTTAGAACCGAAAACCAAAGCCGACCAGGAAAAAATGGGTATGGCTCTTGGTCGGCTAGAGCAAGAAGATCCGTCTTTCCGTGTGTGGACCGATGAGGAGTCTGGTCAGACCATCATCGCCGGTATGGGTGAGCTGCATCTTGAAATTCTCGTCGATCGTATGCGTCGCGAATTCAGCGTGGAAGCCAACGTCGGTAAACCACAAGTAGCCTACCGAGAAACGATCCGAACTACCGTCGAACAAGAAGGTAAATTTGTTCGTCAGTCTGGTGGTCGTGGTCAGTTCGGTCACGTATGGCTGCGTATTGAACCAATGGATCCAGGTGGAAAAGGCTATGAGTTCCTGAATGAAATCGTTGGTGGCGTAGTTCCCAAAGAATATATTCCAGCGGTAGATAAAGGTATTCAAGAACAGATGAAGAACGGCGTCCTGGCCGGTTACCCGATTGTAGACGTCCGAGTTGCTGCTTTCTATGGTTCTTACCATGAAGTTGATTCTTCGGAAATGGCGTTTAAGATCGCGAGCTCCATGGCTTTCAAAGAAGGCTTTATGAAGGCGAAACCAGTTTTGCTAGAACCTATCATGAAGGTAGAAGTTGAAACTCCTGAAAACTACATGGGTGACGTGATTGGTGATTTAAACCGTCGTCGCGGTATGATTGACGGTATAGAAGACACTGCGGTTGGTAAAACCGTCCGTGCTCAGGTCCCTTTATCTGAAATGTTCGGTTATGCTACTGATTTGCGTTCACAGACCCAGGGCCGCGCTTCCTACTCCATGGAATTCCTAAAGTACAATGAAGCACCGAACAATGTTGCCCAGGTCATTATCGAAGCTCGTAGAACCAAATAAGCTCATAAGAATACAATTCATATTTAGTGATCTAACAGACTAGTGAGAGCGTAAGAGCTAAAGAATAAAGGAACAATCTATGTCTAAAGAAAAGTTTCAACGTATAAAGCCACACATTAACGTCGGTACTATCGGTCACGTTGACCATGGTAAAACTACCCTGACAGCAGCTATTACCACTGTTCTGGCCAAGGCCTACGGAGGCAGCGCGCGTGCATTCGATCAAATAGACAACGCGCCGGAAGAAAAGGCGCGTGGTATCACCATTAATACCTCACATGTTGAATACGATACTCAGACTCGTCACTACGCGCACGTAGATTGCCCGGGACATGCCGACTATGTGAAAAACATGATCACCGGTGCAGCTCAGATGGATGGCGCAATTCTTGTAGTCGCCGCGACCGATGGCCCGATGCCACAGACCCGTGAACACATCCTGCTAGGTCGTCAAGTAGGCGTTCCGTACATCATCGTGTTCATGAATAAATGCGATATGGTAGATGACGAAGAGTTGCTGGAATTGGTCGAAATGGAAGTACGCGAATTGATGTCTCAGTATGACTTTCCCGGTGATGAGACTCCAATAATCCGCGGCTCCGCGCTAAAAGCACTAGAAGGTGACGAAGCCTGGACACAGAAAATTATCGAACTGGCTAAAGCGCTGGATACTTACATTCCGGAACCAGAACGTGCCATCGACAAGCCGTTCCTGTTGCCGATCGAAGATGTATTTTCCATCTCCGGTCGCGGTACCGTGGTGACCGGTCGTGTAGAACGCGGTATCATTAAAGTGGGTGAAGAAGTGGAAATTGTGGGCATTAAAGACACCATAAAAACCACCTGCACTGGTGTTGAAATGTTTCGTAAACTGCTGGATGAAGGACGTGCCGGTGAAAATATTGGTGTGCTGCTGCGTGGTACTAAGCGTGACGAAGTAGAACGTGGTCAGGTTTTGGCTAAACCGAGCTCTATTAAGCCGTACACCCAGTTTGAATCAGAAGTTTATATTCTAAACAAAGACGAAGGTGGTCGTCATACGCCTTTCTTCAAAGGCTACCGCCCGCAGTTTTATTTCCGTACTACTGACGTGACCGGTATCATCGAACTGCCGGAAGGCGTAGAAATGGTTATGCCTGGTGACAACATCGAAATGGTTGTTAATCTGATTGCACCGATCGCTATGGACGACGGTCTGCGTTTCGCTATCCGCGAAGGTGGTCGCACCGTTGGCGCCGGCGTTGTTTCTAAAATTATTTCTTGAAGTACCAAGTCTCACGGTCGTTTCATTCTCTTTCACGAGAAACAAACTTTAGCCTTAGCAATGTATCAATCAGTCAATCACAGCAACGCAAGTAGCAATGTTTATATATTGGAGTAATAATTTTTATTGTGTTATTATTTTAGTTAACTCTATGAGAATCAAATTAAAGTAACAGCAATATAAGTTATTTACGTATGTCTTGAGTAATCAAAGAAATGCGAAGTGCGGTCAAACTTACCAACCGTAGGCTTTTTAACAGTTGAAATGACTGATGTTAATTGTTAGTAGAGAATAAATGTATATGCGCAGCGCACTGGCTAACATAGATAAAAATTCAAGGTTATTGCTTTGCATTATTATGTCGAGGTTATATATTTAGTATAATACGCGTTACTGAGGGATTTATTATGAAAGGTGATACTCAAGTTATTGTTCATCTTAACAAATTGCTTATCAATGAGCTTGTGGCTATAAATCAATTTTTCCTACATGCCAGGATGTTCAAGAATTGGGGCCTGATGCGCCTTAATGACTTTGAATACCATGAATCCATTGATGAAATGAAACATGCGGATCGCTATATTGAACGTATTTTATTCCTAGAAGGATTGCCAAATTTGCAGGATCTAGGTCCAATGAACATTGGTAAAGATGTGGAAGAAATGCTGAGATCCGACCTCACTCTAGAACTACAAAGCACGCAGATTCTGCGTGATGGTATTGCCTATGCGGATTCGGTCCGTGATTACGTATCGCGGGATTTAATGATTGAGATCCTAACCGACGAGGAAGATCATATTGGTTCTCTGGAAACTGAACTGAGACACCTTACCTGTATCGGTGTCCAGAACTACCTACAATCACAGTTAAAAAACGTCTCTTAGCTTGCTAAGAGACGTCCCCTTAAGCAAGATACATATATTTGGGATACTGTTGCTAACGCAGCCTTTCTGCGCTATGGAATTTTTCTGGAACAAATGTTTTCCTTCAGAACTTATTGCTGTTGATCTTTTAAATACTATTTTTGCTGCTCCTGAGTATGCTTCCTCTTTCGTCAGCAAGGGTGATATCTTTAATCTCGGTTGCACTGTTCATTCTTAAATATCTTTAATAGTACTAGCTCAATTAGTCAGCGTATTACTCAGCACAGATTCAAAACACGATGTGCTAATTAGGTAGTCATGCAGCAAATTAAGATAAGTAATGTCCTGAGTTTTTCTAGCTAGCACTTGCTTTATCTGGGTAGATTTGCATATAATACATGGCTTTTTGTAGATATTCACCCCGAGAGCCAACTTGATCACTTAGTCCACGCTGATCTTATAAGTGGTAATTTTCTAGATAATATTTTCGAAATTAAAAGGGGTAAGACTGGGTTATTGCATTCCAGCATCAATCACAATGGATGTAGGGGCAATTTACTTTTATAAAAATAAATACTTGGAGCTCTGGTCTCATGCAGAACCAAAGAATCCGTATCCGTTTGAAAGCATTTGATCATCGTCTAATTGATCAATCAACTGCAGAAATTGTCGAAACTGCCAAGCGTACCGGTGCTCAGGTACGTGGCCCGATCCCATTACCGACCCGAAAAGAGCGTTTTACCATTTTGATCTCTCCGCATGTCAACAAAGATGCGCGCGATCAGTATGAAATTCGCACTCATAAGCGTCTAGTTGACATCGTCGAGCCAACTGAGAAAACCGTTGATGCTCTTATGCGTCTAGACCTAGCTTCTGGTGTAGATGTACAGATAAGCTTAGGTTAAAACAAGTAGTTGAACGACGAAAAGGTTAAAATAATGAAGGGCTTAATTGGACGTAAAGTGGGCATGACTCGTATCTTTACTAAAGATGGCGGTTCTATCCCTGTTACCATTATTGAAATTGAAGCAAATTACGTAACCCAAGTTAAAAGTCTAGAAAATGACGGATACTGTGCTATCCAAGTTACCACTGGAACTCAAAAGGCTAACCGTGTAACCAAATCGATAGCCGGTCATTTTGCGAAAGCAGGCGTTAAAGCCGGTCGCGGTCTATGGGAATTCCGCATCGAAGATGATGAAGAAGTCACCGTCGGCCAGAGTATCACTATAGAGCTGTTTGCTAATATAAAAAAGGTCGATGTTACTGGTACTTCCAAAGGGAAAGGTTTTTCCAGTACTATAAAGCACTGGAACTTCCGCACCCAGGATGCTACCCACGGTAATTCCCTATCTCACCGTGTTCCAGGTTCTATCGGTCAAAATCAAACTCCAGGAAAAGTATTTAAGGGCAAGAAAATGGCAGGCCACCTTGGTAGTGAACGCGTAACCATTCAAAGCCTAAACGTGGTACGTGTTGATATGGAACGCAACCTACTGCTGATTAAAGGTTCTGTCCCTGGGGCGATCAGTAATAATCTAATCGTTAAACCGGTTGTTAAGGCGTAACATCTATGGGGATAGGGAATGGAATTGATATTAAAAGACACACAAAGTGCGCTAACTGTTTCCGAAGTTATCTTTGGGAGTGACTTCAATGAAGCACTTATCCACCAGGTTGTTGTGGCTTACGCAGCAAGTGCTCGTCAGGGTACCCGTGCTCAGAGGAATCGTTCTGAAGTCACTGGTTCTGGTAGAAAGCCTTGGCGTCAGAAAGGTACTGGTCGTGCACGCGCCGGCAGCACCAAGAGCCCGATTTGGCGTTCTGGTGGCGTGACTTTTGCTGCCAAGCCGCGAAATTATAGTCAGAAAATAAATAAGAAAATGTATCGTGGAGCGCTAAAAAGCATTCTATCAGAACTGATTCGTCAAGATCGTTTGATTTCTTTTGAACAATTTTCTATCGAGGCACCGAAAACTAGACTACTAGCACAAAAGCTAAAAGATATGGTGTTGGAAGATGTGCTAATCATCACCGGGGGATTGGATAGAAACTTACTTCTGGCTGCGCGCAACCTCTATAAGGTAGAGGTACGCGCAGCTTCGGGTATCGACCCAGTTAGCCTGATCGCCTTCGATAAAGTTATTATGACGGCTGATGGTGTGAAGCAAGTTGAGGATATGCTGGCATGATTCGCGAAGAACATCTGCTGAAAATATTGCGCGCGCCGCATGTTTCTGAAAAAGCATCCACCGATATGGAAAAACATAACACCATCGTTCTCAAGGTAGCTAAAGATGCGACAAAAGTAGAAATCAAAGCCGCTGTACATAAATTGTTTTCAGTAGAAGTTAACAACGTGCGTACCTTGGTCGTTAAAGGGAAGAAAAAACGTCGCGAACAGCGCATTGGTCGCCGTAACTGTTGGAAAAAAGCTTACGTTACTCTGCAAAAAGGCCAGGATCTTGATTTCATCGGTGGCGTAGAGTAAGTCGGAGGAGTAAAAGTAATGGCCATTGTTAAATGTAAGCCGACATCTCCTGGACGTCGCCATGTTGTAAAAGTAGTGAACCCTGAGCTGCACAAGGGTAAACCTTATGCTTTGTTGCTGAAAGCACTTAATAAATCAGGCGGCCGTAACAACAATGGCCATATCACTACGCGTCATATCGGTGGCGGTCACAAGCAACACTATCGCTTGATCGACTTTAGGCGTAATAAAGATAATATTCCGGCAATTGTAGAACGTCTAGAATATGATCCTAACCGTTCTGCTAACATCGCTCTGGTATTATATAAAGATGGTGAGCGTCGTTATATTTTAGCGCCGAAAAGCCTGAAATCAGGCGACCAGATTCAATCTGGTATCAGCGCGGCAATCAAACCTGGGAACACCTTGCCAATGCACCGTATTCCGGTCGGTTCCATTGTACATAACATAGAAATGAAACCGGGTAAAGGTGGTCAGTTGGCACGTTCTGCTGGTACTTATGCTCAGATCGTGTCCCGTGATGGTGCTTATGTCACGCTGCGTCTGCGCTCCGGTGAAATTCGCAAAATTCAGTCTGAATGCCGTGCAACCCTAGGTGAAGTAGGTAATACCGAACATATGTTGCGCATATTAGGTAAAGCTGGCGCCAATCGCTGGCGTGGTATCCGCCCGACTGTTCGCGGTACGGCAATGAATCCGGTCGACCACCCGCATGGTGGCGGTGAAGGTCGTAATTTTGGTAAGCACCCGGTATCCCCGTGGGGAGTACAGACCAAAGGTAAGAAAACCCGTAGCAATAAGCGTACTGATAAGTTCATCATACGTCGCCGTAGCAAAAAATAAGAGGATAAACTTATGCCACGTTCTCTCAGGAAAGGTCCATTCATTGACCTACACTTGCTAAAGAAGGTAGAGAAAGCTGTGGAAAGCGGTGATAAGAAACCTATTCGCACCTGGTCCCGCCGTTCAACTATTTTTCCGATAATGATCGGTTTGACCATCGCTGTTCATAATGGGCGTCAGCATGTACCCATTTTTGTTGCTGATGAGATGGTCGGTCATAAGTTGGGCGAATTTTCACCAACGCGTATTTATCGCGGCCATGCAGCCGACAAAAAATCTAAAAGTGCTAAGGTTAGGAGAATTTAGAGAATTAGAGATGGAAACTATTGCTCAACATCGTCACGCTCGTTCTTCTGCTCAAAAGGTTCGCTTAGTGGCGAACCTAATTCGCGGCAAGAAAGTATCACAAGCTTTGGAAGTACTGACCTACACCAATAAGAAAGCGGCTGGTCTAATGAAGAAAGTACTGGAGTCTGCTATTGCTAACGCTGAGAACAATGATGGCATAGATATCGATGATCTGAAAGTCGCCAAGATTTTTGTCGACACGGGACCGAGCATGAAACGCATTATGCCTCGCGCTAAGGGTCGTGTAGATCGTGTCCTAAAGCGCACTAGTCACATTACTGTAATTGTGTCCGATCACTAAGCTCTGGAGACTAACAACGATGGGTCAAAAAGTACATCCTAATGGTGTTCGCTTAGGTATTGTTAAGTCCTGGAACTCCACTTGGTATGCGAATACGAAAGAATTTGCTGACAACCTGGATAGCGACTTTAAAGTTCGACAATTCCTTAATCAGGAATTGTCGAAGGCTTCAGTTTCCCGCGTAGTGATCGAGCGTCCGGCCAAGAGTATCCGTGTAACTATTCACACTGCTCGTCCAGGCATAGTAATCGGTAAAAAGGGCGAAGACGTCGAAAAACTGCGTAGGGTCATAGCAGATATTACTAGCGTACCGGCACAGATTAATATCGTTGAAGTCCGTAAGCCAGAACTGGATGCCAAGCTAGTTGCTGACAGCATTTCTTCGCAGCTGGAACGTCGTGTTATGTTTCGCCGTGCGATGAAGCGTGCTGTACAGAATGGCATGCGATTAGGTGCCAAGGGGATTAAAGTTGAAGTCAGTGGTCGTTTGGGTGGCACTGAAATCGCCCGTACTGAGTGGTATCGAGAAGGTCGTGTTCCGTTGCATACCCTGCGTGCAGATGTCGACTACAACACCGCCGAAGCACACACCACTTATGGTGTCCTTGGTGTAAAAGTGTGGATCTTCAAAGGTGAGATCTTAGGTGGTATGGCTGCCGTTGAACAACCAGAACCAGCTACTCAAACTAAAAAACAGCAGCGTAAAGGCCGGACTATAGAGAGAGTGTCTAATGTTACAACCAAAGCGTACAAAGTTCCGTAAAATGCACAAAGGCCGTAACCGTGGCTTAGCAGCTGGTACAGATGTTAGTTTCGGTGCTTTCGGTCTCAAAGCTGTTGGCCGCGGTCGTTTGACCGCTCGTCAAATTGAAGCAGCACGTCGTGCTATGACACGTTCAGTTAAGCGTCAAGGTAAGATCTGGATCCGTATTTTCCCGGACAAACCAATCACCGAAAAACCGCTTGAAGTGCGTATGGGTAAAGGTAAAGGTAACGTAGAATACTGGGTCGCCTTGATTCATCCGGGTAAAGTTCTGTATGAAATGGACGGCATTCCGGAAGAGTTGGCTCGAGAAGCCTTCAAGCTAGCAGCAGCGAAACTACCCATAAAAACTACCTTTATAACTAAGGCAATGATGTAATGAAAGCACAAAAGCCACGTGAAAAAAGTTCTGAAGAGTTGAACACCAAACTGCTGCACTTGCTGCGCGAGCAATTCAACTTGCGTATGCAGGTTGCTAGAGGTCAAATGCGGCAAATTTACTTATTAAAGCAAGTGCGTCGCAATGTTGCGCGCATGAAGACATTATTGACTGAGAAGGCAAGTACTTAATGAGTAACAAAATTCGCACTCTGCAAGGTCGTGTAATTAGCAACAAGATGGAAAAATCCATTGTTGTGGCCATTGAACGCTTTGTAAAACACCCGATCTACGGCAAGTTTATCAAACGTACGACTAAGCTTCACGTACATGACGAGAACAATGACAGCAATATCGGCGACATCATTGAAATCAGCGAATGTCGTCCAATCTCTAAGACTAAATCTTGGACTCTAGTTCGCATTGTAGAAAAAGCGATCTTATAATACAGGTAAGCATATAGGCGTGCTCTAAGCAGGGTAAACCGGCTCGTGCTTTGGGTTGCTTATTTTTTTCTACCCATTTGCTAAAGAGCAGTGTTATAATGTTAATTTAGGTGTTGCAGATTTTTTCGATTGATTGAAGTATATCATTAAGTAGGCAGTCAACATTAGCGAGGCACTACATGATCCAACAACAGACTATGCTGACTGTAGCTGACAACTCCGGTGCACGTCGTGTGATGTGCATCAAGGTTCTAGGTGGCTCATACCGTCGCTATGCAAGTGTTGGCGACATTATCAAAATTACCATCAAAGAAGCTATTCCTCGTGGTAAAGTAAAAAAAGGTGATGTTTTGAAAGCGGTAGTAGTACGCACTAAAAAAGGTATTCGTCGCCCAGACGGTTCTATCGTTCGCTTCGATGGTAATGCTTGTGTTTTATTGAACAACACTGAACAACCCATCGGTACTCGTATTTTTGGGCCAGTGACTCGTGAACTACGTACCGAAAAGTTTATGAAAATCATCTCATTAGCACCAGAAGTACTCTAAGGAGTAGGTCATGGCAGCGAAAATTCATCGCGGTGACGAAGTTATCGTACTAACTGGAAAAGATAAAGGCAAGCGCGGCAAAGTGAAAAATGTCTTGTCTACCGGTAAGGCTATTGTTGAGGGTATCAATCTGGTCAAGAAGCACCAAAAACCAGCACCGGATACAAATCAACAAGGTGGTATCATTGAGAAAGAGGCAGCAATCAATCTTTCCAATCTTGCAATTTTCAATGCGGCATTCAGCAAGGCAGACCGTGTGGGGTTTAGGATTGAAGACGGTAAAAAAATACGGATCTTTAAATCTAATGGTAAAATTATTAAGTAATGTGGAATAGTACGATGGCAAAATTTCACGATTATTATAAAAATGAAGTAATAACTCAACTGATAAGACAATTCGGCTACCGTTCTGTTATGCAAGCTCCTCGAATTAAGAAGATCACTCTAAACATGGGTGTAGGTAAAGCAATTGCTGATAAAAAGCTTCTAGACAACGCCGCAGCTGATTTGACTGCAATTTCTGGACAAAAACCACTTATCACTAAAGTGCGTAAATCTGTTTCTAGCTTCAAAATTCGTCAGGGCTATCCGATTGGCTGTAAAGTAACTATACGTGGTGAACGTATGTGGGATTTCTTTGAGCGACTGATTTCCATTGCCGTACCGCGCATCCGTGATTTCCGTGGTCTGTCCGTCAAATCATTTGACGGACACGGTAACTACAGCATGGGTGTACGTGAACAGATCATCTTCCCGGAAATCGACTATGACAAAGTCGATCGTGTTTGTGGTTTAGATATTACTATTACCACCACTGCGAAATCCGACGATGAAGGCCATGCGCTGTTGAGCGCCTTTAATTTTCCATTCTGCAAGTAAGAAGGTTTTTGATGGCTAAACAATCCATGAAAGCACGCGAAGTAAAACGTGTTAAATTAGCTGATAAATTCTTCGCAGAACGCGCTAAACTTAAAATCATTATTTCCAATGTGCATATTTCTGATAAAGAACGTTGGGATGCAGTTCTCAAGCTACAGACTCTACCTCGTGATTCCAGCCCATCTCGTCAGCGTAATCGCTGTCGCCAAACTGGTCGTCCGCACTCTTTCCTGAGAAAATTCGGGTTAAGCCGTATCAAAGTCCGTGAAGCCGCTATGCGCGGTGAAATCCCGGGTTTGGGGAAGGCTAGTTGGTAAATTATCACCATTAAATCACGGAAACTAAAGATATGAGCATGCAAGATCCGATTGCAGATATGTTGACCCGTATCCGTAACGGTCAGATCGCGAATAAAACCGTAGTCTCCATACCTTCTTCTAAACTTAAAGTGGCAATTGCCAGCTTGTTGAAAGAAGAAGGATTTATTGAAGACTATAAAATTGAAGGCGACACCAATCCTGTGCTGGAATTGGTATTGAAATACTTCCAGGGTAGGTCGGTGATAGAAAACATCCGGCGTATTAGTCGACCCGGACTGCGTATCTATAAGAAAAAAGATGCTCTACCGAGAGTAATGGCTGGCATGGGTATCGCAATTATTTCCACATCTAAAGGCATCATGACTGATCGTGAGGCTCGCCACGCTGGTCTTGGTGGCGAGGTTATTTGCTACGTAGTGTAAATGGGGAGAAATAATGTCTCGTGTTGCTAAAGCAACCATCGTCATTCCTGCTAATGTAGAGATAAAACTCAACGGTCAGGATATTTCAATTAAAGGTAAAAACGGCGAGCTGACGCGTACTATCCATGAAGCTATTGACGTTAAGTATGCTAATAACGAGCTGGCTTTTACTCCGCGCACAGGCCATGCTAATGGTTGGGCGCTTGCAGGAACCATGCGTGCGTTACTGAACGGTATGGTGATTGGTGTGACTGACGGCTTCACTAAAAAGTTGCAGCTAGTAGGTGTAGGTTATCGTGCTGCAGTTAAAGGTAATGTGGTGAATTTGTCTCTGGGCTTTTCTCACCCCATCAATCATGAACTGCCGAAGGGCATCACTGCAGAATGTCCTAGTCAGACTGAAATTGTGCTGAAAGGTGCTGATAAGCAAATTATTGGTCAGGTTGCGGCAGATCTTCGTGCCTATCGTCGCCCTGAGCCTTATAAAGGAAAGGGTATTCGTTACGCTGATGAAATCGTGCGTACCAAAGAGGCTAAGAAGAAGTAAGAGGTAGCATAGCATTATGGATAAGAAAATAGCTCGTATCCGTCGTGCAACTCGTGCGCGATGCAAGCTTCAAAAATTGGGTTCAATTCGTCTAGTGGTACACCGTACCCCACGTCATATTTACGCACAAATTATCGCACCAAACGGCTCTGAAGTCTTGGTAGCCGCTTCTACTGTAGAAAAAGCTATTGTTGATCAGTTAAAAGGCACTGGTAACAAAAATGCCGCCGCCGCTGTAGGTAAAATTATCGCAGAGCGCGCGCTAGGGAAAGGCATCAAGGGTGTATCTTTTGACCGTTCCGGGTTCCAATATCATGGTCGAGTCCAGGCACTGGCAGATGCCGCCCGTGAAGCTGGCCTTCAGATCTAAGATATATAGAGGTGAAAGTGTTAAAGATGGCACATATCGAAAAGCAATCTGGCGAACTACAGGAAAAGCTGATCTCAGTAAACCGTGTATCCAAAACTGTAAAAGGTGGTCGTATTTTCAGCTTTACCGCACTGACAGTTATCGGTAATGGTAATGGTCGCGTTGGTTTTGGTTACGGCAAAGCACGAGAAGTTCCGGCAGCAATTCAGAAAGCAATGGAAAAAGCCCGTCGCAGTATGGTGAATATAGCGTTAAATGGTGGCACCCTGCAGCACCCGATCAAGGGTGAGCACACAGGTTCCCGCGTATTCATGCAGCCAGCTTCTGAAGGTACTGGTATCATCGCTGGTGGTGCAATGCGCGCTGTTCTGGAAGTTGCAGGGGTTCATAATGTACTGGCAAAAACTTATGGTTCCACTAACTCTATCAACGTAGTTCGTGCAACTATTGGCGCTCTTAATAATATGAAGTCTCCTAAAATGGTCGCCGCCAAGCGCGGTAAATCCACTGAAGAAATTCTGGGATAATTGACTATAATGCAGAATATTAAAATCACTCAGACTCGTAGTTCTATTGGTCGTCTGTCGAAACACAAGGCAACTTTGGTTGGTCTAGGCCTGCGTCGTATTGGTCACACCGTTGAACGTGAAGATACACCTGAAGTACGTGGTATGATTAATGTCGTTTCTTACATGGTTAAAGTGAGGAAATAAGAGGTGCATTTAAATATTTTATCTCCGGCCAAGGGTTCCAAGCACATTTCTAAGCGTTCAGGTCGTGGCATTGGCTCTGGCTTAGGTAAAACCGGAGGGCGCGGTCATAAAGGCCAGAAATCTCGTTCTAACGGTAACGTACGTCGCGGATTTGAAGGTGGTCAGATGCCTCTGTACCGTTGTCTGCCAAAAGTAGGCTTTACGTCTCGCAAATCTATGATTACCGCGGAAGTCCGTCTGTCAAATTTAACGCACATTGAAGGGGATGTGGTGAATCTAGATACATTGAAAGCAGCTAATATCGTCGGTGCCCAGATTCAGTTTGCTAAAGTTATGCTATCTGGTGAAATCGGACGCGTGGTTACCGTACATGGTTTGCGTATAAGTAAAGGTGCGCGTGCTGCAATCCAAGCTATTGGTGGTAAAGTTAAGGGATAATAAGTAAGCAAATGGCTAAGCAGTCGGGATTAGATTTTCAAAGCGTTAAAAACCAACGTGGGCTTGGCGAGTTAAAGCGCAGGTTTTTATTTGTTATCGGGGCGCTAATTGTCTTCCGTGTCGGCTCTTTTATTCCGATTCCTGGAATTGACACTACCGTGCTTGGGAAATTTCTCGAACAACAACGAGGCACCATTATTGAAATGTTTAACATGTTCTCTGGAGGTGCACTTAGCCGTGCTTCTATCTTTGCTTTAGGGATTATGCCATATATTTCGGCGTCGATCATCATTCAGCTGGTGACGGTAATTCAGCCAACGCTGGCGGAGATTAAAAAAGAGGGAGAAGCTGGCAGGCGTAAAATTAGCCAGTACACCCGCTGTGGCACGTTGATGTTGGCTATACTCCAATCGATCGGTGTCGCTACTGGTTTGCCGAATATGCCTGGAATGCAAGGTGTAGTACTTAACCCAGGCTTTGCATTTTACTGTACTGCAGTAGTTAGCCTAGTTTGTGGGACAATGTTTCTAATGTGGCTAGGTGAGCAAATTACTGAACGGGGTATTGGTAATGGTATCTCACTCATTGTCTTTGCGGGTATCGTAGCTGGCTTGCCACCTGCCGTTGCTCATACCATAGAGCAAGCTCGACAAGGAGATTTACACTTTCTCCAGTTACTACTGGTTGTAATTCTGGTATTTACGGTAACGTTATTCGTGGTATTCGTTGAACGTGGTCAACGTCGTATTATCGTTAGCTACGCTAAGCGTCAGCAAGGGCGTCGTGTTTATGCAGTACAGAGCACACATTTGCCGCTAAAAGTGAATATGGCTGGGGTTATCCCGGCAATTTTCGCCTCCAGTATCATTTTGTTTCCAGCTACAATCACATCCTGGTTCGGAGGTGGTATTGGGTGGTATTGGCTGACTACAATCTCGCTCTATTTACAGCCTGGTCAACCGCTGTATGTCTTACTATATGCTGCAGCAATCATATTTTTCTGTTTCTTTTATACAGCATTGGTTTTCAATCCACGTGAGACAGCAGATAACCTGAAGAAATCAGGTGCATTTGTACCAGGCATTCGGCCAGGGGAGCAAACGGCAAGGCATATTGATAAAGTGATGACCCGACTAACTCTAGTCGGCGCTATATATATTACCTTTATCTGCCTAATTCCAGAGTTCATGCGTGACGCAATGACGGTTCCCTTTTATTTTGGAGGCACATCCTTATTGATCGTCGTTGTGGTTATTATAGATTTTATATCTCAAGTACAGACTTTAATGATGTCGAGTCAATATGAATCTGTATTGAAGAAAGCAAACCTGAATTCAGGTAACTTGAAAAGTTACGGAAAGCAAAAATGAAAGTTCGTGCTTCTGTCAAGAAATTATGTCGTAACTGCAAAATTGTTAAACGCAACAATGTTATCCATGTGATTTGCAGCGTTGAGCCTAAGCATAAACAACGACAGGGGTAATATTTTCAGCATTTTTCTTGCAAAGCTAGGTTTAGCTGGTAGATTGGCCAGCCAATCTTTTGTGTGTCGCTGCAACATTGTTTGAGTATCCTGACGGGCTTTCTAGAACGATGTTGCCGTTAAAAACTCTAGGAGAGCATAGTGTGGCCCGTATAGCAGGTATTAACATTTCTGATCATAAACATACCGTTATTGCATTAACGTCAATATACGGTATCGGCAGAGCTCGCTCTCAGCACATCTGCATGGCTACTGGCATTGCTGAGAATGTTAAACTCAAGGAATTGTCTGAAGATCAGGTTGACATGCTACGTAACGCAGTTGCTACGTTTGTTGTTGAAGGTGATCTGCGTCGTAAAGTAGCCCTAAGTATCAAACGCTTGATGGACCTTGGTACCTATCGTGGTTTACGTCATCGTCGTGGTCTTCCTGTCCGCGGTCAGCGTACCAAGACCAATGCCCGTACCCGTAAAGGTCCACGAAAACCGATCAAGAAATAATCGGGGTGAATAAATAATATGGTTAAGGCATCTATTCGTACACGCAAGCGTGTTAAAAAGCAGATTCCAGATGGTGTAGCTCATATCCATTCGTCTTTCAATAATACTATTGTAACTATTACCGATCGTCATGGTAATACATTAGGTTGGGCGACTGCCGGTGGTTCCGGTTTTCGTGGTTCCCGTAAGTCTACCCCTTTTGCCGCACAAGTCGCAGCAGAACATTGCGCTGAAGCTGTAAAAGAATATGGCATCAAGAATTTAGAAATTATGGTTAAAGGACCAGGCCCAGGCCGCGAGTCTACCGTCCGTGCGTTAAGCGCAGTTGGTTTCCGCATCACAAATATTACTGATGTGACTCCGATCCCCCATAACGGTTGTCGTCCACCTAAAAAGCGTCGCGTATAACGCTGCTTTAGGGTGGCTGGAGAAAGAAATGGCAAGGTATTTGGGTCCTAGACTCAAGTTGAGTCGTCGTGAAGGTGCAGATCTTTTTCTGAAATCTGGAGTTCGCGCGATCGATTCCAAGTGTAAAATTGAGCAACCACCTGGTCAGCATGGCTTGCGTAAACCGCGCCAGTCTGATTATGGTGTACAGTTACGTGAGAAACAAAAAGTTCGTCGTATCTATGGTGTATTGGAACGTCAATTTCGCAATTACTACAAAGAAGCAGCACGCTTGAAAGGGAATACCGGTGAAAACCTGCTGCAGCTGCTGGAAGGTCGTCTAGACAATGTTGTTTACCGTATGGGTTTTGGTGCCACGCGTGCTGAGTCACGTCAATTGGTCAGCCATAAGGCGGTCATGGTGAATGGCCGCATTGTCAACATCCCCTCTTACCAGGTTACTCCAAATGACGTTGTTGGTATCCGTGAGAAAGCGAAAAAGCAATCCCGTGTTCGTGCTTCATTGGAACTAGCTGATCAGCGTGAAAAGCTGGCTTGGCTTGAAGTCGACACAGATAAGATGGAAGGGGTGTTTAAACGTATTCCAGAACGTACCGATCTTTCTGCGGATGTTAATGAACATCTGATCGTTGAACTTTACTCTAAGTAAGGCTTAATACCAATTAGAGAGGACATAATGCAGGGTTCTGTGACAGAGTTTCTAAAACCGCGCCTGGTAGATATTGAGCAAGTTAGTTCGACTCACGCCAAGGTGACCCTTGAGCCTTTAGAGCGTGGTTTTGGCCATACTTTAGGTAACGCGCTGCGGCGTATTTTGCTCTCATCAATGCCTGGTTACGCAGTGACCGAAGTTGAGATTGATGGTGTACTACATGAATACAGCACTAAAGAAGGTGTACAGGAAGATGTTCTAGAGATTTTGCTCAATCTGAAAGAGCTAGCGGTGAGAGTTCAAGGTAAAGATAATGTTGTCTTAACCCTGAGTAAATCTGGAATTGGCCTTGTGACCGCAGCTGACATCACTCATGATGGGGATGTCGAAATTGTCAAGCCGCAGCATGTTTTATGTCATTTAACTGATGAGAATGCATCTATCAATATGCGTATCAAGGTTCAGCGCGGACGTGGTTATGTCCCGACATCAGCCAGAATTCATTTGGAGGAAGATGAACGCCCAATCGGGCGTCTGCTGGTAGATGCATGCTACAGCCCTGTAGAGAGTATTACTTACAATGTGGAAGCGGCACGCGTTGAGCAGCGTACCGATCTAGATAAACTGGTCATTGAAATGGAAACTAATGGCACAATTACTCCTGAAGAGGCTATTCGCCGTGCAGCAACAATTCTAGCTGAACAACTAGAAGCTTTCGTTGACTTGCGTGATGTACGTCAGCCAGAAATAAAAGAAGAGAAACCAGAATTCGATCCGATCTTACTACGCCCCGTCGACGATCTGGAATTAACCGTCCGTTCAGCTAACTGTCTCAAGGCAGAAGCCATCCACTACATCGGTGATCTGGTACAGCGCACTGAGGTTGAACTTTTAAAAACACCTAACCTTGGCAAAAAATCTCTTACTGAGATTAAAGACGTGTTGGCTTCCCGTGGATTGTCTCTGGGCGTGCGCCTGGAAAACTGGCCTCCTGCAAGTATCACTGATGAATAAACCTGATTACAGGTCAAGATTTTACTGAGTAGGTGAAGTGAGAAGGATTAAAATACATGCGTCATCGTAAGAGTGGTCGTCAACTGAATCGCAATAGCAGTCATCGCCAAGCTATGTTCCGTAACATGATTAGCTCTTTGGTTCGCCACGAAATTATCAAAACGACCTTGCCGAAAGCGAAAGAGCTGCGCCGTGTTGTTGAACCGCTGATTACGCTCGCTAAAACTGATAGTGTTGCAAATCGCCGTCTGGCATTCGCCCGCGTTCGTAACAACGAAATTGTGGCAAAATTGTTTAATAAACTGGGTCCGCGTTTCGCGAGCCGTGCTGGTGGTTACACTCTCATTCTGAGGTGTGGCTTTCGTGCAGGCGACAATGCACCGATGGCATATATAGAGCTTGTTAATCGAACAGAAATGATTACAGAGTAATCTGTTATTATATAATTTCTCAGGAACTTTTAAAATCAAATCTAACCTAGCTTATACCTGAACCACTACGCAGGATGAAACTAAGCTGATCTTCAGTGATAAGTATAGTCAATTTCCAAATGTTTGCTGAACGCAAACAACACCATGCACAGCCGTAAGCCAGCAGTTCTTAACTCAAGAAGGATGGCTGATGACTTTCATATTGACTTATCGCTTCGTCGTGCATCAGCGTCAGGCTGATATTATCAAGGCCATTAACTATGCAATGGCGGCAGAAACCATCAATCTCAAAGGCGTACACCTTATCACCGGTTAGTACTTGCTGCTTCTCCAGACAGATGGTGAAGGTTGCTCCTTCCTGCGTCATGACCATCTTAAACAGTTCATCTACTTGAGCCTCTTGGAGAGTAATAGGTAATAACTGGTTGTTCAAGCTGTTGCCGTAAAAAATATCTGCAAAGCTCGGTGCGATTACCGCACGAAAACCGTAATCAGTCAATGCCCAGGGCGCATGCTCGCGTGAGGAGCCACAGCCAAAGTTTTCTCGGGCTAACAGAATACTGGCACCATAGTAACGCGGCTGATTCAATACGAAGTCCGGATTTGGTCGCTGCCCAGAATCGTCCAGAAAGCGCCAGTCGTTAAATAGATGCTGACCAAATCCCATACGGGTAACTTTCTGTAGAAATTGTTTAGGAATAATAGCGTCGGTGTCCACATTGGCAGCGTCTAACGGTACCACGATGCCAGTATGCTGAGTAAATTTAGCCATCTCGATTTCTTTGTTCCTTTAATTCAATTCGCGAATATCAGAAAAACGACCGGCCAACGCCGCCGCCGCCGCCATCGAGGGGCTGAGCAGATGAGTGCGTCCACCTCGGCCCTGACGACCCTCAAAGTTACGGTTACTAGTAGACGCGCAGCGCTCGCCAGGGTTTAAGCGATCATTGTTCATTGCTAGACACATGGAACAGCCCGGTAAACGCCATTCGAAACCGGCCTCGATAAAGATTTTATCCAGCCCTTCTATTTCTGCCTGCGCCTTGACCGGACCAGAACCGGGCACGACAATTGTCTGTACGCCGGCGGCGACACGGCGGCCGCGAGTGATAGCTGCAGCGGCACGTAAATCTTCAATACGCGAATTTGTGCAAGAGCCGATAAACACCTTATCAATTGTCACGTCGGTCAGATGAATACCGGGCCGTAAGTCCATATAGGCCAGTGCCTTAGCAGCGGAATTGCATTCTACAGAATTTCTGAACGACTCCGGCATCGGGATCGGTTGATCAATGGCAATCACCTGACTGGGATTGGTGCCCCAGGTAACCTGTGGCGCGATGTCCCTAGCCTCTAGCGTTACTATTTTATCAAAGTAGGCGTCAATGTCTGATTTCAGAGTATTCCAGTAAAGCACTGCCTGATGCCAGGCGTTTCCCTTGGGCGCGAATTGCCGATTCTGCAAATAGACATAAGTAGTGTCGTCCGGAGCTACCAGTCCTGCTTTAGCGCCCATCTCAACCGCCATGTTGCACAATGTCATGCGGCCTTCCATACTGAGCGCGCGGATCGCGTCACCGCTGAATTCAACCACATGGCCAGTGCCGCCACTTGAGCCGATTTTACCAATAATCGCCAGCGCGATATCTTTAGCAGTAATGCCTGACGCAGCATGGCCGGTAACTTCTACTTGCATTGTTTTCGCCTGTCCCTGTTTCAGGGTTTGCGTTGCCAAAACATGCTCCACTTCCGAGGTACCGATGCCGAATGCTAGCGCACCAAACGCGCCGTGGGTGGCGGTATGGGAGTCGCCACAGACGATAGTCATACCAGGCAATGTCATTCCTTGTTCCGGGCCGATAACGTGCACGATGCCCTGGTAGGGATGATTCAGATCATATAATTGTATTCCGAAGTCAGCACAGTTTTTTATCAACTCCTCCATTTGAATACGAGCCATTTCTCCACAGGCATTAATGTCTTTGGTTTGCGTGGACACGTTGTGATCCATAGTGGCAAAGGTTTTTCTTGGGTGACGGACGGCGCGGCCCTTGGCCCGTAGGGCGTTAAACGCTTGCGGAGAGGTCACTTCGTGTACTAAATGGCGGTCAATATATAGCAATGGCATTTTGTTATCTGTTGTACAGACCACGTGTGCATCATACAGTTTTTGGTATAATGATTTTCCCATTCTGTTTACGCTCCTTGACTAATTAACGCGGCGATAATACTGCCCATTTCTCTGGTACCCACTGATTTACCGGCGCCAGCCAGATCGGCAGTGCGGTAACCGACCTCCAGAGCCTGATTCACCGCACGCTCAATGGTGTCTGCGGCATCATACAATCCCAGGCTGTAGCGCAGCAGTAAGGCAGTGGATAGGATTTGCGCTACCGGGTTTGCGATATCTTTTCCAGCGATATCCGGAGCCGAGCCGCCAGCCGGTTCATACAGACCAAAGCCATGTTCATTTAAGCTAGCCGAGGGCAGCATGCCTATCGATCCGGTAATTATTGCACATTCATCCGAGAGAATATCACCGAACAGGTTGGAGCATAGCAACACATCGAACTGGGATGGATCTTTAATTAACTGCATAATGGCATTATCAACGTATAGATGTGCTAGCGCCACATCAGGGTAATCCTGCGCTATCTGGTTCACCACGCTGCGCCATAAAATAGAACTTTGCAGTACGTTAGCTTTATCAATTGAGGTCACTTTTCTGCGCCGTTTGCGTGCTGATTCAAAGGCGATACGGGCGATGCGTTCAATTTCAAACCAATAGTACACCTCGGTATCAAAAGCGTACTCATCTGAGCCAGAGCCCTCGCAACCTTTGGGTTGCCCAAAGTAAATACCACCGGTCAATTCGCGAACGCACAAAATGTCGAAACCGCGCTCGGATATATCAGCACGCAGTGGGCAGAATGCAGCCAGCCTTGGATACAGACGCGCTGGCCTCAAGTTAGAAAACAGTTGGAAGTGTTTACGTAACGGTAGCAGTGCACCACGTTCTGGTTGTCTTGCTACCGGCAAATGTTCCCACTTTGGTCCACCTACTGAACCAAGCAGAATTGCATTCGCTTTCTCGCATCCGGCGATGGTACTGTGGGGCAGCGGACTATCATGACGATCGATTGCCACGCCGCCCACATCGTATTCACTGGTAGTAATGTGCACTCCGAATCTCTGGCGCACCGCATTGAGAATTTTATAGGCCTGTGCCATAACTTCTGGGCCGATGCCATCGCCTGGTAAAACTGCAATATGGTAAGCATCACTCATAATTATACCGTTTTCTGAAAATCTTGGTTGTTGTGCTGGTATAGGCGTTGCAGTTCGATGCCTACTTGCCGTGCCCGCCAAATATTATTCAGGGCGTGGACCATTGCCTGGGCGGAGGATTCGATAATATCAGTTGCCAGCCCGACGCCGTGGAAACGGCGTCCTTCATATTCCACGACAATGTCTACCTGACCCAGCGCATCTCGGCCATGACCCTTAGCGATCAATTGGTATTTCTCCAACTGAATAGGGAAGTTGGTAATGCGGTTTAACGCTTCGTAGACGGAGTCTACAGGACCGTTTCCGGTAGCGGCTTCAGCGTAGATGTCGTCACCGCAGGCCAGTTTTACCGAAGCAGTGGCGATATCAGCGGAGCCAGACTGTACGCTGAAGTAATCCAGACGAAAATACTCTGATTGCTCCTGCTGATTGTTGATAAACGCCAGAGCTTCCAGATCGTAATCGAAGACCTGACCTTTTTTGTCGGCGAGCTTCAGAAAGGCATCGTACAGTACATCCATATCATAATTACTTTCCTGGTAACCCATTTCCTGCATGCGATGTTTTACTGCCGCGCGGCCAGACCTGGAAGTTAGGTTCAGCTGCACCTCTTGTAGTCCAATGGTTTCCGGTGTCATGATTTCGTAATTCTGGCGATTCTTCAACACTCCATCTTGATGGATTCCAGAGGAGTGGGAGAAGGCATTAGAGCCGACTACTGCTTTATTGGCGGGGATCGGCATATTACACAACTGGCTAACCACCTGGCTAGTGCGATAAATTTCCTGATGGTGAATGCCGGTATGCACGTTCAACAAATCTTGGCGTACCTTAATCGCCATGATTACTTCTTCTAACGCAGTATTGCCGGCGCGTTCCCCGATACCATTCATGGTGCCTTCTACCTGACGGGCTCCGGCCTGGATAGCGGCGATAGTGTTACCGACCGCCATCCCCAAATCATCGTGACAGTGCACCGAAATAATAGCTTTATCAATATTCGGTACACGCTGATACAGCGAGGCGATGATACCGCCAAATTGACTTGGCGTAGTGTAACCCACCGTGTCAGGAATATTAATAGTGCTCGCGCCGGCGTTGATGGCAGCTTCGACGATCCGACATAGGTTATCGATCGAAGTGCGGCCGGCGTCCTCGCAGGAAAATTCGACATCATCAGTATAGCGGCGCGCACGCTGTACAGAATGTATTGCCATGTCCATTACCTGGTAGAAGTTCTTTTTCAGTTTTGATTCCACATGCAAGGTTGAGGTAGCTAGGAAGACGTGGATACGAAATTCTTTTGCCGCGCGCAGCGTTTCCACTGCGACATCAATATCTTTATCGACGCAGCGCGCCAGCCCGCAAATCCGACTGTTTTTTACCTGGCGGGCAATGGTTTGCACTGATTCAAAGTCACCGGGCGACGAGATAGGAAAACCCACTTCCATAACATCAACACCCATTCTTTCAAGTGCCAGCGCGATTTGCAGTTTCTTTTTGACGCTCAAGCTCGCCTGCAGGGCTTGTTCACCATCACGTAACGTCGTATCGAAAATGGTGACTCGTTGGCTCATGATTGATTCCTTTATCTTATATTCTATTGATCTTCTAGCATAGAAAAAACCCGCGCACTGTGCGGGTTTTGATCTGGAGCAGCCCGGATTTATTTCTGAATTCCGTGCACTAATCTACTGCGGACTCTTCTGTGTGTGATAGTAGAGTAGTAAGCTCAGTAGATGGAGAGATACGAATAAAGCCTCTGCATTCCAGTAATTAATTTGTTTAATGTAACTATTAGTACTGCATCTGCAGCGTGCTGTCAACTTATTCACAAGTCTAAAGTATTGCTAAAATCAATACTGCTGTCGTTCAGACTTGTGCGACTCTGCTGAATTACCTGTCCGATAAAAACAACCCACGTATAAATAGGATTTGATCTAGTTAATTTTTATGATCAGTCTAATGCAAAATGAAATAAATATAACTATACCTGAAGATACAGAATTAACAAGATCGTTACTAATTATAATACAACATAAAAACACTCTTTCACTTAATTTAGTAAGTACCACGGCTCTGACGATAGCTGCTGGAGAATTTTCCTATCCAGCTTGTACCATCCACTCTTACCACTCTTATAATAAATAGATTAATAGATATTTCTTTACCGTAGTGGCATCCGTGGGTTTAACCACCATGTCGATGCTTTAGACTCGTTTCTAGCGACTATGCATGAGATGGAGAAAATTTAGAAGTTACCTGCTTTTGGCATTGCCGGTTTGTTTATGTGCTGACAGTACCACTCCGGACTGAAAGGTATTATTTAGAAACATGACATATTGACTCTTGTGTTGACGAGTGTATTTTCCAAAAACGGTTGCCACCCGCGCTCTCCTTTAATTTTAGTACCTTATCGAAACTGTCGTAAGTTTTTTCATGAACAGAGATTCCGACGAGGCTGAGTGCAGATTGACGTAAGTAAAGGTTTTATAGCAAGCATTCAGCAACGGAGTGATGCTGAACGCAGTGTATACGGTTGCTGATCAATCTGACGATTGCTCAGTGAAAATGAGCTGTTGGATTTTCTGGAGTATTTGGTACGGAATTTGACTTGTATTTACCGTAGGATATTGGATTCACGACTGCCAGGAGAGTATGTGTACTGCCAAGAAAGTTAAAGGCCATTTGGAATAGCTGGTAACAATAATTCCAATGAGTAGCTGTATATCATCATCAATATCCACAGTAACTACTTCGAACAATTATGAGCTACTGCCACTAGAAAAATTATCGTATACACTGATAACTGAGAGCTAACATACGTCAACAAACCTGCTGGATTTCAGTTCTAGCATTACTTGAAGTCGTGCTTGCTGCTCTGTGCTTTAAATAAAAATGATCTTGTTAATTAAATAAGATGGCTAGTAGGGATGATAATAACAACTGCTATAGGCTTATACTGGACGATGGCAGGTGAAAATTAGATTTATAACTTGTTTTATTAAAAATAAACTAGAGACCTCCAACGTCTGTTGATAAAATCAAAAAGTGTTATGGTTAATAAAAAAGCATATTCTAAGACTCTAAACAGAGCACTTCCGCGAAGTTGGTGGTTGTTAAAATAGCCATGCAACATGATAGAAGAAATAAAGGTAATCTGTTCTATTATAACTATTTATATTTATCTACTTCCATGATATCTGGTATTATCTCCCTCCTTCAGACTTATTTTTAGATTATCGGCGGTTTCGCAGACACGAATATTTATATTTTTATATCCGTAGAACATTATAACAAATAGGGTAATGTTATTTTTGGCTTTATGTTATTCACTTTTCTCTAAGTGGTAATTATTTACGTAAATAATCCTTCCTGAGTTATTATAGTCTCTTGACAATGTTTTAATACCATTCGTAAACTCTTCTTAAAATGTATCAAGGTAAAGTAGTGATTGAGATTTTAAAAAGGCAAACAGACGCATGTTTCGTGTCGTAACCTTTTCTGTCTGAGGTTAGCAAAGGTTAGCCTGCCGACCTGGCCCATCATCAGAAAATCTGAAGCAGGAGTTAGCGGATTTAAAGTGTGTACCGTTAGTTTCCCATCAATTGTTTTTGTTGCTTTACCTAGACCAATCTGGGTAGTTATTGAATTTTTGTTGAGCATGAGCCCTACGGAATACCAGATATATTGTTTATTGTTGGGGAAATGCGAGAATGCAATTATGGATGGTATAGGCAGACTTTTTCTGGAACCGGTATTGATAAAATATTCTAGAAAGTTATTCCTAGTAACTTAATAAACTCAAGATAGTAGGACGAACGGGCCTGGCATCATTATTAAGTAAAGGATGACATCGACACCAAACTATTGGTGGAGTCAGTGCTTAGTCAATTGATCACAAAATTTATTATTTTTTTGTAAATAGATATGTCAGAAAATTATATACATACTGCTGTCTTGCTGGATGAAGCGGTGAAGAGCCTGAATCTCCGGCCAGATGGCGTCTATCTGGATGGGACTTTCGGACGTGGTGGGCATTCACGCTCTATTTTGTCACAACTGAATAAGCAGGGACGGCTCTTCGCGATTGACCGTGATCCAACGGCTATCGAAGAAGCGAGGGTTATTGACAATCCGTGCTTCACCATTGTTCACAGACTGTTTTCCACCATGGCGGAGTACATGGCTGAACAGGATTTACTGGGTCAAGTTGATGGTATATTGCTAGATCTTGGCGTTTCTTCGCCACAGCTCGACGATCCGAAACGCGGTTTCTCGTTTATGCGAGATGGGCCTCTAGATATGCGTATGGATACAACGCACGGTCAACCCGCAGCGCAATGGTTAGCACAAGCAACGGTAGACGACATCGCCTGGGTATTAAAAACATACGGTGAGGAGCGCTTCGCTAAACGTATCGCTCAGGCCATTGTCGAGAAGAATCGACAGCGACCCATAACTCGTACCCGTGAACTGGCAACATTAATTGCTAGTATCACCCCATTTTGGTATAAGCACAAGCATCCAGCAACACGTAGCTTTCAGGCGATCCGCATTTACATCAACAGGGAGCTGGAAGAGATCGAACGAGCATTGGATAGTGCTCTGACAGTTTTGGCCCCTGGTGGCAGGATATCGGTAATCAGCTTTCATTCACTGGAGGATCGACTGGTGAAACGATTTATTCGCCGGCATAGTCGCGGGCCGCAGGTGCTGGCAGGTTTGCCGCTCACGGAAGCGCAGATAGCTGAACGGTATCAGGACAGGTGCCAATTGAAAGCATCAAGGAAAATACAACCGTCAGCTAGAGAGATAAATAATAATCCACGCGCACGTAGCTCAGTTTTGCGCTTCGCTGAGAAGCTACCGTAATGTTCGGTAGTGAACAGCACGGCATTATTGGGATCATCGGTAAGGATTTACTAAGTCACGGCAAGCTACCACTGATCCTACTGATTGCAGTGTTGGGTTCAGCAATTCAGGTAGTAATCACTACCCATCAAACCCGCCTGCTAATAGCCGAGCGTGAACAAATGGTGCTAGAGAAAGATGCGCTGGATATTGAATGGCGTAATTTAATCCTAGAGGAGAACATGTTAGGGGATCATAGCCGCGTAGAGTGTATTGCCACTGAACAGCTGCAAATGCAGCATGTAGATCCGTCTCAAGAAAATATTGTGGTTCACTCGTAGTCAACACCATGATCTCTAACAATACATGGAAGCCACAGCATGCATGATGAAACTGAGACGCCAGGAAATTCAAACCAGCTTTGTCAGCTGGCGTTTTACCTTGCTATACGGTTGTATCCTGTTGTCGCTGGTAGGGCTGATGCTATGGGTAGCTTATTTACAGGTAATCAATCCAGACCGGCTGGTGCATGAAGGCGATATGCGTTCCTTGCGCGTGCAGCAAATTCCTACTGCCCGTGGCATGATAAGTGATCGCGCTGGACGTCCGTTAGCGGTGAGCGTGCCGGTCAACGCTGTCTGGGTCGATCCAAAAGAACTTAAGGAACACGACATTAGCACCAATAGCCGCTGGAAAGCTCTCTCTGATGCTCTGTCCATTCCTCTTGAACAGCTTATCTCGCGCATCAGCGCTAATCCCAAAAGACGTTTTGTTTATTTGGCGCGCCAAGTAAACCCTGCCATCAGTGACTATATCTACAAATTGAAAATTCCAGGAATTTACTTGCGCCAGGAATCACGCCGCTATTATCCTGTCGGTCAGATGACTGCTCATCTCATCGGAGTAACCAATATTGATAGCCAAGGTATCGAGGGCATCGAAAAGAGTTTTGATCGCTGGCTAACCGGTCAGCCCGGTGAGCGCACAGTGCGTAAAGATCGGTTTGGTCGGATCATTGAAGATATATCATCGGTAGACAGCCAAGCGGCACATAATCTGGTGCTAAGTATCGACGAGCGGCTGCAGGCGTTAGTATATCGCGAGCTGAACAACGCGACAGCGTTTAATAAAGCCGAATCAGGTACTGCTGTATTGGTGGATGTCAATACTGGTGAGGTGTTGGCGATGGCCAATAGTCCCTCCTATAACCCTAACAACCTGACTGGCACCACTACTGACGTAATGCGCAACCGCGCCATTACAGATATTTTTGAACCTGGTTCTACGGTCAAGCCGATGGTGGTAATGACTGCATTACAGTACGGAGTAGTAAAAGAAAACAGCGTGCTCAATACGTTGCCTTTCATGATTCGTGGCCACCAAATTAAAGACGTAACACGTTATGCCGAATTGACTGTGACCGGAATTTTGCAGAAATCGAGTAATGTCGGTGTATCGAAGTTGGCATTAGCAATGCCGTCTTCAGCGTTGGTAGAAACTTACTCGCGCTTTGGATTAGGTAAGGCAACCAATTTGGGGTTAGTTGGAGAAAGTAATGGCTTTTTCCCCCATAAACAACGGTGGTCTGACATAGAAAGAGCGGCCTTATCTTATGGATATGGGCTAATGGTAACTCCGTTACAATTGGCGCGAACTTATGCAACGATCGGCAGTATGGGTGTGCTACGTCCGCTGTCTATTACTCGGGTCGATCCTCCAGTAGTGGGAGAGCGAGTATTTCCCGAATCTCTGGTACGTGCCGTAGTGCACATGATGGAAAGCGTGGCCCTACCGGGCGGGGGAGGCACCAAAGCTGCCATTAAGGGCTACCGCATTGCCATTAAAACCGGTACCACCAAAAAGGTAGGGCCAGATGGCAATTATATTAATAAATATATAGCCTACACCGCTGGGATCGCGCCCGCCACCAATCCGCGCTTTGCGTTGGTAGTCGTGATAAACGATCCGAAAGGTGGAAGATACTATGGCGGAGCCGTTTCTGCACCAGTGTTTGGTGCCATTATGGGTGGAGTACTTCGTACGATGAATATCGAAATGGATGCGTCACTGCAAGCCGTAGAAAGAAACTGATTTAGTCGTCGATAATCGAAAAGAGGCGTTAGGTGACCGATCGTAATTTGCGTAAGCTACTCGCTCCCTGGGTGTCTGATGTTCCGGAACGTGTGCTAAGGGAAATGACGTTGGACAGTCGCACTGTCGCTGCTGGCGATCTATTTATGGCCGTTACCGGCCATCAAACGGATGGACGTCGCTATATTCCCCAGGCGATCGCGCAAGGCGCTGCCGCCGTTGTAGCGGAGGCGGAGGAGAGGGCAAAGGAAGACAAAATTTGTGAATGGCACGGCGTGCCAGTCATCTGTCTTCGCCAGCTCAATCAGCGCCTGTCAGCATTAGCAGGACGTTTTTATCAACAGCCGTCATACTTACTGCGCCTAATTGGCGTCACTGGCACCAACGGCAAAACTACCACGACTCATCTTTTGGCTCAGTGGGCTCAATTATTGGGTGAAGTGAGTGCGGTGATGGGTACCGTAGGCAATGGTGTGATAGGACATATTCATCCAACTGATAATACTACCAGTTCTCCTATCAAAGCTCAGCAAATGTTGGCTCAGCTACAGCGGCAGGGAGCCCGTTTTGTCGTGATGGAAGTATCGTCCCACGGCCTAGTACAGCATCGAGTCAGCGGTTTACACTTTGCCGGTGCAATATTCACCAATTTAAGCCGCGATCATTTGGATTATCACGGTGATATGGCGCAATACGAAGCGGCAAAATGGCGGTTATTCGGAGAATTAGATGTCAGTCAGCGCATTATCAACGCCGATGACGTTACCGGCCACCGCTGGCTTGTTGAACTATCGAAATCGGCAGTAGCGGTGTCGGTTAGCGACAACTTGCCCAATGGTTGGAAAGGAGACTGGTTGTGCGCTGGTGAAGTACACTACCGTACATACGGTACTGATATTTCCTTTCGTTCCTGCTGGGGCAAAGGAATAATTCACAGCCAAATAGTGGGTGAATTCAATGTTAGCAATCTATTATTAGCGCTGGCTGCATTGTTAGCACTTGGCTATCCACTATCGACATTGCTAGACACCGCCAGCCAGCTGCAATCGGTGTGTGGCCGTATGGAGATATTCCACGCCAAAAACCGCCCTACTGTTCTGGTGGATTATGCCCACACCCCTGATGCACTGGAAAAAGCTCTAACAGCGGCCAGGCTGCACTGCCGCGGTAAACTATGGTGTGTGTTTGGATGTGGCGGCGATCGTGATAAAGGAAAACGCCCTCTAATGGGTGCTATTGCTGAGCAGTATGCTGACCGGGTGATCATTACCGATGACAATCCACGCGGCGAAGCGGCGCAAAATATTATCCATGATATTAAGAGCGGTCTGATGAATACAGGCAACGTGCAGACGATTTCCAGTCGTGCTGAAGCGGTTATCAGCGCCATTACACAAGCTGCACCAGCTGACTTGGTGCTGGTGGCTGGTAAAGGTCATGAGGATTATCAAATTATAGGACAGCGACAGCTCGACTACTCCGATAGAACAACCGTGGCACGGTTGCTAGGGATTCTAAAATGATCCCGTTCAGTTTGTACGACATTGCGTCAGTGCTTAACGCCGACAGAACTGGTGCTGACTGCACTATTCTGTCAGTCGCCACCGACTCCCGAAAAGTAAGAAATAACAAGAAGTGTTTATTCATTGCTCTGAAAGGCAAGAAGTTCGATGCCCATGATTTTGCTGCACAGTCAGTCTCCGCCGGAGCTGCTGCGCTGCTAGTCAGTCGCAAATTGCCACTGGACGTGCCTCAGCTTGTAGTTGCTGATACTCGCATCGCTCTGGGTCAGCTGGGTGCTTGGGTACGCCAGCAGGTGCCAGCACGAGTTGTAGCCCTAACAGGATCGTCTGGTAAAACTTTGGTCAAAGAAATGACCGCTACAATTCTGCACCGATGCGGGCACGTGCTGGCAACTAAGGGTAACTTCAACAATGACATCGGTGTGTCACTAACCCTGCTGCGTCTTACACCGGAGCATGATTTTGCGGTGATCGAACTAGGTGCCAATCATCTCGGCGAAATCGCTTGGACTACTGATCTGGTGCGGCCTGAAACTGCACTGGTAAATAATTTATCTGCGGCGCATCTAGCAGGGTTTGGCTCGCTATCGGGCGTAGCACGGGCTAAGGGAGAAATTTTCATCGGCCTGCCGGACAATGGCCGCGGGATCTTGAATGCCGATAGCCACGATTGGCAGCACTGGCTGCAGGTGTTGGGCCATAAAGCAATCTGGCGTTTCGCTGTACATGCCACTGACGGAGTAGATTTTTTTGCTAGCGATATCGCTAACGATCAACAGGGTGTACGTTTCATCTTACACAGCCCCAAAGGCGCGTGCTCAGTGCGGATGCCACTGCAGGGATGGCATAATATTGCTAACGCCCTGGCTGCCAGCGCTCTGTCGCTGTCAGTGGGGGCTACTTTATCAGCTGTAGCTGCCGGACTAGAGCAATTACAAGCCGTGCCAGGGCGATTATTTCCCATTGTACTTGGTGTTGACCAACTTCTGCTAGACGACAGTTATAACGCTAATGTTGGCTCCATGATTGCCGCCACGCAGGTACTGGCAGAGATGCCCGGCTACCGGGTGATGGTAGTGGGCGATATGGCCGAATTGGGCGATAAGGAGGCCGAGTATCATCGGCAGGTCGGAAAAGCCATTGGAATGGCCGGAATTGACAAAGTTTTAAGCGTTAGCCGTCTGAGCCACCTTATCGGTGAGGCCAGCGGCCGCGGCGAACATTTTCAGAATAAAGCCTCATTGACCTCTCGTCTGGTGCAGCTGCTGTCTGAGCATGCGGTAATAACCGTGTTAGTGAAAGGTTCACGTAGTGCCGCAATGGATCAAGTGGTACGCGCATTGCAGGGAAAAGCACTATGTTAGTCTGGTTGGCTGAGCATTTGATTCAATTTTATTCGGGCTTCAACGTCTTTTCTTATTTGACGTTCCGCTCTATCGTCAGTTTGCTAACCGCTCTGTTTTTGTCACTGTGGATGGGGCCGCGCCTGATAATCTGGTTACAGAAACTGCAAATTGGTCAGGTAGTGCGCAATGACGGACCGGAGTCACATTTCACCAAACATGGTACGCCGACCATGGGAGGGTTAATGATCCTGACATCCATCACTATTTCGGTGCTGGTGTGGGCTTACCCGTTCAACCCGTGTGTCTGGTGTGTACTGTTTGTGCTGGTGGGATACGGCATCGTGGGCTTTATCGATGACTACCGCAAGGTAGTGAGAAAAGACACTAATGGACTTATCGCCAGGTGGAAATATTTCTGGCAGTCAGTGATCGCACTAGCAGTAGCATCCACTACGTTCACGGTAGGTAAAGATACTTCGGCTACTCAGCTGGTGGTTCCTTTTTTTAAAGATATTATGCCACAGCTGGGATTGTGGTATGTGCTTTTAGCTTATTTTGTTATTGTCGGTACCAGCAATGCGGTTAATTTGACTGACGGTCTGGATGGGCTAGCGATTATGCCGACAGTTTTTGTCGCCGCTGGCTTAGCGCTGGTGGCGTGGGTCACCGGCAACATAAATTTCTCGGGCTATCTGCATATCCCTTATGTGCGTTTCGCTGGCGAGCTGGTAATAGTATGTACAGCAATAGTCGGAGCTGGTCTAGGTTTTCTCTGGTTCAACACTTATCCAGCTCAGGTTTTTATGGGTGACGTTGGCTCGCTGGCGCTTGGGGGTGCTCTTGGTACTATTGCGGTACTACTGCGCCAAGAATTTTTATTACTGATAATGGGTGGGGTGTTTGTAGTGGAAACTCTGTCGGTCATTTTACAGGTGGGGTCTTTTAAGTTACGCGGCCAACGTATTTTCCGCATGGCGCCCATCCACCATCATTATGAATTAAAAGGTTGGCCGGAACCGCGCGTGATTGTTCGCTTCTGGATCATTTCGCTCATTCTGGTTTTAATCGGGCTGGCAACGCTGAAGATACGGTAACATGACTAACTATCAGCAAGAACAAGTGATTATCATTGGACTAGGGATTACCGGCCTCTCTTGCGTTGATTTCTTCCTTACTCGAGGAATAACGCCACGGGTGATGGATACCCGTTTTTCGCCTCCAGGCCTGAAAAAACTGTCGGCTGATGTGCCGCATTATCTGGGCACTCTAAACGAACAGTGGCTTCTGGATGCCACACTAATCGTCGTCAGTCCCGGTATCTCGATAGTGCATCCCGCACTGGTCTCAGCGGCAAAGGCAGGAGTAGAGATTGTCGGCGATATTGAACTGTTCGCTCGCGAAGCAATGGCATTTCCGGTGGTGGCGATTACCGGATCCAATGGTAAAAGTACCGTCACCTGTCTAGTAAGAGAAATGGCAGCCTGCGCCGGCTGGCAAGTGGGTATTGGTGGCAATATCGGTCTACCGGCGCTAACGCTGCTAGATACTCCTTGTCAGCTCTACGTGCTGGAGCTATCAAGTTTTCAGCTGGAAACTACCTATAGCTTGAAGACCGTCGCGGCCACAGTTCTGAACATCAGCAAAGATCATATGAACCGTTATCCTCTTGGCTTGCAGCAGTACCGTGCAGCTAAGCTGGCAATTTACCGCGGCGCTACAGTCTGCGTGGTCAATGCGGAAGATCTACTAACCCTGCCTGTTCGCGATGAAAACACCTGCTGCATCAGCTTTGGCGCTGAGTGCGGTGACTATAGTCTCAGCTGGCGCGATGGCCACACTTGGCTGATGGCACGAGGCGAACTACTGATGAATTGTTCCGAAATGCACATCAATGGCCGCCATAACTATATGAACGCCCTAGCGGCGTTGGTGTTGGCAGATGTAGCTGGTATTCCACGCACTGCCAGTCTGAAGACACTGCGACAGTTTCGAGGATTGGCGCACCGTTTTGAGTTAGTACATGAACGAAACGGCGTGCGCTGGATTAATGATTCCAAAGCCACCAACGTGGGTAGCACTGAAGCAGCACTTAACGGGCTAAACGTTGCAGGTATGTTACACCTGCTATTGGGTGGTGATGGAAAGTCCGCAGATTTCTCACCGCTAGCACCATATCTACAGAGTAATCGGGTTCAGCTGTATTGCTTTGGTCAGGACGGCGCACAACTTGCAGAATTATATCCCGATGCCACCATACTTACGGAGACGCTTGAGCAAGCGATGTGTATCATTGGTGATCGAGTGAGAACAGGGGACTTGGTATTGCTGTCGCCAGCTTGTGCCAGCCAGGACCAGTTCAATAATTTTGAAATGCGCGGTGAGGTATTCACTCGTTTAGCAAGAGAAATAGGATGATAGGCATGTTCGGAATGGAGGGAGTTCTTAAGCTAAAGTCGTGTGTGATTGGTGTGCGAAAGCCAGAGGCGACCACCCATGTGCTCTACGATCGTACGCTACTGTGGTTGACTTTGGGCCTAGCCTGCATCGGCTTTGTAATGGTGACCTCGGCATCAATGCCAATCGGAGCGCGTTTATTGGACGATTCATTTTATTTCGCTAAACGCGACGCGATCTATCTCAGCTTGGCGTTTTTGCTTTCTCTAGTAACGCTGCGCATTCCAATGAGAATTTGGCAGCGTTACAGTTCAGTGATGCTAATTATCACGCTAATAATGCTACTTATGGTGTTAGTGATGGGTAGTTCAGTAAATGGCGCTTCACGCTGGATGGCACTTGGGCCATTGTGTGTTCAGCCTGCTGAGTTATCCAAATTGGCGCTATTTTGTTATCTAGCCAGGTATCTCATGCATAAAGTTAAAGAAGTCCGTAACAACTTCTGGGGATTTTTTAAGCCAATGGGCGTAACGGCACTGCTAGCGATGCTGTTGCTGGCACAGCCTGATCTCGGGGCTGTAGTAGTGCTGTTTGTCACTACGTTAGCAATGCTGTTTCTGGCTGGCGTTAAACTATGGCAATTTTTATCGATCATCTGGTCAGGTGTTTTTTTTGTGGTAATACTGATTATTGCCAAGCCGTACCGTATGCAGCGCGTCATGTCGTTCTGGAATCCTTGGGATGATCCCTTTGGCAGTGGTTACCAATTGACCCAGTCGCTGATGGCATTTGGCCGTGGTGAATTCTGGGGACAAGGACTAGGTAATTCGGTACAAAAATTGGAGTATTTGCCGGAAGCTCATACTGATTTTATTTTCGCTATTTTGGGAGAGGAATTGGGTTACTGTGGAGTGGTACTAGCGCTGTTGATGGTATTTTTAATTGCGTTTCGTGCCATGTCCATCGGTCGTAAAGCTCTGGAAATCAACCAACGATTCTCCGGTTTCTTAGCCTGTTCCATTGGTATCTGGTTCAGCGTTCAAGCGTTGATTCACGTGGGCACTGCCTCCGGCATGCTGCCGACTAAAGGGCTGACGCTGCCGTTAATTAGCTATGGGGGGTCAAGCCTGCTAATTATGTCGACGTCGATTGTATTATTGCTGAGAATTGATTTTGAGACGCGTCTAGCGAAGGAGCAAGCGTTTCCAAGAGAGGCGCGATGACAGAAGGGAAGACAAGACGGTTGATGGTGATGGCAGGCGGTACTGGTGGGCATGTGTTCCCAGGTCTAGCGGTAGCGCGTAGCCTGATAGCTCAGGGCTGGCAAGTTCGCTGGCTCGGTACCGCTGATCGTATGGAAGCCGAGTTGGTGCCAAAACATGGCATCGAGATCGATTTTATTCGCATTACTGGCCTACGAGGTAAGGGGATAAAAACGCAGCTGATGGTGCCGGTACGTATCTGGAGCGCTCTACGCCAGTCGCGGCGTATTATGTGCGACTGGCGTCCGGACGTTGTTCTGGGTATGGGCGGTTATATTTCCGGCCCTGGAGGCTTAGCAGCCTGGAGTTGTGGTATCCCGATAGTGCTTCACGAACAGAATAGTATCGCTGGTCTGACTAACCGCATTCTGGCAAAAATCGCCCATAAAGTACTGCAAGCATTTCCCGGTGCGCTCCCCCATGCCGACGTAGTGGGCAATCCGGTGCGTAGCACAGTGTTGGCACTTCCAGCACCGGAAATGCGGATGCGCGACCGCGTAGGCCCTATTCGGGTATTGGTTATTGGCGGCAGTCAGGGCGCGCGAATACTGAACCAGACTATGCCGGCGGTTTTTGCTCAGCTTGCAGATACTTTGACTTTCTGGCATCAAGTAGGCAAAGGGGCGTTAGAGGAGGTTAATCGGGTTTATGAAAAGGTCGGAGTAGTGGGATATAAGGTAGTAGAATTTATCGACGATATGGCCGTCGCCTATGCCTGGGCAGATGTAGTGGTATGCCGCTCTGGTGCGTTGACGGTAAGTGAACTTGCCGCTGCTGGTTTGCCGGCCGTGTTTGTACCGTTCATACACAAAGATCGTCATCAGTATTGGAACGCGCGACTACTAGAGCAGGCCGGCGCAGCAAAAATTATCGAACAATCGGAATTCACTGTTGCTCGGGTGAGCGAAGTGCTGGCAGGTTGGGATAGGCCGACGTTACTGACCATGGCGCAATGCGCCACAGAGAAATCAATCCCCAACGCGACTAAGCGAGTGGCACAGGAAGTAGCGGTGGTATTAGACCTGAATTACTCGAATAGCAAGAATTAGCTAATACCACCTGAGGTCGTTCTAGTCTTTTGAGTTAAATAACACTGTGGATACACAACAACTGGCTAAACTGCGAATTTTTGTCCCTGAGATGCGCCGCGTCAGGAAAATCCACTTTGTTGGCATTGGTGGTGCTGGCATGGGCGGTATCGCAGAGGTTTTGGCAAACGAGAGTTATCAAATCAGCGGCTCGGATCTAACGCCAAATGCGGTGACGCAGCAACTGGTGAATTTGGGCGCGAAAATTTATTTCAGTCACCGTCCGGAGAATATCAGTGGCGCTAGCGTAGTGGTAGTATCGAGCGCTATCTCTCCCTATAATCCGGAAATCGTCGCGGCCAGGGAAGCGCGCATCCCTATTATTCAGCGTGCCGAGATGCTGGCAGAGCTAATGCGTTTCCGTCACGGCATCGCTATCGCTGGTACACACGGAAAAACAACCACCACCGCGATGGTAGCTAGCATTTACGCCGAGGCTGGACTTGATCCGACCTTTGTCAACGGTGGCTTGGTAAAAGCTGCCGGTGTGCACGCTCGTCTTGGCTGCAGCCGGTATTTAATTACAGAAGCTGACGAAAGCGATGCTTCTTTTTTACATTTACAGCCAATGGTGGCAGTTATCACTAATATCGAAGCTGACCATATGGGTACTTACCAGGGCGATTTTGAAAATTTAAAGCAAGCGTTCATCAATTTTTTGCACAATCTGCCGTTTTACGGCCGTGCAGTGATGTGTATTGATGATCCGGTAGTTCGCGAATTGCAATCCCGCGTCAGTCGGCAAATTACCACTTACGGCTTCAGTGACGACGCCGACTTACGTATTACCCATTATCACCAGAAAGAGGGACATGGCAGCTTTATTCTTCACCGGCAGGATAAGCCTAAACTGCAGATGGAGCTGAACGCCCCTGGCCGTCACAACGCGCTAAATGCAGCGGCTGCAATTGCGGTGGCGACTGAAGAGGGCATTGACGACAAGAGTATTATACAGGCAATGTTGCAATTTCAGGGTACTGGTCGCCGTTTTGACGATTTGGGCTGCTATGATTTAATCGATGTCAACGGTAAAACAGGTGAAGTGATGCTGGTGGATGACTACGGCCACCATCCGACCGAGGTAGACGCTACTATCAAAGCGGCTCGTGCAGGCTGGCCGGAAAAGCGTCTAGTTATGGTATTTCAGCCGCACCGCTATACCCGCACACGGGATTTGTATGACGACTTTGCCAACGTGCTCTCTGGAGTGGATGTGTTACTTATGCTAGACGTCTATCCTGCTGGAGAAATGCCGATCCCAGGCGCTGATAGTCGCTCGTTGTGCCGCACGATTCGCGGGCGCGGCAAAGTTGACCCAATCCTAGTACTGGATATAAATACTCTACCAGAGATACTAGCGCTTGCGCTGCAAAATAACGATTTGGTGCTTATGCAGGGCGTCGGTACAGTAGGCAAAATCGCTCGTAAACTAGCTGATAGCAAACTGCAGCTGCATGATAAATATAAAGAACATCATGATTGAACAAAGTGAATCAATGGGTACCACCGCGGGAGCGGTTTGAGATGTCTCAGGCGGCGATAAATGTACGCACCCGAAAGATAACTTCTGCCAGACGCATCGACGGTATCCAGCTTACAGGACTGATCTTCCTGATAATTGTATCCAGTGTCATCATCTGGGCAGGTTGGATGATGATGAGTTGGATGCAAGACCCCCATCGTTTACCGTTGTCTCGGATGGTGGTGACAGGCGAGCGTTATTACACTACCAGTGACAATATCCGTCAGGCAATTCTGGCGCTGGGGTCGCCGGGCATCTTTATTACACAGGATGTCGACGTCATTCGACAGCAGATCGAGCGTATGCCGTGGATAAAACGGGCTAGCGTGCGTAAACAGTGGCCAGATGAATTGAAAATTCATCTGGTGGAATATGCGCCGGTGTCACGTTGGAATGATTTATACTTGCTCGATGACAGCGGCAAAGTATTCAGCGCACCAGTGGATCAAAGTGATAATAAAACCATGCCGATGCTTTATGGCCCAGAAGGCAGCGAAAAAGATGTATTGGCCGGCTATCGCACCATGAACAAAGTGTTGACAGCCTCCAAGTTTCATCTCAAGGCAGTCAGCATGAGTGCCCGCCATTCATGGCAGTTGACTTTGCAGGATGATATTTGTCTAAAACTGGGCCGGGACGACAGAGTTAGGCGCCTGCAGCGCTTTATTGGGATTTATCCGGTTATTTTCCAGCAAGCCAGGGACAGTAATAAGCGTATTAGTTACGTGGATCTACGCTATGACTCAGGTCTGGCTGTCGGTTGGATGCCGGCCTATGTCAATCCAAAAAACAATAATCAGCAACAGGCAAAACAACAATGATTAAGGTGGCGGACAGGAAGTTAGTAGTTGGACTGGAGATCGGCACAGCCAAGGTGGCGGCGCTGGTAGGTGAGATTCTGCCTGATAGTATAGTGAATATCATTGGGGCGGGCAGTTGCCCATCACGCGGCATGGACAAAGGTGGCGTTAACGATTTAGAATCGGTGGTGAAATGCGTACAGCGCTCTATCGATCAAGCAGAACTGATGGCAGACTGCCAGATTTCGTCAGTGTACCTTGCCCTATCCGGTAAACACATCAGCTGCCAGAATGAAATTGGGATGGTGCCAATCTCAGAGGAAGAAGTCACTCAGGAAGATGTGGAGAGTGTAGTGCATACTGCTAAGTCAGTTCGGGTACGTGATGAACACCGAATTTTGCACGTGATTCCGCAGGATTACACGATTGACTACCAGGAAGGAATAAAAAATCCGGTGGGCCTGTCTGGCGTGCGCATGCAAGCCAAGGTTCATCTGATTACCTGTCATAATGATATGGTGAAAAACATTGTAAAAGCGGTGGAACGTTGTGGACTAAAAGTTGACCAATTAATTTTCTCTGGTCTTGCTTCAAGCTATGCGGTTCTGACCGATGATGAACGTAATCTGGGCGTGTGCATTGTAGATATCGGCGGCGGTACTATGGACATAGTGGTGTATACCGCTGGTGCGTTACGTCATACTAAAGTGATCCCCTATGCCGGCAACGTGGTTACCAGCGACATAGCCTACGCTTTTGGCACGTCACCACTCGACGCTGAGGCAATCAAAGTGCGCCACGGCTGTGCGCTAGGATCAGTAGTCAGTAAGGATGAGACCGTGGAAGTGCCGAGCGTCGGTGGCCGGCCGCCACGCAGCCTACAGCGCCAGACTCTTGCTGGAGTAATTGAACCAAGGTATACCGAATTACTGAATTTAGTGAATAATGAAATTCTACAATTACAGGAACAACTACTAATACAGGGTGTTAAACATCATCTGGCAGCAGGCATCGTGCTAACTGGTGGCGCGGCGCAAATTGATGGACTAGTGGCTTGTGCTCAACGAGTGTTTCATACCCAAGTGCGTATTGGCCAGCCTCTGAATATCACCGGACTGACGGATTATGCTCAGGAGCCGTATTATTCTACCGCTGTTGGACTGTTGCATTACGGAAAAGAGTCGCATTTAAGCGGTGAAACAGAAGTTGAAAGAAGAATGTCAGTCATCGCTTGGTTTAAACGGTTAAGTGGCTGGTTACGAAAAGAATTTTAACTATTTTCAAGACGAGATTGGACTTGGACTATGTAGGCAGCTGGTTCCGAAGTGATAGGTACATATATGGAGAGAAATTATGTTTGAATCAATGGAGTTAACTAACGACGCGGTGATTAAAGTTATCGGCATCGGTGGTGGCGGTGGCAATGCCGTCGAACATATGGTGCGTGAACGCATCGAAGGTGTGGATTTCTTCGCGGTGAATACCGATGCTCAGGCATTACGTAAAACAGCGGTGGGTCAAACCATTCAGATCGGCAGCGGCATTACCAAAGGGTTAGGGGCAGGTGCCAATCCGGAAGTGGGCCGTAATGCCGCTGAAGAAGACCGAGAAGCTCTGCGCGCTGCCCTTGAAGGCGCCGACATGGTGTTTATCGCCGTAGGCATGGGCGGAGGAACTGGCACGGGCGCCGCGCCAGTTGTTGCAGAAGTTGCCAAAAATCTTGGTATCCTGACCGTTGCCGTAGTTACCAAGCCATTCAATTTTGAAGGCAAAAAACGTATGGCGTTTGCCGAACAGGGAATTTCTGAGCTCTCTAAATATGTGGACTCGTTGATCACCATACCCAACGATAAGCTGCTGAAAGTTCTGGGGCGTGGTATTTCGCTGCTGGACGCTTTTGGCGCCGCTAACGATGTACTGAAAGGGGCAGTACAAGGCATTGCTGAGTTGATTACTCGCCCTGGTTTGATGAATGTTGACTTTGCCGACGTGCGCACTGTGATGTCGGAAATGGGGTATGCTATGATGGGTTCCGGGGTTTCTCGCAGCGAGGACCGTGCTGAAGAAGCGGCGGAAATGGCGATCTCCAGCCCACTGTTAGAAGATATAGATCTGTCCGGTGCACGCGGTGTTCTGGTTAACATTACCGCTGGTTTTGACCTGCGTCTGGATGAATTTGAAACAGTGGGTAACACAATTCGTGCTTTTGCCTCCGACAACTCCACCGTGGTCATCGGTACCTCACTGGCTCCAGACATGAACGATGAACTGCGTGTTACCGTGGTAGCGACTGGCATCGGCATGGACAAACGACCAGAAATCACCCTGGTGACTAATAAACGGAACAGCCAGCTGGTAATAGATAATAATCGTTACCGCGATCACGCCGCAGGCATGTCCTCGCTAACGAAAGAGCAAAAAACAGCGGTCAGAGTAGTCAGTGAGCAAAATATACCCAGTGGTAAAGAACCTGATTACCTGGATATCCCAGCTTTCTTGCGTAAACAGGCGGATTAAACATTGTGATTTTGGGAAACGTCGCTATTTATGTTAAGCTGACCTATCCGGTTTCCTCTTACTTAGAACTGGGCAAAAAGCAGACAGCTGGTTAAACATTGCGAGATAAACAGATGAGCAAGCAGAGGACATTAAAACGTATCATGCAAGCCACCGGTGTTGGTTTACATACAGGGAAAAAGGTCACATTGACATTACACCCTGCACTGGCAAACACTGGGGTCATCTACCGTCGAACTGATTTGAATCCGCCGGTGGATTTTCCAGCAGATGTCAGATCAGTGCGTAACACCATGCTGTGCACCTGTCTAGTGAACGAGCAAGACGTACATATTTCTACCGTTGAGCACTTGAATGCAGCATTAGCTGGATTAGGAATCGACAACATCATAGTTGAAGTAGATGCTCCTGAAATTCCGATCATGGATGGAAGCGCCTGCCTTTTTGTATACCTGTTGCTAGATGCTGGTATTGAAGAACTGGATAGTGCTAAAAAATTTCTTCGCCTCAAACAGGCGGCACGCGTAGAAGATGGGGATAAATGGGCTGAGCTGGCGCCGTTTAACGGTTTTACACTCGATTTCACTATCGACTTTAAACATCCTGTAATTAATGCTAGCTCACAACATTATTTTCTGCATTTCTCGGCCGAGTCGTTTGTTCGCCAAATTAGCCGAGCCCGCACTTTTGGCTTCATACGTGACATTGAGCACTTACAATCCCGCGGCTTGGCACTAGGCGGCAGTTTCGATTGCGCCATCGTAGTCGATGACTATCGAGTACTGAATGAGGATGGCTTGCGCTTTGAAGATGAGTTTGTTCGCCACAAATTACTCGATGCCATCGGCGACTTATTTATGTGTGGCTATAACATCATCGGTGCGTTTACCGCCTTCAAATCTGGCCACGCTATGAACAATAAGTTATTACGGACGGTTCTGGCATGTCGGGAAGCCTGGGAACTGGTAACCTTCGAAGACGAAGAGGAACTGCCGTTGGTGTTTGAAGCTCCTGCTTTCGTGGTGGCTTAACCACAAAGCGAGCGGCAGTGCTGTCCTTGAAGACGGCGTTCTACCCTCACCGATGGGATGAACACATAAGCGGTCTATCTCCTTCTTTCCTTTTCTTTCCTTACGTTGCGCGCCTGCGCATTTCCAATAGCATTCTGCACTCTGCCCGCTCAAACTCCAAGGGTTTTCCTAAACAACTAGATGCCTTGCAGGTTGTTTCCGTTGTCTTGCGTACTTGGTTCTTCATTTCTAGCCAGATCAGGATTAATCCTGATGTCGATAGATGACAATGATGGTAAAATATGTGTACGTAAGGCGGATAATAATTGGGTTTGCTCATAGCGTAACCGCATTTTCCAGCTTGCATTAGCTGTTTCTAGAATTATCACGTTCTGACGGCAATTGGCGACTCGACACCAAGGACGCAGCAGTGTTGGCAAAAGCGTTCTGACCGCGCGGTTGAGTTTCAGCAGCATTACGGCCCGCTTCTGGATTTGTGCTAGAGACACGTAGTCTGTATTGGTAGCGTCATTGAAAAGGCTATCTATAGAACGTGGATGACTATCTCGCATAATAAAACTCCAGTGAAATAGATTGTTAAGGAATGGGTATTTTAAGGCTTTAGCGCTAGCTTGGCAGAGGTTATTTCTGGCTGCATCTTCTGTTGAAGAAGGTTACGGTTGGTTTTTACATGCTGTTATTGTGGGACAGTTGTCTTTGGAGCACCGGCTGCATCTGGTGTATTACCTTCACAGATCACCGCTCGAGTAGGCTGATGCAGGAGATGCACATTGCCATGGTTACCACCGTCATAACCTTTCTGTAAACTATTTTGGCTCCAGATAACGGGGCCATGATGAGATGTGGCTAACAACTATGTTAACAAAATTACTTACTAAAATTTTTGGCAGCCGTAATGCTCGCATCCTGAACCGTATGAACAAAGTGGTGGATGTCATCAATCAAATTGAGCCTGAGATGAAAAAACTGAACGACACGCAGCTTGCGGACAAAACTGCTGAATTCCGTGGCCGTATCAGAAAGGGTGCCACCGTCGACAGCCTTTTGCCGGAAGCGTTCGCCGTGGTGCGTGAGGCCAGCAGACGGATGTTCGGCATGCGCCATTTCGATGTGCAGCTGTTAGGTGGTATGGTACTTAACGATCGCTGCGTCGCAGAAATGCGCACTGGTGAAGGAAAAACCCTGACCGCTACGCTACCGGCCTACCTAAATGCCTTGAGTGGTAAAGGTGTGCATGTGGTGACGGTGAACGATTACTTGGCGCGACGTGATGCAGAAAATAACCGCCCGCTGTTCGAATTCCTAGGACTAACCGTCGGTATTAACCTGCAGGGTCTGCCAGCTCCAACTAAACGTGCTGCTTATGACGCTGATATTACTTACGGCACCAACAACGAATATGGCTTTGATTATCTGCGTGACAATATGGCGTTCAGTCCGGAAGAACGAGTGCAGCGCAAACTGCATTACGCTCTGGTGGATGAGGTGGACTCTATCTTAATCGACGAGGCCCGCACTCCCCTTATGATTTCTGGTCCGGCGGAAGACAGCTCAGAAATGTACCGCCGAGTCGACAAACTAATTCCGCATCTGATCCGCCAGGACAAAGAAGACTCCGATAATTTCCAAGGAGAAGGCCATTTCTCAGTGGATGAAAAATCGCGCCAAGTGCACTTGACTGAACGAGGATTGGTGTTGATTGAAGAGCTGTTAGTAACGATTGGCCTTATGGAGAAAAATGAATCCCTCTACTCACCAGGAAATATTATGTTGATGCACCATGTCACCGCTGCGCTGCGCGCCCATGTGTTGTTCGCTCGCGATGTAGATTATATTGTCAAAGACGGTGAAGTTATTATTGTCGATGAACATACCGGGCGCACTATGCTGGGTCGCCGTTGGTCAGACGGACTACATCAGGCGGTAGAGGCTAAAGAAAATGTGATTATTCAGAATGAAAATCAGACGTTGGCTTCAATTACTTTTCAGAACTATTTCCGCTTGTACGAAAAGCTGGCCGGAATGACTGGGACTGCTGACACTGAAGCATTTGAATTCAAATCAATTTATAAGCTAGACACCATCGTGGTGCCCACTAATCGTCCGATGATCCGTAAAGATTTTCCTGATCTGGTTTATATGACAGAGAAAGAAAAAATCGATGCCATCATAGAGGACATCAAGTTTTGCACCGAACGAGGTCAACCGGTCTTAGTCGGTACTATTTCTATCGAGAAATCTGAGCTGATCTCCAGCGAATTAAAGAAAGTGGGCATCCCACACAAAGTACTTAACGCAAAATTCCACGCGATGGAAGCGGATATCATTGCCCAGGCAGGACAGGCAAGGGCGGTGACCATCGCCACCAATATGGCCGGCCGAGGCACTGATATCGTGCTAGGCGGCAGTTGGCAAGCGGAGATTATAGCCCTAAAAACCCCACCTGAGCAGAAGATTGCCTCCATCAAGGAGGCTTGGCAACAGCGTCATGACGCGGTACTGGCCTCCGGTGGTTTGCATATCATTGGCACTGAGCGCCATGAATCTCGTCGTATCGACAATCAGCTACGTGGCCGTTCCGGCCGTCAGGGAGATACCGGTTCCTCCCGTTTCTATTTGTCGATGGAAGATGCTTTGATACGTATCTTTGCCTCGGATCGCGTTTCTAGTATGATGCGTAAACTAGGCATGAAGACAGGTGAAGCTATTGAGCACCCATGGGTTACCAAGGCAATTGCTAATGCCCAGCGTAAAGTAGAAAGCCGTAACTTCGATATCCGTAAGCAATTACTGGAATACGACGACGTAGCCAACGATCAGCGCAGCGCGATCTATACCAAACGTAACGAGTTACTTGACGTAGCGGATATCAGTGAAACTATTAAGGGCATCCGCGAAGATGTGCTGAAAACGGTTTTGAACACCTACATTCCGCCGCAGTCGCTGGAGGAAATGTGGGATGTGCCAGGTTTGGAACGGCGTTTTAAGGATGATTTCGATCTGGATATGCCCATTACTAAATGGCTGAATGATGAACCGGGTTTGTACGAAGAGACTCTGCGCGATCGCGTGCTGCAACAGACGCTGACACAATATCAGCGTAAAGAGGAAATTATCGGCAGCGAAATGATGCGCAACTTCGAGAAGGGCATCATGCTACAAACGCTTGACTCTTTGTGGAAAGAGCATCTGGCGGCGATGGATTACCTACGCCAGGGTATTCATCTGCGTGGCTATGCACAAAAAGATCCGAAGCAAGAGTACAAACGTGAATCTTTTGTTATGTTCACTGCCATGCTAGAGTCGCTGAAGTATGAAGTACTCAGTACTCTGAGTAAGGTACAAGTACATATGCCGAAAGGAGTAGAAGTAATAGAACATAAGCGTCGCAAGGAGGCTGAATATCTGACTAGACAACAGCAGCTAAGCCACCAGTCCCTAATGACACAACCTATTCGGATAGGTAATATGTCTGTGCAGAGCGGTCGTAAAGTCGGACGCAATGATCCCTGTCCGTGTGGCTTAGGGAAAAAATTCAAGCATTGTCATGGTAAACTGCAATAATCCAGTTGGTTAGTTTGTTGTTCGTGACTCTTCACGATTACCGGGTCATTTTTATTTTAGGGTGCACAATCTGGCGGTGGCGGCGTTGGAAAATGTTGATAACAACCTAAACCGTGGCAATAAGCACTGCCTGTAGCATACCCACCGCATCTCCCAACATCGACTTTTCTGTATAGACAACTCTTATTTAACGGGATAAGTTGTCTCGCGATATGGCTAAGCTCCTGTCCCCCAACCGATTTACTACCGCGACCCGTGTCACGTAAGTGGTTCCACTAATGCGGCAAAATGGCCGGAACGAGCTTTTCTAGTTCCATTCTACTGCTTTTCCGCAAATGGAACAAGTGACGACGAGAATATTGTCTCTCAATGTACAGCTCTCCTCACTCATAATAACAGGTCATCTCAAACGGCAAGGTGGTGCAGTGTTAAATCCTTTTCTCAGTCTAAGGGTTAAAAGGGTGGCATAATGGATTTTTAACTGGAAGCTTCAGATAAAACTAAATCCGGGTGAAACCGCAATCGCCGCTTTCGGCGCTATGAAAAATCTTTAAACTGATTTAATTTCTGAATAGCTCTATAGCTCCTCACCATATCGAGAAATTTACTTCAGGAAGGATTAATTTATTTATAAGTTAATTAAGCCTACCATTGCCTATATGGTATACATATAGTCCATGTAGGGCCAGATGCATGGCTATAATGGGTATAGATGTAATAACCAACCTAACGTGTGGCAACAGAGGCCAAAAAAGGCTAACGCATCAGAACGGTTCGGCACTCAGGGCTCTACGCTGTACTTTTTCCACTGTTCTAACCATTGGAGAGCTTCCAGTTCTTCTAAACTTTCCCTGTGAATGTTACCACTCTAGATTGAAGTGCAGCAAGTTAACTTATATGGGCATTTTCACTTAAGGACTGATGTTGGTAGAGCGACCTTATTTATTAGCGGATACTTAAAACAGTACCGTTGATAAATATCACTTATGTTAATTCAGCCTGTCGGGTTGTTGATGCCACAAGCACAAGATTACGATGTAAAATAGCAACTTGATCTATTATCTCCTCATGGCGTCTACTGTTATCAATAACATCATCTGCACAGGCTAAACGCTGTTGGCGCGAAACTTGCGCCGCCAGAATATTGTCTACTTGTGCACGGCTAACAGCATCTCGGCTGAGGATGCGTGCAATCTGGATCTCAGGTTCTACATCCACCACTAGTACTCGGTTGGCGCGGTGCTGCAGGTTGTTTTCAATGAGCAATGGCACTACCCATAGTACATATGGCGTCTGGATAAAGCGCAATTGTTGTGTGGCTCTTTCTTGAATAAGAGGATGTAATAGACCATTAAGCCAGGATTTTTCTCGGGCATCACTGAAAATGAGCTCTCTGAGTGCGGCGCGATCCAATGATCCATCCGCTCGCAGTATCGCCGGGCTGAAACGCTGTGCTATGGTGCGTAGGATGGAACTACCAGGACTAACCACCTGACGGGCAATAAGGTCAGCATCTATCAGAGGAACGCCCAACTTGGCGAAGGCATTAGCCGCTGTGCTTTTACCACTGCCAATGCCACCGGTTAGGGCAACAATATACGGTATCATGTTCACCGCCTTACTGTAAAATGTGGTATAATTAAAGTGTAAAAATGAGTGGATTTTGTAATCTTGCCTTAATCTTACTTTCACGTATCCACCACTAGATGGAATACTCTTCCAGTATTTTATTAGTGACTTGTTTTCAATCTAACTGAATGATCCATGCTAAAAGGCCGTTATGCGGCCTAAGTCAGTTGTGAAGCGGTATGTGGGCAGCATTATCCTGCTGACTCCAAGTTGCAGAAGAGCAGAGATTGTTAAATTATCGTCTCAGAGAAGTCGTTAAGGAACATGTTCCGCAATATTCTCAATGATGTTGTGCGACTACAGGAAACAGGAAAACTGGATTTTCACCTGTCTATAATCTATTCCGTGCTCATAACGTTGTCGGGAGATGACTTCGCTGGTGATGCATGTTATTTCCATACTTTCTGTCTCAAGACTGGGTGAACATTTTCTTCAATAAGTGACAGGCGAATTACAGTTTTAATGATTGAGTCACGGTGCGTAAATTCAAGCCTTGCTAAAACGCATAGAGAGATCCAGCGCTCGAACATTCTTAGTCAGAGCGCCAACGGAAATATAATCTACGCCAGTCAGTGCGAAATCACGTAGCATGTCTAGGGTGACGTTTCCAGAAACTTCCAGCGCCGCTTGATGCTGGGTTAGGGCCACTGCTTTGATTATATCTTTTTGACTGAAGTTATCGAGCATAATGATATCGGCTCCAACTGCTAGCGCCTGCTGTAGCTCATCTAGTGTTTCTACCTCGATTTCTAGTGGTACACCGGAGCGCAACGTCATAATATTGGCCACTGCATTGGCAATGGAGCCGGCGGCGATAATATGGTTCTCTTTAATTAAAAATGCGTCCGCTAGGCCAAGCCGGTGATTGCTACCACCACCACATAACACCGCGTACTTCAGCGCAGTTCTGAGGCCTGGCAATGTTTTACGTGTATCGAGCAATGTGGTTCTGGTATCTGCCAAAGCAGTGACATACCGTTTTACTTCGCTGGCTACGCCACATAGGGTCTGTAAGAAGTTAAGTGCGGTACGTTCTCCGGTAAGAAGCGTCCGCACTGGTCCGCTCAGTCGACACAGGAGTTGATTAGCTTTGATATCATCTCCATCTGCCACCAGCCAGTGTATATCTACGCCGCCGCCCAGCTGGCGGAAGACCTCTTCAAACCAGAGCTGGCCGCAGAAAACACCTTTTTCGTGTGTGAAAATCGCGGCTTTGGTGTAACTTGCCGCTGGCAACAACAAGGCAGTAATATCCGCCTGTGCGTCAATAACACCACCAAGATCTTCTTTCAGAGCAATTCCGACTATCAGCGGAATATCCTGTTGGATCCGTTCTAACAGTTTCACCCGATGATGCTTAGTATTACTGTGGAGAATCAACATAAGAACCCCATACCTGCATGCCTGCGGACATAAGCGCAGATTACACTATCCTACTGCTGGGTGCGGCGACTCTTAGAAAAATAAGGCTATCATGCAGTTATATTGCAACCGTTAAACAAGTTACTTAATTTTTCTATTGCAATGATCGGCCAATGAAACGCAGTCCTTGTAATTATACGCTATATGAAGGTCACAATAGCAGTTTTCTATTGAACTAGTTAGTAGATTCTGCTGTCTCAACGATTTTTCCATTTAGCCAACTACAACAATATAGCGCAAGATCACAGGATTAATCTAGGACTATCCTTAATAGCTGGCGCAGTTGCCAGCAGTTACTGTTATCATAATAATTCTAGAGTGAACGCTGCTATTAGCTTTATGTTGTGTGCTATTAGTTACCGTATATTTATGGTTGTAGAGCATATTTTCATGAGCTGTGCATGGTAAGTAATGGTAGGCTGTTAGTTTATTGGCTAAGAGTTTTCTATTGTCATTACTATGATTACTTGATGCTATGCCAGCGACGATAGTAGTGGGCGTTTAGGTGATGCTGATCCGCGTGCTTTTGTTTTTATCTAATACTGTTATTCTGATTGGGTAGGTGATCCTTGTGGCTCAGTTACTGTTGGCAGGCTTAATTTTACTTAAGAAAATTCATATAGTGCGGTCTTCTCTATGACGCTTAAGCGTGTGCTGAAATTGTTTTGCTGCTGTATGACTGAATGGATATGGTAAAATTAAGGCATTACTGGCTTAATTAGTGCACTTCTCTCCCTGGCATATGAGTCTTCGTTTGGAAGCGGTGCAAATTCTTCGTGCCACTTTGGCACTGCTGACGATCTGGTTAGGAAAAGTGATGAGTTCTGTTATCTGTTAAATGATATACATGAAAGAAGGCATAATTCTTAGGATCCTATCCATGAGAATTTGCGGAAGTAGTGGATCTAAATATGCAGTAAAAACAGGATTGCTGCTACAATTGTAAAAATTAGGATACTGGCCCATATTGGTAATGGCAATATTCACTAATTCCAACCCGTAGAATGCAGGCAAATTCTAATCTCAGAGTATTGTATAATTTAGGAAGACCATTGATGGTGTAGCCCAGGACGATTGAAGAGCTAGCTATTCAGATCGTTTATGTAATTTTTGAAATAGTCTGGTGCTGATGATACTACTAAGGAAATCTACTATTTCTGAGCTTCGCTGTCTCAAAGCACTCTATTTTTACCATTTAATTTTTCTATCATCTATTTATCAAAATATCAAGTCATTTGTTATTGTAGCTACAATATACCACATTATTGTCTCTATATGTTGCGTTTATTCTCTGTTCATATGTTATTTTTACGTGATGCATCACGACATTTTCATTCGACTATCATTTGTATCAGAATATAGGTTAGATAGTAAATTAACTTTAGGTAGTTGGATTTTTCTTCGTTGGGAACTACTAAAGATATGGAGGACTTTAATAGTACTGGCTGGGCCAGTTGAATGATTGTATGGCTATACAGTACAGTAAATAATCGTAATATTCTCCCCTGCTACCTAAATGTACGTAGGGCGTTTTATGAGTGTTAATAACTTTTTCCTAAGGAACAGAATTATATTGTGTCTTGAACTTAATAAAACAGTATAAGGTTTTTGTAATAATATGTGAAACTTGATGATTTAGGTCAAAGCTACCATGGACAGAAGGTGGATAGTTTGTTATTTTAGCGCTATGTAGATACAATTGGTAATACCAATTAACTTCTCACCGTCTACTAATAAGAAGAGTAAGAAGTGGCTTATAGTAAAATCCGTCAACCTAAGTTATCGGATGTTATAGAAAAACAACTGGAAGATTTGATTCTGGAAGGGACATTGTCTCCCGGTGAAAAATTGCCTCCTGAGCGTGAACTGGCCAAGCAGTTTGCTGTTTCCCGTCCCTCACTGAGAGAAGCTATCCAGAGATTGGAAGCTAAAGGCCTGCTTCTACGTCGGCAAGGAGGAGGGACGTTTGTGCAAAGCAATTTATGGAAAAGTTTCAGCGATCCGCTGACTGAACTGTTGGCAAAACATCCTGAATCGCAATATGACTTGTTGGAAACCCGACATGTTCTGGAAGGAATCGCCGCCTACTATGCGGCAATGCGCGGTACCGATCAGGATTTCGATAATATCTGTAAATGCCACCAAACGATTCAAGTGGCGCAGGATAGCGGCAATCTTGATGTGGAAACCGATGCCGTAATGAAGTATCAAATTGCTGTCACCGAAGCCGCGCATAATGCGGTTTTATTACATCTAGTACGCTGTATGGGATCTATGTTGAAAAGTAATGTGCGTCAGAATTTTGCATTACTCTATTCTCGTCAGGAAATGCTAGCACAAGTGAGTAGCCACCGCGCCGGGATTTTCTCGGCGATAATTGCGCGTGAGCCTGAACAGGCGCGCGAGGCGTCACACCGTTATCTGGCGTTTATAGAGGAAATTTTGCTGGACCTTGGCCGAGAATACAGCAGACGCGAACGATCACTTCGCCGTCTCCAGCAACGTAAAGATTAAAATTTCCAGGAACAGCGTCTCGCACGTCAGCAGAAGCTATGGATTCTTCATGTGTTCTGCGAACAGAACATTTAGGAAGATAGGCTCTAATTAAACCAATGAGAGATAAAAAATAAGGAACACCACCATGTCAGAACGTTTGTCCAATGACGTGGATCCGATCGAAACACGCGACTGGTTGCAAGCGATCGAATCGGTTATCCGTGAAGAAGGTATTGAACGCGCTCAATTCCTGATTGATCAAGTGCTAGACGAAGCGCGTAAAGGTGGAGTAAACATTTCTACTACTGCTCCTGGACGGAATTACGTCAATACGATTCCTGCCGAAGAGGAGCCTGAATACCCCGGAAACCTGGAATTAGAGCGTCGTATTCGTTCAGCCATTCGCTGGAATGCCATCATGACCGTGTTGCACGCGTCGAAAAAAGATCTAGAGCTGGGTGGCCACATAGCGTCATTCCAGTCTTCCGCCACAATCTATGAGGTTTGCTTCAACCATTTTTTTCGTGCACGCAATGATAAAGATGGCGGCGACCTAGTCTATTTCCAGGGACATATTTCTCCAGGAGTGTATGCTCGTGCTTTTCTTGAAGGTCGACTCAGTGAAGACCAGATGAATAACTTCCGCCAAGAAGTACACGGCAATGGGTTATCCTCCTATCCACACCCTAAATTAATGCCGGAATTTTGGCAGTTCCCGACAGTGTCTATGGGTTTAGGCCCAATCTGCGCTATTTATCAGGCAAAATTCTTAAAATACCTAAACCACCGCATGTTGAAAGATACTAGCAATCAAACCGTTTATGCCTTTCTGGGCGACGGTGAGATGGACGAGCCGGAATCCAAGGGCGCCATTACTATCGCAACTCGTGAGAAGCTGGATAATTTGGTGTTTATCATTAATTGCAACCTGCAACGTCTGGACGGTCCAGTCACCGGCAACGGCAAAATTATCAATGAGCTGGAGAGTGTATTCGACGGAGCTGGATGGGAAGTGATCAAGGTCATTTGGGGTAGTCGCTGGGACGAGCTGCTGCGCAAAGACACCACCGGTAGACTGATTCAGCTGATGAATGAAACCGTTGACGGCGACTACCAAACTTTCAAATCGAAGAACGGTGCTTACGTACGCAAACACTTCTTCGGTAAATATTCGGAAACAGCCGCGCTCGTAAAAAGTATGAGCGACGACGAAATTTGGGAGCTGAACCGCGGCGGTCATGATCCTAAAAAAATTTATGCCGCGATGCAAAAAGCGAAGAAAACTATCGGTAAGCCCGTGGTGATCCTAGCGCACACCATTAAAGGCTATGGTATGGGTATAACCGCAGAAGGCATGAACATTGCGCACCAGGTGAAGAAAATGAACATGGCAGGAATCCGTTACTTCCGTGATCGTTTCAACCTGAACACCATCACCGATGACAAACTTGAATTGCTGCCCTACATCACTTTTAAAGAAGATTCTGAGGAGAATATCTATCTTCATGAGCATCGCAAAGCGCTACACGGTTATCTGCCTAGCCGCCTGAAAGATTTTACAAATCCTTTGGAATTGCCCACGCTGGAAAATTTCACTTCACTTTTAGAAGAGCAGAAAAAAGAGATTTCCACTACCATCGCTTTTGTACGCGTTCTAAATGTGATGCTGAGGAACAAGTCGATCAAAGATCGCCTGGTGCCGATCATCGCCGACGAAGCCCGTACCTTCGGTATGGAAGGTTTGTTCCGACAAATAGGCATCTACAGTCCGCATGGCCAACAGTATACACCTCAGGACCGTGAGCAAGTGGCTTACTACCGCGAAGACGAAAAGGGCCAGATTTTGCAGGAAGGGATCAATGAGCTAGGAGCGGTCTCATCCTGGCTAGCCGCAGCTACCTCTTACAGTACCAATGATTTTCCGATGATTCCATTCTACATCTACTATTCAATGTTTGGCTTCCAGCGCATTGGCGATCTGTGCTGGGCAGCTGGTGACCAGCAAGCACGTGGCTTCCTGATCGGTGGAACCTCAGGACGCACCACTCTGAACGGCGAAGGGTTGCAACATGAGGACGGCCACAGTCATATTCAATCGTTGACTATTCCGAATTGTATCTCATACGATCCGGCCTATGCCTATGAAGTTGCGGTCATCATGCACGATGGTTTGACCCGAATGTACGGTGAAAACCCGGAAAATATCTACTACTATCTGACTACGTTGAACGAAAACTATCATATGCCCGCCATGCCGAAAGGCGCGGCAGAAGGCATTCGCAAAGGGATCTACAAACTGGAAACCCTGGATGGCAGCAAAGGCAAAGTTCAGCTGATGGGTTCAGGCGCTATTCTACGTCACGTACGCGAAGCGGCGCAAATTCTTTCGAAAGAGTACGAAGTAGGTTCTGATGTCTACAGCGTCACTTCGTTTACTGAAGTGGCGCGCGACGGTCAGGATTGCGAGCGTTGGAACATGTTGCACCCGACAGAAACTCCTCGCGTGCCGTATGTTGCCACCGTGCTAAATGATGCGCCAGCGGTAGCATCCACTGATTATATGAAACTGTTCGCTGAGCAGATCCGCAACTTTATCCCGGCCAGTGAGTTCCGAGTTTTAGGAACCGACGGTTTCGGCCGCTCTGACAGTCGTGAGAATCTGCGCCATCATTTCGAGGTGGACTCTAGCTATGTGGTAGTTGCTGCGTTAGGTGAACTAGCTAAATGTGGTTATATCGGTGCTAATACGGTAGCGAAAGCCATCAGTAAATTCGGCATTGATGCTGACAAAGTTAACTCGCGTCTGGCATAATAGGTATAGTGAATTATGATTATTGAAATTAACGCACCAGATATCGGTGCAGATGAAATAGAAGTTACCGAAGTCTTGGTCAGCGTGGGCGATAAAGTTGAGGCTGAGCAATCGCTAATTACCGTGGAAGGTGATAAAGCCTCAATGGAAGTGCCGGCGCCATTCGCAGGCACTGTCAAAGAGATTAAGATTAATGTCGGAGATAAAGTCAGCACTGGCTCTCTGATTATGGTGTTCGAATTAGAAGATACAGCATCTGACAACGACACAAACGCTATCACTTGTGGCGTGGACGACGTTGACTATATACACGCAACCCCTGTTATCCGCCGACTGGCGCGTGAATTTGGCATCAATCTAGAGAAGGTCACAAGCACCGGGCGTAAAGGCCGCATTTTACGCGAAGATATTCATACATATATTAAAAAGGCAGTCAATTACTTCAATACCGGTGGTTCTTTGCCGGGCTGGATGCCGTTGCCGAAATCAGACTTTAGCAAGTTCGGTAATATTGAAGAGGTAGAACTGAGACGGATTCAGAAAATTTCTGGTGCCAATTTGCACCGCAACTGGGTGATGATCCCCCATGTGACCCAGTTCGATGAGGCCGATATCACTGAAATAGAAGCATTCCGCAAGCAGCAGAACGCCGAGGTAGAGAAGAAAAAGCTGGAAGTGAAAATCACCCCGCTAGTGTTTATCATGAAGGCAGTCGCTAGGGCTCTGGAAGAGTTTCCGCGTTTCAACAGTTCATTGTCCGAAGACGGCCAGAAACTGACACTGAAAAAATACATCAACATTGGTGTGGCGGTAAACACCCAGAATGGTCTGATGGTACCGGTGTTACATGATGTGAATAAGAAAGGCATTATTGAACTGTCGCGTGAGATAGCAGAGCTCTCGAAAAAGGCCCGTAATAGCAAGTTAACGTCATCAGATATACAAGGTGGTTGCTTTACTGTCTCTAGCTTAGGTGGTATCGGCGGTATGGCATTTACACCTATCGTTAATGCTCCGGAAGTGGCGATACTAGGCGTATCCACATCATCTATGAAGTTGATATGGAATGGTAAAGAGTTTGTTCCACGGCTGATGTTACCTCTGTCGCTATCCTATGACCACCGGGTTATTGACGGTGCTGATGGTGCGCATTTCATTAGTTTCATTAATAATGTAATGTCTGACATTCGTCGTTTGGTGATGTAAAGCCCAATTTGGGCTTGCTTGTTTTATATGTTACTGTCTATAACACAAACTGTATCTGCATCTTTAGTTACAGGCTTTTATAATCTGTTGACATTTCTACAAACTATATGTAACGAAAACGTTTCAGTAAATACAAGAGAGAAGTTATGAAAATATTCACAATAAAATTGATGTCTGTCCTGCCGAACAAACAACTAAGAGGTCATAATGAGTACTGAAATAAAAACTCAGGTTGTGGTGCTTGGAGCTGGCCCAGGGGGGTATTCCGCTGCCTTTCGTTGTGCGGATTTAGGTATGGAAACTGTTTTGGTAGAACGCTATTCCACCCTCGGTGGAGTGTGTCTAAACGTAGGCTGTATTCCCTCTAAAACATTACTACACATTACCAAAGTAATTGAAGAAGCTAAGACGCTAAGCAAAAATGGTATCGTTTTTGATGAACTGCAAATCAATATTAATAAAGTGCGCAGCTGGAAAGAAAAGGTAGTCAAACAGCTGACCGATGGTCTGAGTTGCATGGCCAAAGCACGTAAAGTAAAAGTAGTCAACGGCTACGGCAAATTCACAGGAGCCAATACACTTCGGGTAGAAGGAAAAGATGATACCACTATCATAACCTTTGATAACTCCATCATCGCTGCTGGATCTCGTCCGATCCAATTGCCGTTTATTTTCCATGATGATCCGCGTGTATGGGACTCTACTGATGCGCTGACCCTGACTTCAGTGCCGAAGTATCTGTTGGTCATAGGTGGCGGGATCATCGGTCTGGAAATGGCTACCGTCTACCACACCTTAGGATCAAAAATCGACGTGGTTGAAATGTTCGATCAAGTTATCCCAGCGGCCGATAAAGATGTGGCAAAAATCTTCACCAGGCGTATTAGTTCTCATTTTAAACTAATGTTAGAAACTAAAGTTACCGCGATGGAAATCAAAGAGGATGGAGTATATGTCAGGATGGAAGGCAAAAAAACTCCACCTGAAGTGCAGTGCTATGACGCGGTGTTGATCGCTATTGGACGTATACCGAATGGTAAATTGCTGGATGCCGACAAGGTAGGGGTGAAGGTAGATGATCGCGGTTTTATCTGCGTTGATAAACAAATGCGCACCAGCGTGCCGCATATCTACGCTATCGGAGATATCGTAAGTCATCCGATGTTGGCACATAAAGGCATCCATGAGGGCTATGTGGCGGCGCAAGTCATCGCCGGTAATAATCACTATTTCGATTCAAAAGTCATCCCGTCTATCGCCTACACCGATCCAGAAGTAGCTTGGGTTGGTTTGACTGAGAAAGAAGCAAAAAAGAAAAATATCAGCTTTGAAGTCGCTACTTTCCCATGGGTTGCTTCCGGCCGTGCCATTGCGTCTTCCTGCCAGGACGGCATAACCAAATTGATTTTTGATCAGGAAACGCATCGAGTGATTGGTGGCGCGGTGGTTGGTGTAAATGGCGGTGAACTAATGGGTGAAATTGGTCTGGCTATCGAAATGGGCTGTGATGCAGAAGATGTTGCACTGGCCATTCATGCACATCCCACACTACATGAATCGGTTGGCTTAGCAGCGGAAATTTATGCAGGGACTGTTACCAGTCTGCCTAACACCAAGGCGAAAAAAAAGAAATAATCTTTCTTTTTTACGTGTGGCGCAGTCGTCACTACCACCGATCGAATAAAATTAGATACTTTATGGTGAATCATAGTCCTAGGGTAGCTAATTTCTAATAGCTATCTAGTGTTATGCCATTCTAGGCTAAGAAATTTACGGACCTTGCCACTATCCAGCAAGCGTATCGCATTGATTTCACTGTTCTGGATTGAGTCTGTCGGTATTTAAAGACAAACTTGGTAAAGACAGACAGTTAGGGCACAAATAAAAACTACTTCGTATACTGAGTGCTGATACGTAACTATTAAACCAAGTTGGTGATTTAAGTGTCCAGTTGTTTTAAGTAAACAACCTGCTCATTAAGCATCAGAACTTGACAGTCTGTCAAACTCTGTGCATCTTAAAAAAATAGCTAATGCGCCTTTCTCTAGGGAGGGGGTTATTTCTTCTTCTCCCGGTCAGTTCAATGCCTTCAATCTCATAGTCAAGTGAGAACCAAACTGAGCACTACCTGCGACTTAAGGATGCGATCCTGTAAAGGATACTAATCAGGTGAAGGTGGAATTCAACAAGATATTAGTCAGTATAAGGCCTAAATCGTCGTTCTTGGTAATGTTGTGTTCATTGGTCAGGATCTAAAATCAAGCATCTATCGGATCACATCAAAAGCCATATAAGCTTTGTAATCTCTATATCATAGTCATGACTACCTTTAGCGTCCTCTAAAGACGAGGGTGGTCTCTTTCTGGCAGCGATATTATGTTAAACTTCCAATGGAAAGTATTAAAAGGTGTGGGAAAGAAATTAGAATACTGTCATCAAGCTAACGGCGGAAATGGCCGAAGTGAACCCGCTGCCATAGCGTCTGTATGAAATCAGGTACTGGTAGATGACGGATGATCTGAATTCCTACAGGATGCTGCAGAGCGAGAAGTAGTACTGCAATACACACTAACCGTTCTGACTGATTACCTTTGGTGGAGCTTAAAATTGGCATACGGAACCGCCAGCGCCAGGGCCACAGTAACGGAACACCAGCCGGAGTCAACATATCCGCTATAATATGACTCAAATATCCGATAATCATGGCGTGGCACGCGTCTAAAGGGATAGTTATTTGCATAGGTAAACACATAAACAGCAAAATGCCGGTGATAATCGCTAGTAAACTATGGGTAAACCCGCGATGACCGAAAATTCTGAAAATGGGCGACGACAGCCATTTCAATCGCTGCCCCAGCAGTGATTGTGGGTGGTCGATGTCTGGCAGCAAACAAGTCAGTAAACCACCGGAAATAACATGCCACCAGTCACCTTGGCCAAGTGTGGGTGAAAGTGCCATTTTTTTTGCTAAAATGGTATTAGCTAAAGCAAATAAAAAATGTCCTTCTGCAGTCATAGGCGGCGTTAGGTATCTAATTTTATCTAGTATAGGATATTTGGCTTTTTCTGGAAATGGGTTAATTTATAAATTTTAGGGCACTTGTATGCTCTAAGACAACTAGCTAGCTGCGCTGTTTGCTGTCAGAGTATAGGTTGTTAACATAATTCTACAATTTGATACCACTGACTCCAAAAATACTGCTGCATCCATTAAAGTGAAAACACATAAGGGATAAGGCAGTGTTAACATAACAATATCGCAGCCTGTCCATACGACTCTTATAGGTATAGCAGAGGTATAGTGTTCTATAATTTAGACTCATAGTAAGCAGGCGGAAAGTGATTTTCCTAGCTTGAATAATGGTAATTCCTTATTTATATGGCAATTAAAATTAAAATCCTAATTTCGCTTTTAATACCAAATTAAGCAGAAACAGCATTACCTCCCTCAGGTAGGTAGCTCTGGGGCAAAGGACGCAAATAACCATGGGTATAGTTTTAATGATTTTGTTCAAAGTAAAGCCAAAATACCTTTCTGGCATATAGTCATCTTGGATCTTGATTGCCTGGTGCACTAAAGCAAGATAAAATCAGCTATCCTAAATCAGTAAATAATACATTCTTTCTACTTGAAAACCAATAAACATTTCTCTGCTGTAATAAATAATTTCTTGTATAGGAGAAGAAAATTAATTCTTTACAAGAGCTAACGCTAAATAAGATAGAAGGACAATTATCTAATAAATTGCGGCCATCCTGGAAACAGGCTGGCCTAGGTTAACCCAACAACGCGTATGTTCATGTGGGCTGACATATTTTCCTATTATACTATATATTAGTCTCTATGAGTTGTTAAATTATGACCTAACGGCACATCAAATTGGCAAGTATTAGCTAGTTATATGCACAAGTATCTGAAATTAAATAACAATAAATGTAAGTGATCTTAGCGTATAAATGGCCATTGCCAATTGTAAGGAAACTCACATGCCTATTATAACTCTCCCTGACGGTAGTCAGCGTCAGTTTGATCACCCAGTCTCCGCCATGGATGTTGCCTACGATATTGCTCCCAGACTAGCGGAAGACTGCATTGCTGGTTGCGTTAATGGGGAACTGGTTGATGCCGTCGATATCATTGATCAGGATGTTCAACTCACCATTATTACCGATAAAGATGAGGTAGGACTGGAAATTATCCGACATTCATGCGCACATTTGTTAGGACACGCCATCAAGCAATTGTGGCCTAACACTAAAATGGCGATAGGTCCTGTGATCGATAAAGGTTTTTACTATGACGTGGATCTGGATCATATCTTAACACGGGACGATCTCGATATATTGGAAAAACGGATGCATAAACTGGCTGAGAAAAACTACGACATCATCAAAGAAAAAGTCAGCTGGCAGCAGGCCAGAGATACCTTCATAGAGCGCGGTGAAGATTATAAGGTAGAGATCCTGGACGAAAAAATTAGTCATGATGATCGTCCTGGGTTGTACCATCATGAAGAGCACGTAGATATGTGCCGTGGCCCGCATGTTCCCAACATACGATTCTGTTACCATTTTAAACTACAGAAAACGTCGGGGGCCTATTGGCGCGGCGACAGGAAAAATAAAATGCTGCAACGTATTTACGGTACCGCCTGGGGTAACAAAAAGCAGCTCAACACCTATCTACAGCACTTGGAGGAAGCGGAAAAGCGTGATCATCGAAAACTCGGCAAGCAGCTCGATCTTTATTGTATTCAGGAAACAGTGCCGGGCATGGTATTTTGGCATAACGATGGCTGGACTATTTTCCGTGAACTAGAAGCTTTTATGCGCATGAAGCTCAAAGATTACCATTATCAGGAAGTAAAAGGGCCATTCATGATGGATCGTGCGCTGTGGGAAAAGACTGGCCACTGGGACAACTACGCTGAACATATGTTTACTACTTCGTCTGAGAACCAGGAATACTGCATTAAACCAATGAACTGTCCGGGGCATGTGCAGATTTTCAATCAGGGGCTGAAATCTTACCGCGATCTACCGCTACGAATGGCGGAATTTGGAAGTTGTCACCGTAACGAACCGTCTGGCTCATTATACGGGTTAATGCGCGTACGCGGTTTTACCCAGGACGATGCCCATATCTTCTGCACTGAAAACCAGGTACGTGACGAAGTAAACAATTGTATCAAAATGGTATACGACGTGTATAGTACGTTTGGCTTCGAAAAAATCGTGGTTAAACTATCCACTCGTCCGAAAAAGCGCATTGGCAGCGATGACATCTGGGATCGGGCAGAGCAAGATTTGACTACCGCGCTGACGGAAAACGGTATCGCATTTGAATGCCAGGAAGGTAAAGGGGCTTTTTACGGTCCTAAAATAGAATTTACTCTTCTTGATTGCTTGGAGCGTGCCTGGCAATGTGGTACGGTGCAACTTGACTTCTCTCTGCCAGGCCGTTTAAATGCCTTTTATGTAGGAAAAAACAACGAGCGGGTAGTGCCGATCATGATTCATCGAGCCATTCTGGGATCAATAGAACGTTTTATTGGCATTTTGACGGAAGAGTATGCGGGTTTTTACCCGATCTGGTTGGCGCCGACGCAGGTCGTTGTGATGAATATTACTGATCATCAGTCAGAATATGTTACAAAATTGACGAAAAAATTATCGGCGGCAAGTATTCGTGTGAAAGCAGACTTGAGAAATGAAAAAATAGGCTTTAAAATTCGCAAATATACTTTGCGTCGAGTACCTTACATGCTAATTTGCGGAGATAAAGAAATGGAGGTAGGCAAAGTCTCTGTGCGTACATGTCGAGGTAAAAATCTGGGTAGCGTCGATATTAACGAGATTATTGAAAAGCTGCAGAACGAAATTCGTAGCCGTAATCTTTATCAACTGGAGGGATAAAGTATTAAAGGGGGAAAACGAGTTCAACCAGCGCGTCCCAATCGTATTAACCGGGACATTCGTGCTGTAAAGGTTCGTCTGATGGGTATCGACAGTGAACAAATTGGTATTGTCAGCCTGGATGAGGCACTTGAAAAAGCTGAGAACGCGAGCGCCGATTTAGTCGAAATCAGTCCTAATGCTGAGCCGCCAGTTTGCCGTATAATGGATTACGGTAAGTTTCTTTATGAAAAGAGTAAATCTGAAAAAAAATTAAAGAAAAAACAGAAAATCATTCAAGTTAAGGAGATTAAATTCCGGCCTGGCACAGATGAAGGTGATTATAAGGTAAAATTACGCAACTTAGTTCGCTTTTTAGAAGAAGGCAATAAAACTAAAATTACCTTGCGGTTTCGCGGGCGCGAAATGGCACATCAGCAGGTTGGCATTGAAGTTCTTAACCGCGTTCGCGGTGATCTGAGTGAATTGGCAGTGGTAGAGTATTTCCCCACCAGGATTGAAGGTCGTCAAATGATTATGGTACTAGCACCTAAGAAGAAACAATGATAAGCAAGCCGACTCACCTGTGTCGGCTTCTCTTGTTAATAGGAGTATAGATACGTTCATGTTAAAAATAAAGACAGTACGTAGTGTTGCAAAGCGCTTTAAGAAAACAGCGTCAGGTGGTTTTAAGCACAAGCACGCTAATCGACGTCATATTCTAACTAAAAAATCTACCAAGCGTAAGCGTCACCTACGTCCTAATTCTATGGTTTCCAAAAAAGATCTAGGTCTGATTGTACGTTGCCTGCCGTACTCATAAAAGGTCATTCTATACTACTTATTACTAATTTAAATTAAGACCTTAGGAGAGCAATATGCCTCGTGTAAAACGTAGTGTAGTAGCACATGCACGTCACAAAAAAATTTTGAAAAAAGCAAGAGGTTACTATGGTGCTCGTTCGCGCGTTTACCGTGTTGCCTTCCAGGCGGTGATCAAGGCTGGTCAATACGCTTACCGTGACCGTCGCCAGAAGAAGCGTCAGTTTCGTCAGCTCTGGATCGCGCGCATCAACGCCGCAGCCCGTCAAAACGGAATTTCTTATAGCCGGTTCATCAATGGCTTAAAAAGGGCATCCATTGAAATGGACCGTAAAGTCCTAGCGGACATCGCTATATTCGACAAAGTGGCTTTCTCGATTCTGACTGATACAGCAAAAGGTGCTCTGGCGTAAGTCAGTGAAAAGAGGGAGCTAGTCTCCCTCTTTTTTGTTAAAGCGTCGCGTCAATGTGACACAGTGGACTGTTGACAAGTACAAGCATAAACATTGCTATTTTTCATTTTATTATACCTATCTTAAATAGGAGTTTTTGCGTAAATTAAGGTTTTTAAAGAAACAAAATAGAGGAAAGCAATGCCATATCTTACAGATTTAGTTTTGCAGGCCAAAAAAACTATACAACACTCCCAAAGTGTAGATGCCCTAGAGTCGGTACGTATCAAATATTTCGGTAAAAAGGGGCATTTTACCCAGAAAATTACGGCATTGTGTGAATTAGCTCCGGAAGAACGGCCTGCAGTAGGTGAGATAATTAATCAGGCTAAACAGGAAGTACAGCAAGCTCTAGCCGATCGTAAGGCGACATTGGAGCTGGCAGCACTGAATACACGTCTAACGACTGAGACGCTGGATATCACTCTTCCGGGACGGCGAATGGAAAACGGAGGTCTGCATCCAGTGTCGCGTACTATTGAACGCGTTGAGCACTTCTTCAGCGCACTAGGCTTTTCAGTTGCCAGTGGTCCAGAAGTCGAAGACAGCTACCATAATTTCGATGCCTTGAATATTCCTATGCATCATCCTGCGCGTGACGACCACGACACTTTCTGGTTCGATGCCACCCGACTGTTACGTACCCAAACTTCTGGAGTACAGATTCGCACCATGAACGAACAGCAACCTCCGATTCGTATTATCGCTCCAGGGAAGGTATACCGGAACGACCACAATCAAACCCATACGCCGATGTTCCACCAAATGGAAGGGCTGATTATCGATACCGATATCAGCTTTACTAATCTGAAGGGAACACTAAATAACTTTCTACACAATTTCTTTGAAAAAGGCTTGCAGGTACGTTTCCGCCCATCTTATTTTCCGTTTACTGAACCTTCGGCCGAAATAGATGTAATAGGGAGAAATGGCTGTTGGTTGGAGGTTATAGGCTGCGGTATGGTGCATCCTAACGTGTTACACAATGTTGGCATCAATCCAGGGAGCTATTCCGGTTTCGCCTTCGGTATAGGCATGGAACGATTAACTATGCTACGTTATGGCATCACTGATTTACGGACATTTTTCGAAAATGACTTGCGTTTTCTTAAGCAATTCAAGTAGGGAAGTAGAATGAACACATGAAATTCAGTGAACTTTGGCTGCGTGAATGGGTAAATCCGACTATCGACAGCGACGCACTGGTAGAACAAATTACTACGGCCGGTTTGGAGGTAGACAGCATAGTGCCGGTTGCTGACCGTTTCACTGGCGTAGTGGTGGGTCGGATCGTAGCATGCTGGCAGCACCCAAATGCTAACAATATGCTGCTTACCAAAGTAGACATCGGCGACAAACGCCTACTGGATATCGTCTGTGGTACCTCGAACTGCCGAGAAAATTTGAGAGTAGCGGTGGCTACTATCGGCGCACTTCTACCGGGAGATTGTGAAGTCAAAGTTGCCAAACTACACGGCGAGCTGTCGGAAGGAATGCTGTGCTCATTTTCTGAACTAGGCATATCCAACAACTACACTGGCATCATTGAACTGGCAGCGGATGCGCCTGTCGGCTGTGATATCCGTGATTACCTACAACTTAATGATAACACTATTGATATCAATGTGACTCCAAACCGAGCTGACTGCCTTAGTCTACTTGGCATTGCCCGAGATGTTGCAGTGTTTAACCGCATGATGTTACAACAGCCAACCATTAATCCGGTGGTTCCGATTATCTGCGATACACTGCCTATTCATATTGACGCTCCTGATGCTTGCCCGAGATATCTAAATCGGGTGGTGAAAAATGTCAACGTCAAAGCCATTACACCGCTGTGGATGACGGAGAAATTACGCCGTTGTGGCCTGATATCGGTGAATGCGATGGTAGATATCACCAATTATGTGCTACTGGAACTAGGACAGCCTATACAGGCTTTCGATCTTTGTCAGATCGATGGCGGCATTGTGGTACGTAAAGCCAAACAGGATGAAGTGTTAACCTTACTGGACGGCCGAGAAGTCGCACTTTCGCCTGATACGTTGGTGATTGCCGACCACAGAAAAGCGCTAGCACTGGCAGGGATTTTCGGTGCCGCTGCGGCTGGTATCAGTCTAGAAACCAGAGATGTAGTGCTAGAATGTGCTTTCTTTAACCCTCTGGCCATCATCGGTCGCGCACGTCGCTATGGCCTGCGCACCGACGCGTCCTATCGCCATGAACGTGGAGTAGACCCGGCGGTGCAATCGCGCGCTATGGAGCGGGCTACCGAGCTGCTGGTAGCTATCTGTGGCGGAGAACCAGGGCAAGTTATCGATGTAACCACACAGGAAGCACTACCTCAGTCGGCAATTATCACTCTATGCCGCAAGAATCTGGATCGGCTGATAGGCCATGTCATCCCCGATGAAGATGTGACTGATATTCTTACCCGTCTTGGTTGTCAGGTCAGCCGTACCGAGGCGGGCTGGCAAGTTTTGGCACCAAGCTGGCGTTTCGATATGGCTATCGAAGAAGATTTGATTGAAGAAATCGTACGTGTGTACGGCTATGACGCGATTCCAAATATTCCGATTCGTGCCAATCTAGAAATTCCGCCTCATCGTGAGGAAAAATTACCATTAATCCGAGTGAAAACTCTGCTGGTAGATCGCGGTTATCAAGAAGTTATTACATATAGCTTTGTCAATCCTAAGCTTCAGGCGTTGTTACATCCGCAACTGGCACCGCTGATGCTGCTAAGCCCAATTTCGATGGACATGTCCGTTATGCGTTTATCGTTATGGACCGGCCTTCTTAGTACGATGATCTATAATAAAAACCGTCAGCAGCAGCGGATCCGCTTATTTGAAAGCGGACTGTGCTTTATTCCTGATAATACAGCTGATCTAGGAATACGTCAGAATCTTATGTTGTCCGGGGTAATTTTCGGGCCGCGTTTTGACGAACACTGGGACCTAGCGCATCATCCGGTGGACTTTTACGATGTCAAAGGTGATCTTGAGGCAATACTTGAACTTACCAGAAAATTAAATGATGTTGAGTTCAGAGTACAAAGCAACCAGGCCCTGCATCCAGGGCAAAGTGCTGCAGTTTATCTCAAGAGTGAATGCATTGGTTTTGTGGGTGTCATTCACCCTGCGCTAGAAGAAAAACTGAATTTAAATGGCCATACGCTGGTGTTTGAATTACTCTGGGAGAAAATTTCCGAGTGTAAAGTGCCTGAAGCGAATGATATTTCCCGTTTCCCTGCGAACCGACGTGATATCTCTGTGGTAGTAGCGGATGATATCGCCGCAGCAGATATTATCATGGAATGTAAGAAAGTTATTAAAAATCAGTTAATTAGAGTAAATTTATTTGACGTGTACCGGGGAAAAGGCGTAGCGGAAGGCTGTAAGAGTCTGGCTATCAGCCTAACCATACAGGATACCGCTCGTACACTAGAAGAAGAAGAGATTGTCGCGACCGTTGCAAAATGCGTGGCGGCGTTAAAACAACGATTCCAAGCATCCTTGAGGGATTGAACTTATGGCGCTCACTAAAGCTGCAATGTCAGAATACCTGTTTGAAAAGCTCGAGCTGAGCAAACGGGATGCCAAAGAGATTGTAGAACTGTTTTTTGAGGAAATGCGTCGAGCATTAGAAAATGGCGAGCAGATAAAGTTATCAGGCTTCGGTAATTTTGATTTGCGCGATAAAAATCAGCGGCCAGGACGCAATCCCAAAACGGGTGAAAATATCCCCATCACTGCCCGCCGAGTGGTGACCTTCCGTCCGGGTCAAAAATTAAAAAGCCGTGTCGGGAGCGCCTTATTGAAAGAGTGAGCCATCTAAGAAGTTGTACAGCGTCAGCTTTATTTACACAAGTTTAACCTTAGAGTCCCGACCCCCGACAGGGGTTGTGCTTTTGAAGCGACTTAACATTCTAACACTCCAGGTAAAGTAGTCGACCACCACGCTGGCAATAAGATTGCTGCATTTTATCTCTGAGATTTTCACGACAAACTTCCCTGAAGCGTGCTAACAGTATCCTTGAGTTAGATTTAGATATTTATTAACGTATATGAATTGTTGTCAGCTGATAATTAAGTGGCATGCCGATTTTAAGATACGTGCACCATATGCCTGGTGGATGAAAGATGTTATCACATCCTCTGATTATGCCTAGGAATGGACGATATAAGCGTGATTCTCGTTAGTAAATTGCGTATCTAGTTCCAATCCGGCTTCTTCTTGCGCATTAGATATGGATTGCACATTAGGTGTGGATAACTCTTCTAATTCTTAGAAATTGGACTCATCTTGTCATCTCTGTTAGTTGGTTAAGTTCAGTGTTCACATATGATTTCATGAACGTGGCTTACTATAGCTCGAAAGTTGATAGGACACGGTGGCTTTTACCGGACGGAATACCGGCCCGTGGCTTGTGCCTAGTTTCAGTACATTTAGTAACTGAATTGGGCGTCATACATTGGGAGAAGTAGCTGTCACGCTGTGTGTGCTGAATGTAGAACAAATAGAAAGATAGAGAGATGACGGGAACCGATGGATGAAGTAATAAAACTACACAGCAGTAACGTCCAGCGATCTATGATTGCAGCGTATTTAGTCAGTCACTGATTCTGTACCGAGACGATACTTCTATCGAAGAGGCGTGCTCCAGTGGATTGTTTCAATAAATATAATCGCATTTATGCAAAATTTTTAAAAAACTAGCCAAATGTCTTGTATTAGAGAGATTTTCCGGCGTCACTTCGTTGTAATAAATCTCCACTAAGTAAGAAGGCAGTGATTAGACCCTTCCTGCTATAACAGGCCAACTCGACATCATCAAAAGATGAAAACACTAAACAATCTCGATAAAATAGCTTATAGAAAAACTATTGCAGCGCAACGGCCTGTGCGCGGATACCATGCACCATGGCTTCTAGCCCCTGCGATCGAGACGGGGTCAAATATTGGGTGAGCGCTAGCGCATTAAAGAAAGGACGCACGTCTAGTGCGCATATTTCTTCCAGAGTCAAGCCTTGATAGAGGATGAATACCATGGCAATAAGCCCCTTAACAATGACAGCATCGCTATCACCGTACAGCTGGACATCACCATTCTCATCGACTATCATTATAATCCAGACCTGGCTCTGGCAGCCAGAGACAAGATGGTCAGGAGTACGCATGTCCGTCAGCAGTGGCGGCAAATGATCGCCTAGTTCAATTATATAGAGATATTTCTCCTCCCAATTGTTGCATCGGGAAAAATTATGTAGCAATTTATCCTTATCAGGCAGATTTGCCATGATAACTTACTCCTTAATATTGTAACTATTAACCTAGCAGACGCTGCACCCGCAGCAAACCAGTCACTAGCCGATCTATATCGTCATGATTAGTATACATCGCCAGAGATGCACGACACATACTTGGCACCTGGAAATAGTTCATCAGCGGCATTGCACAATGGTGACCGGTACGGATAGCAATGCCGTATTGATCAAGAAAACTCCCTACATCATAGGCATGATGCTGACCTAAATTGAAAGCGATAACACCGATTCGGCTGTCCGGGCCGTAAAGCTCTAGATTAGGTACCTGCTGCAAGACTTCTAGTGCATAGCTCATTAGCTCGCGCTCATACACTTGAATGTTGTCCAGTCCTATTTGCTCGACATAGTCAATGGAGGCGCCAAGCCCCATCATACCAACAGTGTGCGGTGATCCCGCCTCAAAACGCCAGGGAATATCGTTAAAAGTAGTCCCTTCGTTTAAGCTAACAGTGCGAATCATCGACCCCCCCCCTTCCCACGGCGGCATGCTGTCTAACAGCTCTTTTTTGCCGTAGAGAATACCAATGCCGGATGGGCCATAAATTTTATGCCCTGAAAAGACATAGAAATCACAATTCAGCGCCTGCACATCTACCTTTTGATGCATCACGCTCTGCGCGCCATCGACTAGCACGACCGCGTCGCTGACAGCACGAACTTTAGCGATAAGCGTCTGCAGCGGATTGATCGTACCCAACACATTAGATACTTGCGTTACGGCGAACAGCTGAGTGTGCTCATTTATAAGTGATGGTAACTGTGATACATCTAACGTTCCATCCGGCAGAAGAGGAATATATCGCAGTGTCAGTTGTTTTTCCTTCGCTAACATCTGCCAAGGGACAATATTGGCGTGATGCTCCATCTCAGTGATGAGAATATTATCACCAGGATGTAGAAAATGCCGTCCCCAACTATTGGCGACCAGGTTGATTCCTTCGGTGGTGCCTTTGGTAAAAATAATCTCTTCTGCTGAGGCGGCGTTGATAAAACGCGCCACCTTGGCTCGCACATTCTCCATGCGGATGGTAGCTTCACTACTCAAAGTATGAATGCCACGGTGCACCGCAGCGTATCCCTGGCGATAATAGTCACTTTCATAATCGATGACAGCATTGGGTTTTTGAGCACTTGCCGCGCTATCGAGATAAGTCAATGGCCAGCTGTTTACCTTTCGCGCTAAAATCGGAAAATCAGACCGGACTTGCACAATGGGATAAGTCATGCCACCACTCCATGTAAAGCTTCTGCGATACGCTTCAGCACAGTGTCGCGTACCGTGTCATGTTTAATCGCCTCTGTTACTTCCGCGGCAAAAGCATAGATAATCATCTGCTGCGCATCCGCGCGAGTAATGCCACGCGAACACAAATAGAACATCTGTTCCTCGTCAATACAACCGACAGTGGCGCCATGGCTACATTTTACGTCATCAGCGTAAATTTCCAATTGTGGCTTGGTATCCACTTCCGCCAGCCGATCTAGCAGCAGGTTATTGTTTGTCATCTTACCATCGGTCTTGAACGCATGCTTAGCCACTTTAATCAGACCATTGAACACACCCTTACCGCAATCACGAGAGATAACTTTGTGCAGTTGGCGGCTCAGGCAATAGCCTTTGTTATGCTCAAGATAAGTACGGGTATCGCTAATATCCTGTCCCGATGGCAGCAGTAAACTATTGATGGATAAATCTGAGCCTTCACCGTTCAACTGCACGCTGGTTTGGTGCCGAGTTAGTCCAGCTCCAAGAATAAATGTGCTAATGCGCACCATAGCGTCGCAGCCGATACTGACATCGTTATGGCCGAAATGGTAGCTGGCGCGGCTTTCAAAGGCCAGTTTGATATGACTCAGATAGGTATTATCTCCCACGGCAATAGAGGTACGTGCACCACTGAAATGCGCCTGCTGATCCACACTAACGAAATGTTCAATCACCTGCCCCTGCGCACCTGTCTCAATGTTGATGTGGTGACGATAGTGCAGTGTGCTTAGCGTTTCTTTATCCTTGCAACCCTGACTGATGTGCAGTAGATAAAGTGGCCTGGATGATACTTTTCCCGCCGGCAAACGGATGCGAGTAGTTTCCTGACTCAGACTTTCCATCAGGTGTAAAAACACCTCCGGCTGAATAGGGGCAGGTAGCGGCTGACATGCAGGGCCTTGTTCCACCTCGATACGCCATAGATCTGTGTTACTATCGCTCAGCGATGGAGTAAAGCGGCCATCGACAAAAACTAGACGGCAAGCATCCAGTTCTATACTGAGGGCGTCACGATCAGCCTCTGTCACCATGCGGCTAGTAGCCGGCGCAAAGCGATGTGCCAGTAACTCTTCCAGCGGGGTGTATTTCCAGTGTTCATGCTTGCAGGTAGGCAGCCCTAGACGTTCAACACCCCGCCAGTGAGCGTAAGCCTGCGCGGAACGCGCGGCGCTCTGCTCGACGAATAACTGATACCACTGCGTCAACGCGCTGGCATTACTTTTATTCGGTAAGCCAGCCATAACCTTGCTCCTCAAGTTGTTTTACCAGGGAAAAATTCCCGGATTTCATAATACGGCCTTGGTACAGCACATGAATGCGATTAGGTTTGATATAGTCCAGAATACGCTGATAGTGCGTGATAATGATGAATGAGCGGTGCTCGTTGCGCAGCGTGTTTACGCCATGGGCAACGATTTTCAGCGCATCAATGTCTAGACCGGAGTCTGTTTCATCCAGGATGCATAGATCCGGTTCCAGAGCCGCCATTTGTAGAATATCGTTACGCTTCTTTTCTCCGCCGGAGAAGCCGACATTCACTGATCGAGTTAGTAAATCGGTCGGCATTTTTAATAATTCAATTTTGGCTTTGATGAAATCAATAAAATCGAAACGGTCCAGTGGCAGTTGATCGCGGTATTTACGCACGGCATTCACGGCGGTTTGCAAAAAAAACTGGTTACTGACTCCCGGGATTTCTGCTGGATACTGAAATGCTATAAAGACGCCTTTTCCAGCACGTTCTTCCGGTTTTAGCGCAAGTAAATCGCTGCCCTTAAACAGAATTTCTCCCGCAGTGACCCTATAATCTTCGCGTCCGGCTAGGGTCCCAGATAGGGTACTTTTCCCGGAGCCGTTCGGACCCATGATAGCATGGACTTCTCCGGGTTTAACTTCCAGATTCAGTCCATTGAGAATGGATTTGTCTCCTACACTGACACTTAACTCTTTAATTGACAACATTTTTCATTATTTTCCTTACACCATGCCCGTTGACTCTATCCAGGCCAAACACGGTCTTAGCCCACGCTGTGTTCAAGATTGATAGCCAGTAATTTCTGAGCTTCTGCGGCAAATTCCAGCGGCAACTCAGAGAATACCTCTTTGCAAAATCCGTTGATGATCATGGAAATCGCATCGTCCTTGCTGATGCCACGTTGAAAACAGTAGAAAAGTTGCTCTTCGCCGATGCGTGAAGTGGTAGCCTCATGCTCCAGCTGGGAAGTATTATTGCGCGCTTCCACATACGGAAAGGTGTGGGCGCCGCATTCGCTGCCGATCAACATTGAGTCGCATTGAGTATAATTGCGCGCATTAGTAGCGGTAGGCATAATTTTTACTAGCCCGCGGTAGGTATTTTCACTTTGCCCGGCGGAAATTCCCTTCGAGATAATGGTCGAACGGGTATTCTTGCCGATATGAATCATTTTAGTTCCGGTATCCGCTTGCTGACGACCGTTAGTCAGAGCTACCGAGAAGAATTCTCCGATCGAATTGTCGCCGCGCAGAATCACGCTCGGGTATTTCCAGGTGATGGCCGAACCTGTCTCGGACTGTGTCCAGGACATTTTCGCGTTGTCACCGGCGCATAACGCACGTTTGGTGACGAAGTTGAGAATGCCGCTTTCAGCTTCTCTACCAGCGAACCAATTTTGCACTGTGGAATATTTTACTTCGGCATCTTTCAGTATGATGACTTCTACCACCGCCGCGTGCAGTTGATGGTTATCGCGTGCTGGCGCCGAGCAACCCTCTATATAGCTGACATAACTGCCCTCATCAGCAATGAGGATGGTACGCTCAAATTGGCCTGTTTTAGCGGCGTTGATTCGGAAATACGTTGACAGTTCCATTGGACAACGCATGCCCTTTGGCACATAAACGAAAGTGCCATCAGAGGCTACCGCTGAGTTGAGCGCCGCAAAAAAATTATCGTTAGTAGGCACAACACTACCTAGGTACTGACGTACCAGTTTCGGGTGTTCATGGATCGCTTTGCCGAAGGAGCAAAATATAATACCATTCTGAGCTAGTTTATCACGATAAGTGGTGGATACCGACACGGAATCGAAAATCGCATCTACCGCCACATCGCTGCCTTCGCGCACTGGTACGCCTAATTGATTAAATGTTTGCTCTACTTCATTAGTTAGGTAATCTTTCTCCCCCTTGGGGTTGGGCTGCGATCTTTCGCAGATATCATCGCAGACTTTGCACGACGGAGCGGAATAATAGCTGTAAGCGTTGTAATTAAGCGTCTTATAGTTGGCTTTTAACCAATGTGGCTCTTCCATTTCAAGCCAGGCATGATAAGCGTCCAGCCGAAATTTCAGCATCCACTCCGGTTCACCGCGTTTCGCCGAAATAGTACGTACTACATCTTCGCTGATACCATGCGCCAGTTCTTCTGTTGCCAGTTGGGTAAAGAAGCCTTCTTTATAATATCTTTCTTTCACCCAGGGTTGGGTCTTGCTGATCGCCTCAGGGTCGGTATTGCTTCGTGCCATAATAATTTATCACTCACAAGCCAAAACTTTCGCCGCACCCGCAGGTGTGCTGAGCTTTGGGATTATTGAATTTGAATAAGTGGTTTAGGCCTTCCTGTACATAGTCCAGTTCGGTACCGTCTATAAAAGGCATAGTCTGCAATGAGACATAAAGTCTGGCGCCATCATGTTCATAAACTAGATCGTTGTCCTCAAACTGAGTGGCTTTTCCTATCACATAACCAAAGCCAGCGCAGCCCGATTGTTTCACGGTAAGCCGTAAGCCCAGCATGCTGGAATCTTCTTCTACCAGACGGTGGATTTGCTGGGCAGCCGAATTGGTGAGTGTCAAGCCACGCCAGATATTCTCTTCAAAAGAAGAGGTTTCAACCTTATTATCTACTTGCATCAGGTTTACCTCTTAATGTTATAGGTGATAATTAGAAAATTTGCCTAATATTATCTCTAACCTTAGCCTTTGAGAGGCGATAAAGAGATAGACTAATTTGCGCGTAATGCATGTTTCTTATGTTAAAACTTTCTGCCCCATGACTAAAGACAATATTCATAATTAAGGCTTCGTTTAACTATAATAGTGTCGATATTCAACTGCGGGCGTGAGTTTTAAGATACTCCACAACTTTTGTGACGTCCTGTGCTTTATCTTTAGCTGATAGGATATCCGGACGGTACTTTCCAAGCTCGCTGAGATATTTTTGGGCACGGAACAAAAATATGCCTCTGTTCCAGTAATATGCACCACTGGAGATGTAACTCTCAGCAATGACACTGTCCGGTTTCTCTACAAACTGGTGCACCTGAAATACTGTGTTATTATCCTGAGCCACTCTGCGCTGAAAATAGCCGTATCCCCGTTTCTGATACGGTGGGCACGATACCGAACGTCACCAGATTTCCTGAGAATAAGATATCACCTGTCGGATGGTGTGATGAAACGCCACCTGATCTTAAATGATGTGATCGGCAGCTAGAATCAGCAACAGCGGATCAGCACCGTTGCTGACGACGATTGCGTTCAGTTATAGCCAAGGCAACGGCTGGCTCAGTATTACGCCCACTGGCTCTAGAATAATGGTTTGTGACAGTCCATCACTTGCCGTAGCTGTTCTGTCACTAGAAAACGGTGTTCCTCATTGCAAATTACCAGCGGTTGACAAGTATTGAGTCCTTCCAGACGTAACACTATTTCCTGTAGCATAGAGTGATCACTGTGCAATGTTAGGAAGTGTTTGGGTAAAGTTCACGTGACATCGGCCACAGGCGGCTGCCGGCTCCACCGACCATAATTACAGGAAGCAGCATATTATTCCTTGTACAAGACCAGTACACCGCAAGGAGACATAACGATATCCACGTTAAACGAAGCCTTATAACGTTAACCACATCTCCGTTAAGCTTGGGGAGTATACTTCAATGCACTACCCCGCCGCATGGGATAGTGGGTTGTTCTGTCCGCACAGTACGGGTGACGGTCAAAAGAAAGTTTTCTACTAATCCAAAATCAGTAGATATTTATTCCGTCCGAGTCATTGGACAAGTTGAATTAAAAAACCCAGGTCAAACCTCTCATTCCTCTGGAACTGTTGGAGATTCAGTGTTGTCTATCTTGGTGAAAATGTACTTGCCGGCAGGGCTATGACGGTTGCTGCTGATGGCAGGAAAGACAGGTGCGTTAGTCCGACTTTAAGATTATTTTTCCGTATCCCCGAGGGGTGCTTCACAAACGAACCTGATGGGAAAAGATAAGTAATAATGCCGTAAAGTGCTGTTTGTCGAGTTGCCAATTCTCTATGTTTTCTGATTAGCGCGTCAATCTGCACATTTTCAGCTCCGAATCAGTGCGACTTAACGTCAAGTCGTGAGGCGATGCCTTACTGGTAACAGAAAATCTAGGATATTCTTACCATGCTAACTGATGTTGAATGCTTTTACCTTTGCTCCGGCGTACTGACGTAGAGATTATTCACAGAGACGCTTAAGTTAATAAATATTTTTCCTGCTAACGCCAATATATTAAAGGAAATAAATTTTCCACGTATTTGCCTACCGATTATCGTATCGGTTTGATCATTTATCAACTTTTTGATTATCTTCATTCTGTTTATGTTGTTTATGATCGCATCCAGCACCTTTCCCGGCTGGATCGTTTTACCATCCTTCCGGTATTACTGATACAGGTGATCTTTTCTGTTGGTCTGGGGATGATCCTGGCCATAATGAATGTGTTTGTTCGTGATGTGGGCCAATTTGTCACCATTTTGCTGCAGTTCTGACACCTACTTGTCTACGCTGTCCGGAAGCTGCCAGAATGGGCTCATGACGTGATGTATTTCAATCCAATGGCGACTTTAGTTGAGTCTCTATCAGAATGTATTGCTCTATCATTCTATGCCGGACTGGCTAGCACTGGCACTGATCACGATCGTGGCCCCTGATGTTGTTTGTCATCGGTTGGTGTCTGTTCAAACGCCATGCGGCCGACATTGTGGATGAGATTTAATGACCAGAATCGAAGTTAATCAGGTCAGCAAGGCCTATAAGCATTACGCTTCAAAATGACTACGCTTGGTGGAAAAACTGGGACCGCTCCTCGGAGCGCCATACCAAAAAATGGGTGCTAAGAGATATCGCTTTTAGTGTACAAACTGGTGAATCTATCGGAATGATCGGCATCAATGGCGCTGTGGTAAAACTCTACTGAAGCTACTTATTGGCACCACGAAGCCCACAACCGGCAATATCGCCATTCGAGGGAGCGCTGCGGTGCTACTGGAGTTAGAAATGGGATTTCATCCGATTTCACTGGTCGGCAAAATGTGTATATGTCCGGCCTGATGATGAGCTATATTGATTAACCAGTGTGCATTTAATCTAGTGGCATGCAGATGCTCGGCTTTTTCGATAGTGACCGCCTCGCGGCCGGATATTCTCATCGTAGATGAGGTGATATCGGCCGGAGATTCCCGCTTTCAAGCTAAGTGCTTTGAAGGTATAGCTGATTTTAAACAACAGGGCACATGCTATTGCTGGTTTCGCACAGTGCCGACGATATCATCAAGCACTGCGAGACCCCGCGTTACTTTTCTTAAAAACGGTGCCTCGGCTCGATGGGTCAGCGAGAAATGTCGCCAGCCGCTATCTGACGAGCTATTCGGTAACCCCTCAGATGATATGGAGAAGGATACGACGACTGGATTATCTTTAACTAACCAAAGTGATCGCTTTGCCAGCCGCCATAGTTATCGGGCTGAAGAGTATCGTTGGAGGCAGGATGGTGCCGAAATCATCGATTTCGATATTCAGTCGAATAATAGCAAATATTACCCTTCGAACATCGACAGCAATAGCCAGGTGGATTTTTATGTCAAAGTACGATTTGAACAGGATTTCAGTAGTGTGGTGCCAGGTATGCTGATAAAGAGTCTGGAAGGGTTGTTCTTATACAGCACTAATCTTTTATTTGCTCTCAAGGCTGAGAGCATATCTCGGCCAAGGCGGGCGAAATAAGAGTCTTTAAGTTTAGTTTTCCCCCTGAATTTCAATCAAGGCGATTATTTGCTCTCTTGCGGTATCTCTGCCGGTAATTCTTTGGGTAAGATGGTTCCGTTAGACCGGAGGTATGACGCTATCATTCTGCACGTTAGCCGTAAGACAAGATTCTGGGGCTTCATTGATCTGGAATCAACTTTTAAAAATCATTCTTAAATACAGATCTGTGAAAACAATGAATAAAAGTTTGCGGCAATTGGTATCGGAACTGCCTGAGGTATATCAGATAATTTATGGGCATCCGGAATGGCAGGATGCTTCTCGAAATTGTTATGACCGTATGGACATTCTTAGCGCTATCTATGACCAATTGGTTGCAAAGCTTGGCCCGACCCCTGTAGGTACTGGATTTAGGTTGTGCGCAGGGATTTTTTGCTTTAGTTTAGCTGAGCACAGTGCCACCGTAAAAAGGGTAGATTTCCTGGAACAAAATATCGCTCTGTGCCATGCGTTGTCCAATGAAAACCCGCAGTTAGATGTCTCTTTAGCTACTAATCATGTTGAAGACATCATCGGCTCATTAGAACCGAGTCAGTACAATCTCGCCATGGGCTTGAGTGTGTTCTATCATATCATTTATCTTCACGGAGTTAAACAGGTGCAAAGCTGGTTGATCCGTCTCACTTGCTTACACCGAAGCTATAATCCTGGAGATCGCGCTGCGCGAGGAACCACTATATGGGCTATCGCAACCAGAAGATTCGAGAGAATTGTTGCACAGGTGTGTTTTTATCATGAAGTGGCACGTTTTAAGACTCACCTGTCCACCCATTTATCGCCATCCGTATGTGATCAGCAACCATTGGCTGCTACTCGAGGGAGTTGTGCCTTATTGGGCAAAGTGCGCGACTGGCTTTATGCCGCAACGCAGGGAGCGTATCACGGCAGCTGGCGCTATTATTTTGGCATTTGCAAAGTGATCAATTTCAATGTGTCAGACGGTCCACTGTTAGAAGCGGAAAATCGCCGCAATAAGGCCGATACAGAGAGAAGGGTGCTTCTCTCTGTACCACCACTGAGTTCCACTGCATCGGAGTTACTGGAACAAGGCATAAATGATCACGAAGGATGGCTGCTAACGGGACGGTTTCCAGGAAAATTACTACAGGATTGGTTATTACGGAGAGACACTGAATAATGCGCGAGTGCTCGGTGCTGTGTTAGAGCAGTTAACAGCTACCATGATGACCTTCGCACATAAAACCTGGTCAGCGATGAGAAAGAAAAGTGCATCTCATCGATTACGGCTCCATCGGTGCCGAGAAGACTGATTGTGTCTGACCGCACGATCTTTTTTTGTCATGATGTATTTTTATCAATGAATTGTTTAATCCGCCATCAAAAATCGACCTATTACACCTTTTTGCTCTCAGCCCTTTCAATGTACCTGAGCCATTTCGCCGCTGGTTATTCGCTGCCCGGCGTCAGCCGGCGCATACTTTTAGCTCTTCGGGAGCTATTTCTGAAGCGTGAGTAACTGCCAGCCTGTGCAAACCGGGGAAAAGATATGGAACTCTAGGTAGCGGCCATGGAATCAGGTCTGCAACAACTGAAAATGCATGTACATCATATGAATATAAAGAGCTCAATCAAATATTAACAGCCTGTGCCAACAGAGTGCCAATTTATTCGCGGCCCTAAAAAATTTACAGCCTCGTACCCAGACGCTAGAATAACAACTTACTAAGCGGCTTCAGCGGCACCAGGCAATAAGATCAGGTGGGAGCCGTTCTTGACTTGCCGCTCTTGATGCCTGATGGCGCCTTATCGTCATGTAGGCCATCAATACCAGTTGCTGTGCCACTATGGGCGTGAAAGGACGCGCTCGTCATGTTGCTAAGTGGCTGCTGCGGATAGGCTACACCCAGGTTAGTCAGCGTCTGGTACTGAAAGTATGGGTTATTAATATCCTACATAAATTCGGCTATTACCTGCAGGCTCGGCAACTTTATCACCATTTATTTCCTCTCTTTTCCTCCGAGCCTAATAAAGACACAGCAGGCAATACATAATGTTCAACATGCACGGTTATCAGTGCAGTTAAACAATATGGATAGTGCGCCTATCGTGGTGCGGAACATTTATCAGCAGCTGAAAAATAGGAGGTGACATCAGTGCATATTCTTATTGATGTTCAAGGGTTGCAGTCTGCAAGTAGATACCGAGGTGTTGGCCGTAGCACACTGGCGATGAGCAAAGCCATCATCCGCAATGCTGATGCACATCGCGTAAGTATTTTGCTTAATGGAATGTTTTCTCTAGAAAACATACGCAAGGTACGACAAACGTATCAAAATGTACTGCCTTACAGTGAGATTTTTACTTTTTCTGCCCAAGGGACCAAGTTGCAGCTTATGTTACCACCAACACTCAGCGCAATCGCGCTGCGCATATCAGTCGCAATGTCGCCATTGCTCATATTAATCCAAATATGGTATTCGTTATCAGCTTTTTTGAAGGTCATGTGGATGAATATAGTGTCGATCTCAGATTATCCAGTTAAATGGTGCACGGTATGTGTCTGTCACGATTTAATTCCTCTGCTGAACCCAAAAATCTATTTAGCAGACGTGAATTTCCGGAAATTTTATAAGAATAAACTGCGTGAATATGAATGTACTGACGCAAGTTCTGACTCATCATAGGAAGAAATAAAAAGTATACTGCTATCGATCTAGTGCGTGTACTGAACATCTCTATCTGCTGTGGAATATAAATTTTGCGTACTTTGCTTTAATGAAGAGCAAAAACAGGACTTTTTCGCGTTATCATCTACCGGAAACCTTTATGATGACTTTGGCTATGGTGGAACCACGCAAAAACATCGAGGTATTAATTAAAGCCTACAGTCAACTCCCTGAGAATCTGCGCGACAGTTACTCGTACTGTCTTGCACAATTTATTCAACTGAAGTAGAAAAAATTCATTAGACCATCACTAAATGCAGACTGACACCCAGTCAAGTATTGTTTACCAGTTATCTACCAGATAGTGATTTAATAATACTGTATAACCTATGTACTCTGTTCATTTTTCCCTTACTCCATGAAGGATTTGGTCTGCTACCACTTAAGGTAATGAGCTGTAGTAGCCCATGTTCTCATCAAATGCAACCAACTTACCAGAAGTCATTGGCTGTCCAGAGGACATGTTTGATCCTCACAACATTACAGCCATACGCGATATTATCATGCGGGAGCTGACAGATAATGATTATTATAAGAAGTTATAAATCACGCTCTGGTGTAAACAGCAAACCTCTCCTGGGATCACACCGCCTAACTAGCGTTAGAGGGCTTCGGACAAAAGGTGAATAACCGGGCGGTAACGCTAACTCAGTTGGATGCCAAAAAGTTTACCGTAGGAGCCATTCGCCGCCTTGGTGACTGATGATGCGCTGGGCAAAAGAAACTGAGCGGTTAGGTGTAGCCTGGGCGCTAGCACAGAATGCTTTCAACGAACAAAAGCCAAGGTTACTTAGTTAATTCTTAGCGATGATGGCTCAGGTCGACGTAAGTGCGCCAAGTTTAACGAGCCGGCTTAATTTCAACTCTTTTGGTAATAACTCTGCCAGGTTATTCGGTACAGGGTGTGTATATTACTTGCACGACAGAGGCTATCGTTCCGCCGTTGTTGATTAAGACGCCCGCCTTGTTCTCACTCGCGCTAACGATGAGCTGGCGCTTTTCACCCACTAAGACGTATTGTTGGTAGCTGAGCCCGTGTTTAAGTCGAGCGTCAGACTACAGACAGAACTGGACGTTCTTAGTCGGCCAGGAACATAAATAGTATTTTGGTTGTCAAACAACAACATCGCACCGGTGTGTCGTGTTTCACGAGAAAGGAGTCCATTGGATAGTTCTAGGCTACTTGCGGTAATTTGGTATGCTGATCATATTATTTGTCCATCATCTCTGATTGCTGAGAAACTGCAGCGATACAGAGAGCAATGGGGAGACAAGATTTTATTCAATCCAAAGCTGACGATCGAGGGCATAAAGGACAACGCCACGTTAGCCTTATTAAGAGAGGCAATCCATCAGTTAATTGCCAAGGTTTCCTCTTGTAATCCCCTTAGTGATCAGAATGTCGGCGTCAAAAGCTATCAGAATTATGAAAATAAGTTTGCCACCGATGCTATAAAATATCTATTAATCGGAATTTATCGTTACTCATTAGAACTTATTTACCAACTTAGATGTATTCCAGAAGTGAACGAGTTGCGCTTTTTACCGGCTACAGGTTCAGAGATCTTTACCGAAATATGAACGCAAGCCGAAGTCACGTCCCGTGGCGAAATGGTTACGTCGGCGTAGCACATAATTAAAGCCTATCAGCTGATGTATCCGCTGCTACAGCAGTGCGCTCTGCGCGATTATCGCGATTAATTTGCCGTAGCCCGAATTACTATCTACCGGAAGGGGTGCAGCGATCACTTACTACTTTCCACGATTTTCCATCTTTACTTGTCCTCAATACCACCCGCCGGAACGGGTACGATATTTACGTAAAGCTATGCGATCCAGTCTGCAACGCGCCAGCCGAATCATCACCGTGTCTGCTTTCTCCAAGCACGCACTTTAGCTGACTATTTTAATTATCCTAGTAAGAAAATCGATGTCATGCCGCTTGCGTGCGGAGAAGCGTTTTATCCTTGCGAAGCGAATGCAGGGTACCTAATGGAGCGGCTGGGATTACACTGCCAGGGCTATACCTTAATTTGCTGGCACCATTGAACCACGCAAGAATTTGTCAGCTCTATATTTAGCGCCTATGAGCAACTTCCGTCAGTGTTGCGGCAACGCTATTCGCTGGTGCTAAGTGTCATGCAGGCTGAGGGGGGGGGGAATGACAAGCATCAGTATTTTGAGCACGGTCGTCGTCAGGGTTGGATTAAATACCTGGGCTATGTGACAACGATGGATTTACCGTTATTGTTTTCTGCTGCCCACTTGTTTGTGTTTCTATCGTTGTATGAAGGATTAGGCTTACCGGCATTAGAGGTCATGGAGTCAGGTGTACCAATGGTCTGTTCCAATGCCACTTCGTTGCCGGAACTGGTGGACAGTGCAGAGTTGATTTACTATCCTCATGATATCGATGCTTTAAGCGTTGGGATCGTCTAGGGCTTACAAGACGAGAAGTGGCGTACGGCAAAGGCTATGAAGGCTGGATTGGCACGCACACGACTTTTCTCCTGGCAGGACTGTGCACAGAATACGATTCAAGCATATCTTAAGGTTTGATGTAATTTATGCTGAAAGTGTTACATTTTTATAAAACTTACACCCCGACTCTTAATGGGGGCACTGAGCAGGTTATTTTCAGCTGTGTGAAGGAATGTCTACTTACGGTATTGAGTCTACAGTACTGGCCTTCAGTTCCGCGAGACAACCACGAACGTATGCCACTAGGACAGCATCATACTGCCTACAACGTCGTCAATTTTGAGCTGGCCTTTAAAAACGTGCTCCTTTAGCGCCATTGCCCATTTCCGCCAGCTGGCGGCTGAATCTGATATTATCCACTTTCCTTTCTCTTTCATGGATTCAGATATCGTGCAGCAAAAATTCATCCTGATAATATATACGCCCCTGATGCGACTAGTGTAGATCATATCATCGCGTCTTCGCCAAACTGTGCTTCTACCAGTTCAGTTCTGCAATGTTATCGATCCAAAGTGACGGTAATCCCATTTGGTCTAGACCGAGCCCCCTACCATTCAGCGGACAAAGCACGGCAAGCACAGTGGTGCACAGCTGGGTCGGTGAGCATTTTTTATTCATTGATTCCTTCCGCTACTATAAAGGGCTGTACACGCTTATCAAAACAGTGCGTACAGTCCAGTGTTCCATCGTACTAATCGGTGTTGGGCCAATGGAGGAAGAGTTGAAAAAGCTCAGCATCGAGCTGGGATTGAAAAATATTCATTTTCTCGGCGCATTGTCGGGTACAAGTAAAGCCGCTCTGTTGAACAGTTGTTATGGAATGGTCTTTCAGTCCTATTTACGCTCCGAAGCATTCGGCATATCACGTTGTTAGAGGGAGCGATGTATGGTAGCCCTCTGATTAACTGTGAGATCGGCACCGGCGCCACTTACGTTAATGTCTACCGGAAAACTGGTCGGTACCACCATCTCATCCGGCAAAGTTGGCTGATACGATGCGACAATTTTGGCAGAACTCTGACCAGGCCCAACGTTACGGTGAACAAGCACGTGAAGGTTTTAATACGTTATTTACCTTCATGCAGATAGTCAGTAATTATGCTAATTTACACTGGTCGTTGGCAAGAGGAAATAATAGAGCCTCTATCGCATCAATCCTATCCATGTGATATGTGCTTATGTTAGCATATAATACATGTCCAGGTCTATTCACTGGAGAGCGGCAGGAAAGAATCATCTTTAGCTACGGGAGTTTCTTATGTCCACACAACAGATAGGAGTCATCGGCATGTCGGTGATGGGGAGAAACCTGGCACTTAATATTGAAAGCCGCGGTTACAGCGTGTCTATTTTTAACCGGTCTTGCGCAAAAACTGATGACGTGATTGCTGCAAATCCGGGGAAAAATCTGGTAGCCTATTATACTATGGAGGAGTTTGTCAGTTCGATAGAAAAACCGCGCCGTATTTTGTTAATGGTCAAGGCCGGTGAAGGCACTGATAAAAGCATTGAATCGCTGCAACCTTTCCTGGAAAAGGGAGATATTCTGATCGACGGTGGTAACACGTTCTATAAAGACACCATCCGCCGTAGTCATGAATTGTCTAAAGCGGGCTTCAACTTTATCGGTGCCGGGATATCCGGAGGTGAAGAGGGTGCACTAAAAGGGCCATCAATTATGCCCGGCGGTCAGAAAATGGCCTATGAACTGGTGGCGCCGATTCTGAAGAAAATCGCCGCCCGAGCCGATGGTGAAGCTTGTGTGGCTTATATTGGCCCTGATGGTGCCGGCCATTATGTCAAAATGGTGCACAACGGCATCGAGTACGGTGATATGCAGTTAATCGCTGAGGCCTATGCGATACTAAAAAATGCCCTGGGCTTGAGCAATGAACAACTGGCCGATATCTTCAGAGAATGGAACGAAGGTGAACTAAAAAGCTATTTAATTAATATAACAAAAAATATTTTAATAAAAAAAGACGAGCAGGGAAATTTCCTGATAGATGCTATTTTAGATGAAGCGACCAGTAAAGGAACTGGTAAATGGACTAGCCAGAGCTCAATGGATTTAGGCGAACCACTGAATCTTATTACTGAATCGGTGTTTGCCCGCTACCTGTCCTCTATGAAACAACAGCGCATTGTGGCCTCAAAAGTGCTGACTGGTCCGAAAACTCAAGAGTTCAGAGGAGATAAATTGGCCTTCACTGAACAAGTCCGCCGCACACTGTATCTTGGCAAGATTATATCTTATGCACAGGGCTTCTCCCAATTAAAAGCCGCTGCCATCAAACATCACTGGGACTTGAACTATGGAGAAATAGCGAAGATCTTTCGTGCAGGTTGTATCATCCAGTCCCAGTGTTTACAAAAAATTATCGATGCCTATACGCAGGATCCAGCGATCTCTAATTTGCTGTTGATGCCATACTTCAAAAAGATTGCTGCTGATTATCAGCAGGCGATGCGCGATGTGGTAACCTATGCGATTCACCAGGGTATTCCTACGCCGACTTTTTCCGCTGCCATCGTATATTATGATAGCTATCGTTCAGCTGTTCTCCCAGCTAACCTAATTCAAGCCCAGCGCGATTACTTCGGCTCCCATACCTATAAGCGTATCGATAAAGAAGGAGTATTTCATACGAAGTGGGCTTGACTAAGCCAGTTAACGCTGTGCTTGCTGAGAGGGAGTGACGCTAATTTTGGGCGGTTGCTCGCTCTGATAACTTGTAATGTGAAATGAAATGTAGAAAAGTTGTAAGATTGGTAGGTGGCGTTGCTTCTGACATACAGAGCAGAAAATTTTCTCCCATTGCAGTTGGGAGTATAGACAATAGTAGACTTGCAGATGATTTTGACAGGGATTTACAATGTGGGAAGAGGAAATGGCATCAAAGTGATACAAAATACCTACAGTGATGTAACTAATTGGTGTATGATAGCCTTTTCAGCAGCTGTTACTCTCGAATAGCAGTTGGGTGCTGTGTGTTTCCCATTATACTAAATCAGTAAACTAGCTTAGCCGCTAGCGGCGTCTTGGCGATGTCGCTCGCGCAGCAAGTCAATAACTTGGCTCAAATTCAGATCTTGATCTTGCAACAATACCAACAAATGATAAAGCAGATCTGCCGCTTCATTAATCAGCTCCCGCCTGTCGTGGACCGTGGCGGCCAGCGCAGTTTCTATCCCTTCTTCACCGACTTTCTGAGCGATACGTTTGGTGCCTCCGGCGTATAGACTGGAGGTATAGGAACTTTGAGGAGAAGCAGCTTTGCGCTCGCCAATCAGCGTTTCTAGCGCACACAGAAAACTCCAAGCGCTTGTAGCAGGATGAAAACAACTGCTAGTGCCGTTATGGCAGGTTGGGCCTTTTGGCTGAGCTAGAATCAGCAGCGTATCATTATCACAATCCGGATGAATACTCATCAACTGCAATACGTTACCAGACCTTTCTCCTTTTGTCCAGAGGCGTCGTTTGTTACGCGAGTAAAACGTGACACAGCCGGTTTGCTCGGTCATCTGTAGCGCATTGAGATCCATATAGCCTAACATTAACACTTCCCCGGAGAAGGCATGCTGGACGATGGTAGTCATCATTCCACCGGTTTTTTGCCAGTCTAACTGCCGTCGCTGTTGTTCGGTTAACATAATCTGATTTTTACTCCTTTTGCTGCCAAAAACTGCTTTAACTCACTAATATTAATGATCTGTTTATGAAATACTGAGGCTGCCAGCGCGCCATCAACCTCGGAGTCTCGGAAAGCCGCCAGAAAATGCGCCATGCTGCCAGCACCGCCAGATGCGATAAGCGGTATTCGGCATCGTTCGCGCACCTGCCGCAGTTGCGGCAGATCGTAGCCATCACGTACACCGTCTTGATTCATCATATTCAAGACAATCTCTCCTGCGCCGCGCCGCTGAACTTCTTCTACCCAATCCAGAGTTTGCCATGAAGTAATACGAGTGCGCGTTTTGTCACCGGTATACTGATTAACTTGATACAGTTGATTGTCGGCGTCATACCAGGTATCAATGCCGACAACGATGCACTGGACGCCATAGCGCTCCGCCAGACGACTAATAAGCGTCGGGTCCGACAGCGTCGGTGAGTTAATGGAAATTTTATCGGCTCCGCAGGAGAGGAGCTCGCCAGCCTGATGCACGCTCTGAATACCGCCGGCGACGCAAAACGGAATATCGATAACCTCAGCAACCTGCGTGATCCAGTTTTTATTTACGACTCGACCGTCAGAAGAAGCAGTGATATCGTAAAATACCAGCTCGTCGGCCCCTTCTTCTGCATAGCGGCGTGCCAGCGGCACGATATCGCCGATAATTTCATGATTTCGAAATTTCACTCCTTTCACTACCTGACCGTTACGTACATCAAGACAGGGAATTATCCGTTTTGCCAACATGCTACTGCCTCAGAAACAGTGAATTTATCCTCTAGCAGCGCGCGACCAACAATGACTCCCTGCACACCACTGTGCCGCAGCCTGGTGATGTCTGCTAGGCTACCAACGCCTCCGGAAGACTGGAAAGCGATATCAGGCCAGGTGTTACATAGAGAACGATAAAAAGAGACATTACTACCTGCCAGTGTACCGTCGCGGGAGATATCGGTGCATAACACATGCCTAAGTCCAAACGGACGATACTGTGTGATCACCTGTTCCAGTGTCGCGCCTGAGTTCTCCTGCCAGCCACTTATTGCCACCCAATGTTCTCCGTCAGCGCCGATACGTACGTCCAGTGCCAACACCAGCGCATCCGGACCGAAACGTTTAAACCAGCGCCACACTTTCTGCGGCTGTCGTACTGCGATCGAACTGGCTACTACTCGGGTGGCACCAGCCTCCAACAATGCTTCTACATCCGATGCGCTGCGGATGCCACCGCCGATTTGTACCAGAGCTGGAGTGATGCTAGTCAGCAGATGGGTCAACAACGGTATTTGGCGTGTGACTGGATTACGAGCGCCGGTGAGATCCACTATATGCAGCACTTTAGCACCTTGGCTCAAGTAATTTTGCAGACGCAATAGAGGATCAGTTCCGTAGTTACGCTGTGTCTGGTAGTCACCCTGATGCAGCCGTACCACAGTTCCGTCAATCAAATCTAAAGCGGGTATTATCACCGATTACATCTCCAGAAAATTTTTTAGCAGTTGGCGACCAGCAACACCGGAGCGCTCCGGGTGAAACTGTACGCCGAAGAAATTATCTTGTTCCACCGCGGCGGTAAACGGTTCGCCATAGCAAGCTTGGGCAATGGTAGCGGCGCAAAGCGGCATAGCGTAACTATGTACGAAATAAAAATAACTGCCGTCATCGATGCCGTGGAACAGACGATTGCCAACCTGCGACGTCACCTGGTTCCAGCCTGTATGCGGAAGTGGTAGTCCAGTATTAGTCATAAGCGTCACCGGCGTGTTGATTATCCCAAGGGTGCTGACACCGCCATTTTCATCACTACTGGAACCTAGCAACTGCATGCCGAGGCAAATACCCAATACTGGCTGAAGACAGGCTTTAATCGCCTCAATCAGTCCCTGTTCGCGTAGTTGATCCATGGCTGCCCAGGCAGTACCTACACCTGGGAGGAATAATTTATCGGACTGCAATACCACGTCGGTATCGCTGCTGACAGTCGGCTGATAACCCAAGCGGCGCACAGCGGTGGTGATCGAGAATAGGTTAGCGCAGCCAGTATCTAGGATCACCATATTCATTATAGTACTCCTTTGGAACTAGGCAGGATGTTACCTTCCACTCGAATAGCCTGACGCAGTGTGCGACCAAATGCCTTAAACAGACTTTCAACTCGGTGGTGGTCATTTTTTCCTTTAGTGCGCAGATGCAGAGTGCAAGCCATGGCATAAGAGAGAGAACGGAAGAAGTGTTCTACCATCTCGGTGCTGAGATCACCCACCCTCTGGTAACTATATTCAGCCTTATATTCCAGATGCGGTCGACTAGAAATATCCAGTGCGCAACGCGCTAGACATTCGTCCATCGGTAGCACGAAACCGAAGCGACCGATGCCGCGCTTGTCTCCTAAAGCCTTATTCAAGGCTTCTCCAAATGCTAGAGCAGTATCTTCCACTGTGTGATGATCGTCGATATAGAGATCCCCTTTCACGGTGATATTCAAACGCAATCCGCTGTGGGTAGCTATTTGATCTATCATGTGATCAAAAAAACCGATGCCGGTATTGATTTGACTGCCATTTTCCCGGTCGAGCCAGACTTCGACATCAATGTCGGTCTCCCGAGTGATGCGGTGCACGTGTGCATAGCGATCCCTGTGGGTTAGCTTGTCTCTGATGGTCTGCCAACCCAGCTGTTTACGAGCATACCTCAACCCAATAATGCCCATATTGGCCGCCAGAGTCATATCGGTTTCTCGGTCTCCGATAACGTAGCTATGGGCTTTATCCAGAGTCCCATCTTGCAGCCACGGCATAACCAGCGCGGTCTGTGGCTTACGGCAGTTACACAGATCAGTCGGCAAATGCGGACAAATTAACACCTCGTCGAACACGACACCTTGAGAAGTAAAAATATGCATCATTAGGTTATGAGGTCTGTCGAAATCTTCCTGAGGGAAACTAGTGGTTCCCAGCCCCTCCTGATTGGTAATCATGACCAGTCGGAAACTAGCTTTTTGCAGTTCCAGTAATGCGGGAATGACATCTGGCTCCAGTGCCAATTTTTCCATCTGGTCCACTTGGAAGTCCTCGGGAGGTTCACTAATAAGTGTGCCATCACGATCGATAAATAGGAATTTCTGACTCACTAGGACTCCTTGCTGAGAGAGGAAAAAGGGTTTAGAGCTTTTAAGACCGCGACTACATCCTGGCATTCTTCCTGAGTGCCAATGGTAATGCGTAGGCAATCAGCTAATCCTGGCTGATTGCTCTGATCACGTAAAATTATACCTCGATTACAGAGGGTTTTAAACACCTGGTAGGCCGGATCGAACCACACAAGAAGATAATTACTAGCGCTAGGATACACTTCACGAACGCACAAGCATGCAGCCAGAGCGCGCACCAGCGATTCACGGTTGGCGTTGGTTTCAGCCACCCGAGCCCGAGTTTGCCGTAAACCGTCAACGCTTAATGCTTGCTCAGCAATATCCGCCACTGGTAGCGCTAGGGGATAGGGAGTGATAACTTTCAGCAATAGCTGAACTACTTCTTCATTAGCCAATACAAATCCGCAGCGCAGACCGGCCAAGGCAAAGGCTTTGGATAGAGTGCGTAGAATAACTAGGTGCGAATATTCAGCAAGCCAGCCCGTCAGACTCGCCTGTAGGTAAAAATCGATGTAAGCCTCATCGACTACTAATAGCGCACGGCCGTGGATCATCTCCAGAAGCTCACGTATGGCGTCTGGATCGATAATGTTACCAGTTGGATTGTTCGGGCTGCAGATATAAATCAGTTTTACTCCGTCGAGCTGCGCTCGGATCTCCGGCAGGTTAAGCTGCCAGTTTTGTCGGGTTCTGACCGTGCGACATGTGATACCAAAAGTTTCCGCACTTACGCTATACATACCGTAAGTTGGTGGGCAAAACAAAATGGCATCTGTGCCAGGTTCGCAAAAGGTACGGATAACCAGTTCGATGCCCTCATCGGCCCCGCGGCAGACTAGTACCTGCTCTGGCCGGACGCCAGCATAGGCCGCATAGCCGTTTATTACTCCTGGCGGCTGACAAGACGGGTAACGATTAAGCTTGTCGCCGCGTAGCGCATAGCTCGGTGGGAGGGGGTATTCATTAGCATTCAGCCAAATATCGCCTTTGCCTCCTAGGCGACGAGCCGACTGATAAGGTTCTAATGCTAGCACGTTGGTGCGGGCTAGGTGACGGATATTCATTGCTGTTCCTTAAGTGCTGCGACACGCAGCATAATGGCGTTCTTATGTGCGGTAAGCTGTTCGGCCTGAGCCAAAGTTTGAATCGTTGGAGCTAGCGCCAACAGTCCTTCAGGGGTAAGCTGTTGTACCGTCATGCGTTTTTGAAAATCTATTAGCCCCAGACCGGAGAAAGTCGAGGTATAGCCGTAGGTTGGTAGAACATGGTTAGTACCGGAGGCGTAATCACCGGCAGACTCTGGCGACCAATCTCCTAGAAAAATAGAGCCGGCGCTGGTGATTTTCTCTACCCAGTGCACTGCATTTCGGGTTTGGATAATCAGGTGCTCAGGACCGTAACAATTGCTGATGGCCACGCACTCAGCCAGATTTGAGGTAATGATGATCCGACTACCGGCTAGCGCCTGTCGGGCGATATCGGCACGAGACAATGTCTGTAGCTGCTGTTCGGCTTCCTGTGCTACCTGTCGCGCCAGCTGGGGGTCTGGGGTAAGCAAGATTACTTGGGAGTCGGGACCGTGTTCTGCCTGGGACAGTAAATCGGCGGCGATAAAAACCGGGTTAGCCTCTTCATCAGCAATTACAAGCACCTCAGACGGCCCGGCTAGCATATCAATGGCGACGCCATCCGAACGATGACTGATCTGGCGTTTCGCTTCTGTGACCCAAGAGTTTCCAGGTCCAAAGATTTTGTTCACTTTGGCTATGGAGGCGGTGCCGAAAGCCATGGCGGCAATAGCCTGAGCGCCACCAACCTGATAAATTTCCTGCACATCGCACAAAGTGGCGGCATAGAGAATTTCATCGGCAATCGGTGGCGGAGAGCATAGAATTACCCGATGACAGCCAGCAATGCGCGCCGGAGTGGCCAGCATGAGCACTGTCGAAGGTAATGGCGTTGAGCCACCCGGAATATAAAGCCCTACCGAGTCTACTGGTCTGGTCAGCTGATAGCAGCGCACGCCTGGCTGCGTTTCCATATCTACTATCGGTAATTGTTGGGCACGATGGAAACGATCAATATTATTCATCGCAACCTCCATCGCCTGTTTGATTTCCCATGACACCCGCTCAGAGGCCTTAGCTAACTCTGCCTCCGTGACTCGTAATTGTGGCGTCTCGGTACGGTCAAAGTGCGCGTTCATGGCACGCAATGCGTTATCGCCCTGTTGTCGGACTTGATTAAGGATATCGCTGACGGTATCGCTGACATTCACTAAAGCATCGGCCACCGGACGGGTCAATAGTCGCGACTGTTCGGTCGCATCACACCCGTGCCAGAGTATCGGTTTGAAAAAAATAGAGCCAATCATAATGTTACTCCATCATTTTTTCAATCGGTAGAACCAGGATAGAGCTGGCTCCAAGAGCTTTCAAGTTTTCCATAGTTTCCCAGAACAAAGTTTCACTGCTTACCATATGCAGCGCCACTCGGTTTTGATCACCTGCCAACGGCAGCACAGTTGGGCGCTCTGCTCCTGGCAACAAGCTGATGATCTGATCCAGTCGCTCAATGGGGGCGTGCATCATGATGTACTTCGACTCCCGGGCCTGAATCACACCTTGGATACGGATCAGCAATTTATCTACCAGAGACTGCTTCGCAACCGGCAGTTCGCCATCGCGCTGAATTAGGCAAGCTTTGGAGCGGTAAATGACCTCTACTTCGCGTAGCCCATTAGCTTCAAGAGTGGCGCCCGTAGAAACCAGATCACAAATGACATCAGCAAGGCCAGCACGCGGTGCGACTTCCACCGAACCATTGAGCAAGCAAGATTTGAAAGTAATACCGAGTTTGTCTAGGTATTGTTTCAACAGGTGAGGGTACGAAGTGGCGATACGTTTGCCCTGCAGGCATTTGGGGCCGGTCCAGGGTGTATCTAGCGGTAGGGCCATTGACAATCGGCAGCCACCGAAATCCAGCCGGCGCAGAGTAAAGTAACGGGGATCTTCCCCTTGCGCGCGGCGGGTTAGCAATTCTTCTTCCAGAACATTCTCACCGATGATGCCGAGATCCACCACGCCGTCCATCACTAGGTCTGGAATATCGTCATCACGCACTCGCATAATATCGATGGGCATATTTTCGGCGAATGCCAGTAGACGCTGTTGCTGCAGATTGATTTTAATTCCGCACTGTTCCAGCAGCTGTTGCGATTCTTTGCTTAACCGGCCCGATTTCTGCATTGCTATCCGTAACCGTGATTTATCCAACATGATGTCCTCTGCTATAACTGAATAATCTACCAAAGATAAAAACCCTCGGAAAAACCTTCCGAGGGTTTTCTTAAACATTCTGTGCCGCTGGAAGATATTTTAATCTTCCAGCACTTATAGCTTGAAAGACTAATCAGGATGATGGTAACGATGGTAGTTAATCAGAATGTTTTCCATAGTATGCTCTATGACGTTATATTACTGAACTTTTAATAATCAATATTATTAACCTAACCATGTTTGATACAGAGTGCAACACTTTTTTATTCTGGCTTGGTAAGACACACTTGTGTCAAACTTGCGGATAAATATGGACATAAAAGATAGTAACTAGCAGTATGATGTCAATCTGGTTGCGCACAAAGCAACTTTAATTATGAACTCTTGACGTCTTTCTGGAAGCCGCAGACGATCTGGCAGCACCATTCCTAACATCTCGCTTGGTTGGAATGCTCTGTTATCGGTATTATTTGTCTGGTTACCCCTATACTTATCAACTTCGGCGCGTTGATAGCATTCAATTGCGTCAATCTGCTAGTCACCACTCAATACTAGCTGTGGGAAAATCTCGCCCAGCAATAGCTTGAGCAATTATATGTAGTATCTACTATTTCTGATAGAAATCAGGTCAGATATGCTGGTTAGTGGCTTTCATCCAGAAAATGTTTAGCACACAGTGGTTTATTAACTTATTGTTTTAATTAATTTTAATAAGTTTCGACTACCGCGACGGCTGAAGAAAAGCACTTACGTGCTCAAGTGTCTTCCTACGAGGTAATTCGTCATAAGGTTTGCAAATACTCGAACAGTGCGCGGATGATCCATGTTTTATGTTCGTTACCTTTATAAACCTGACACAACATCTCTAACTGTTGTACATAAGCTTCCAACCGCGCTTGGGTGAAGCGGGTTTTGCGGTATTCCAGCCAGCGTAGCTGTTCATTATGATCTAGAGTGTGGAAAAAATTACGCGCGCGATAGCGAAAAAGCAGCGGCTGTAGCCGGGGATCAATAAAGCTGATATCTAATGCTGGAAGATTTTCCGGCGCTGTCGCTAGTATGATATCTATGACTGCGCGATCAGTTTCGCTGAAAAAACCATTGTACAGCTGAGCATCTACATCATCCGGGGAAGTATAGGGGGTGCTTTCTGTGAATAATGCTACTACTTTTTCTCGCAGTTCCGGCCGGCCGCGTAGCCAGGACAAATTATTTAGGCAACGCTGACAATCAATGCCGAGCCTCTTGGCATCGTCTGGTCGTAACACGTTAGCTGGCGCCAGAACTGGGCACTTATTGATATGTACCAGTTTTAGCGGCACCGAGACATCTTCTCTTAGTGCGTTACGGCAAGGGTACAGGTGAGTGCGTAGTGCATCGCTATTCAGATCTGTAAGAGCTTGCATATCGCCACTTAAATCGCAGATGATCAGCGCATTTGGATTATCAGGATGCCAGGCCAGAGGAACAATCCAGGCAGTATTGCCGCGGGCACTGCCGAATAGGCTCGACACATGTACCAAAGGTTTCATCGTTGTCACGTCGATCAGAGTTTTTAATTGCCGCTTACCACGGTGTCGGTAAAGATAGTCAAATAGTTTTGGTTGTGCCAGGCGCATCAGTTTCGCCATCTCCAGAGTAGCATACACATCGGCCATCGCGTCATGGGCGTTGACATGGTCAATACCGTTGGCGCGAGTCAGATACTTTAGATGGAAGTTGGGCAGTCCGTCTTCACCAAGCGGCCATTCTATACCATCTGGACGCAGGGCGTAGCAGGTGCGCACGACGTTAAGTAAATCCCATCGGGAGTTGCCATGCTGCCAACTCCAGTTATAAGGATCGTAAAAATTACGATAGAATAGATTTCGGCTTACTTCATCATCAAATTGCACATTATTGTAACCCAATATACAGGTATCTGGAACGCTGAATAATTCATGGATCCGACGAGCGAATTCTGCTTCTGTGACGCCGTCATGTAACGCCTGTTGGGGTGTAATCCCAGTAATTAGTACCGCTTCCGGATCTGGCAGGTAATCATCGGCAGGTCGACAAAAAAAGACTTCCGGCTTCCCGATCGGGTAAAGTTGGCCGTTAGTACGAATGCCTGCAAACTGCGCTGGCCGATCAAGGGCTGGGTGTTTACCAAATGTTTCGTAATCATGGACCAGAAAAGTAGACTGGTTAGTCATGGTGATTAACTATCTTCCTTATTTAGACTTCTTCTGTTTAAGAGAGTGATTACTTGAGTGTTATGTAGTTATTTAATGACAATTCTTAAAAAGAATAAAAGATTATCCAACAACAGGGAAAACAGGAACAGTTAAAGACAATGTTACTAGCACTTAGGACAGGAAAGTATGATATTGATGTTATGAGGTATATACTGTTACGATAAATGCACAAAGTATATTCCCAGATTTAGTACATTATAACAATACTATTTTAAGGTGAGTACATTGCTTGTAATGGTGAAGAAAAATGAGAGGTGAAAGTGATTATTTGTCCCAATGTACTAGAAATTTAGACATAATAAAGTAGTAATCACGAAAATATATAAAGTTAGAAAAATTATAAATATAATGTTTTCTGAGTTGTTATTTTATTTCTATGTTGTACTCGATGTAAACTGAAGTTAGGGCTGCTTATCAGCATCATTGTTTAACATCTTAACTTCGCCAATATCCTTAAGTTTTTTAGACAGCTCTCGTCTCTCTTTCGAGAGCTCGGCATTTTTGATGATGTAATCGTCAACTCGATCTTCATAATCAGTACGCATATTATCGATAATCGCCTGAATTTCCTCAATGGATACGCCAGACTTGATGTAATCACTCAAGTTGTCCAGTAGCAGTACGCGCTTCTGGTTATCACGTATTTTCTTCTCATTATCAGAAATCTCGCGCTGCAGCTTATTTTTTCGGCGAAACATGCGCACGAATTCTAGGACTTCATGGAATGAAGACTTAATGCGATTCATTCTAGTTTCCTTATCTTAGCCAGTAACGTTGAATTTTTAGCGACGCCTACAGAGCGGTAGCTCTACACTACTTTTGTATGCCTTCTAATTTTTACTACCTTTTGGCAACGGAGAACTTCTGCCAATACCATGCAGACTTTCTGGTATTCCTGCTGGAACAGATACATTCTCAAGGTGTTGCGGTACTGGTCGTTGACGAAAAGCTCTTGCAGAAAAACACCTTCCTTTTTAAATTCCAGTTTATTGTGTAAACATGGAGAATTCGGTTCGGTGATAGATATGATTGATCTCTACCAGTTCGACTAAGCCAATGCTTACACCTTGCTTATCGAGAATAAACTGTTGCTTGCTGATATTGTGAATATTTTTTGACAAAACTTTAAGCCAATAACGCATCATCACTTCGTTATCCTTAAATGTGATGAATAAAGTGCTAAACCTCATATCCCAACGGATATAACTTAATAGTATGATATTAATGTACTTTAATTTTTTATTTCATTAAAATAATATTAAATATAAAATTAATTTTTTGTAAATTAATCAGTTTTCAGAGGTTTTAGAAAATAAATTAATAACCAATACTCCGACAATGATTAAGATAATACCTCCTATCGCCACTGAATCCAATTTTTGTCCATACAGAAAATAGCTCACAACAGAGACAAATATAATACCAAGGCCAGACCAGATGGCGTAAGCGATACCGACAGGTACCGTTTTAAGCACTAGAGAAAGCAATATAAACGAGATAGCGTAACCCACGATCACTACGATGGAAGGGGTCAATTTACTAAAGCCCGCTGAAGCTTTAAGAGATGAGGTAGCAATCACTTCCGAAATAATGGCAATAAATAAATAAAGATAAGCCATATGATAACTCTGAATGGTGTAATTAAAGGTTAAGATTAACACTTTTCACCGACAGACAAAATAGCCTGCTGTAGTGCTCAGCGTTCAGAGTGGTTAGAAATATCTTTGCAAAAAAACACAGGATTGGCGTTGAATACACCGCGTTGACGCTAGGAAAGATGAAAATATCGCTTTACAGACTGCCTCGGAAGGCAAGCACATCTTTACAAATTTAACAACAGCCAAGCTTACGGCCGGAGCCACTACCACATCAGTGTAGCCTAGTTGAAATGAATGATGTATTATATTATTCCTGTCTGTAATAACCAGGATAACTAATCCAAAAGATTAATTTCCAGCCTGCTGATCTTCACTGAAGCTTCAGTGTACAATGGGCGATCAGCGACAACCTTGCTGATTTTTCTATGGTGCGACAGGTAGTGTTCAGTATTACCTAGCACTTCCTAAATCTCTGCAATTATCCAGTCAAACTCAACTGATATTGCATTTTTTGTTTCCACTACGACATATTCATTTATGTTACGTTTCGCAGTACGTTTTCATCTCATTGAGAAAACGAAAGATTAGTGCATTGCAACAGGTGCATTTCATGACAGGATAAAATTATAGTAGTTGATGAGTAATCGAATGCACTCTGTTTATTCTTTTAATGGTAGCTATTCTGTAACTTTACTATTCGATCACTTTAGATTGTTACAAATGCAAAAATCTATCCGGTACAGATAGAAACATTCGTTGCAGTAAAATTCGGGATTTAATGTCAATTGTGACAGCTATTTACAATTCAGTCGCCACTGTATCAGAATCTTTAAATTACCGTCAGATATGTGTGAGTAGTAATGAATTTACATCGTTTACATAGAAAAGCTATCATGTCATGTTTTTTCGGAAAATAAAAATTTATTTTTGAAATTAATACTGTTTCTATCTTATCTCCATAATATTACTTTAATTATCAGCTTTAACGGCTAGATTGCCCGGAGTTAAGAATTTTCCAAGCGATGGTATTTTTTTAGTAAGCATCAAAGTGAAAGCTACATTTCACGCTTTGATGCTTTTCATACTCTACCATAAAGGTAGGCCATATCGCTATTCTCTTTTCTGATCCTCTGAAGGTAGGGGTTCCTTCAGTATTATGGCGTTAGTGAGATTGAGAATTAATATTGATTCCATACGGCACTCTAGATAGATTAAAGTGCTTATCATCATGATTTAGTTCCTAACTGTTGAAAAACCGCCCCACATGGGAAACGTGTCTACAATCTCAACACCTGCCCTAATTTAGTTGCTCACAATCTAACTACTGATGCTTCTGAGTCACTGCTCCTGAATCACCACACTCCTTGAGGAGGCTAAAGAGGAATTTTCTGTTTTATAACACGATCCGTAGATTTTGCTATATGAATATGGCCGACGGAAAACCTGACCGATGATGGTATAACATAAATTTATTTAAAAATAATTAATTTTTATTAACACTAGACCAGTTCTTTCCTTGCTATCATTAATAATTAGAAAATATATACTTATTATCATCATTCCTGTTAATAAGTAATGCTAATCTTGACTATAGTCTCTGCGAACTTATTTTTATCGTCTGTTTTGGTGCGCTAAAAATTCATCAAAACTCAGGATGTCTGAGGCTTCCAGCGCACGCTGACGTTGCCAAGACTGCAACCTTTCGTTATCAAATTGTACTTCGCTCAATACCTGTAACGGTTCTTCTCTCAACATCTGTCTATAGTCATTAGCCAGAATCAGCCCCAGTTCACTGATACCGTGCTCGATCAACTGATCTAGAAAACGGGCGGATAACGTGAGCTCGGGATGATCAAATCTTGCCACCAGTGTATCACAGACTTTCTGGTAGTTTGTATCGCCATTATTACTATCAAGGGTTCCTGCCACACGCCGTAAATCGCTAAATAGCGTTTTACCTAGGATAACCAATGGCTGCTCGGTACCACCGCAATCAATGCCAAGCATCAGACCGGGTTTGCGACCTTCCAGGATCACCTGATTCCAGTTAGCACGAGTGCAAAACAACTCCTCCATGCTCATCTCTGGCGCTTCAGCCAGCGTACACCAAATCAGAAAAAGATCTAAAAAGCGAGCCTGCTCCTCGTCGACGCCCACTGGTGAGAACGGATTAATATCCAGAGAGCGCACCTCGACATATTCGATGCCGCCACGCATCAGCGCATCTGACAGAGATTCGTCGTCTTGCGTCACTCTCTTGGGTCGTATCGGAGCATATAGTTCGTCTTCGATTTGCAATATGTTAGTGCTGAGCTGCAGATAACGACCATCTTTTTGCATCCCCATTTTCTGGTAGTCAGTGGATGGAGTTTTAATCGCTTGCTTCAGCCCACTAACATATTCATCCAGACGGTTAAAAGTTATGCTGATCTGGCTTTGAGATTTATTGGTATACCCTAGATCGCTCAAACGCAGCGAAGTAGCATATGGTAAATAAATCACCCCTGACTGAGCTTTTTCAAACGGTAAATCGGTTGTGCAGCTGTTCAGGAATGACGGGCAAATGCCTGGCGAGGCGCCGAACAGATAAGGGATAATCCAGCCGAATCGGTAGTAATTACGGATAAGCCGTAGGTAGCCAGCGGAAATTTCCTCTTTGCCGCTCACCTCATCGGTAATACCAGTGTAGGCCTGCCAAAAGGCTAGAGGCAGTGAGAAATTGTGATGCACGCCGGAAATGATCTGCATCGGCGCACTATAGCGATTCTTCAATCCTTCTCGGTACAGGGTCTTCATTCGTCCAATGTTAGAGCTGCCGTATTGCGCCAATTCGATAGGATGAGAGCTGTCAATGAAGCACGGCATGCTCATCGGCCATAGATGTTCATCACCTAGATGGCGCGCCACATACCGGTAGATATCGCGCAATAGAGCTAGCATATGGCCGATGTCATCGTCAACTGGCGTGACAAATTCCAGCAACGCTTCAGCGAAGTCAGTGGTGATCCACTTGTGAGTCAGTGCTGCGCCGAGTGATTCAGGATGAGAGGTTTGTGCCAAGCTCCCATTGGTATTAATACGCAGTGCTTCACACTCTACGCCGCGGCAAATACCTTTGAGCACCTGAGGGTTGGCTTCCAACCAGGCAAACGTGCTTGATAAATCCGGAATCAAATTAACCTCCCACAGGTTGACAATGTTTAGGCTTAGAATAGGGATCTGTTTCGCTCGCTATTAAGACTGTTTGGGGTAACATCACTCTCTAAGAGCCCGGACATCCACAAAAGACATGTTGGCTGCCTGTGCGGCCATAATACCAAAATCAGCGTCCTCGAAGACCACACAGAACTCAGGAAGAACACCAATTAATTCCGCGCAGCGTAGGAAGGTTTGAGGATCAGGCTTATAGCGGGCAACGTCATCAGCACCGACAATAGCATCGAAATAATGTAGCAGCCCCAGATGACGCAGTAGGGCTTCTGCCATAGCATGCTCGCTACCAGTGCCTACTGCCATTGGGCGTTTACCATGGTAACGCTTTACCACATTAATGAGAGGTAATGTGGTGACATCATCAAATAGGGTATTATGCAGCGCTGCGGTTTTTTCACGTGCCAGCTGATGGAAATCCATCTCAACCTGATGACTTTCAATGATCACTTTCGCAATATGCCAGGTCGGTGATCCATTCAACGAGGCAACTACCGACTTGTCAAAACCCATTCCGTAGGATGCCAGTACCTGCTCCCAGGCTTTGTGGTGCATAGTTTCCGTATCAAGTAGCGTGCCATCCATATCAAAAATCAATCCTTGGTACTGATCGTACATTGTTGTTCACCAGAAGTTGTAAAATAAGTATTTACTTTAGCGCAATTTCGTAACATTGTCGCTGATTCTGTTGGCCTAGGAAGGTTTCTCCAAGTTTGTAATGGTGCACCTGACGGTTACAACGGTAGTTCTGGTTTGGGAACGAGTGCAACAACGCCAGCCAAGCTAAAGACAATCAAGAAATATACAAGTGGGAAAATATCAGAAATAGTGCATCCGAGAGGATTCGAACCTCCGACCACTCGGTTCGTAGCCGAGTGCTCTAATCCAGCTGAGCTACGGATGCATCGTAAAATGGCGGTGAGGGAGGGATTCGAACCCTCGATACAGCTTTTGACCGCATACTCCCTTAGCAGGGGAGCGCCTTTAACCTCTCGGCCACCTCACCTGCGAGCTGTTCTTAAAGCTCATTGGCGCTGCGCACATACTACTTTCTGCGTCTAATAAGTCAAACCATTTTTCCCGAAAAAAAGTTTGCGCAATTCCCATGTAGCTTGCACAGATAGGTAGCTAAATAACGATAAAATAATTGTCTCCTGAAAATTAAGAGACTATTGGCACAAAATTAGGATTGTCTACGGACATTGGCCTCGCCTGGAACAAGGGATCAAGGATTAGTAAGGAGTCTGTTGTGACTTCTCAGCCTGGATACTCTGGTATATTTCTTCGCGGTGCACAGAAACGTCTTTAGGAGCATTAACACCGATACGAACCTGGTTACCTTTGACGCCTAAAACAGTAACCGTAACCTCATCACCAATCATGAGGGTTTCACCAACTCGACGGGTCAGAATAAGCATTCTTTGCTCCTTGAAAAATTCAAAAGCCGGGCCTCATTAGTTCCCTGTTATTATCCATTATACACTAGAAAGTGTAAGTCGTTCAGCATGCTAAATCTGGTATAATATTAATCGATATGATCGGCTGCGCGCCTAACTTTTATTTCTTAAAAGTATTTAAAAACCATACCTTAACAGAAAATAATAGTGTTTATTATAATGTATTCTTCTTCATAGTCTCGCGGCCAATATCGAATCTATACTCGCCAGTGCCGCTGGCAATACGGCAATATGACTACCTCCAGCCTGTGCCATATCAGGACGACCACCACCTTTACCCCCTACCTGCTGTGCGAGATAGCTGATTATCTCATTTGCTTTGACGCGATCGGTTAAATCTTTGGTCACTCCAGCAATTAGGATAACTTTACCTTCCGCTACCGTAGCGAGCACAATGACTGCCGATCTCAGTTGATTCTTCAAATCATCTACTATCGTGCGCAACATTTTCGGTTCGGCATTGTCCAGTTTACTAATCAACACTTTCACCCCGTTGATATCACGTACGTTTCGACTAAGTGCTGTGCTTTCCTGTGCAGCTTGCTGGTTTTTCAACTTCTGGATCTTTTGTTCTAACTGGCGGGAACGGTCCTGCAACGTGCGCACCTTTTCCACTATGGTTTGATTGTTGCCTTTCACCAACTGCGCGATAGTATGTATCAAATCGCTTTGTTGATGCAGAGAAGCTAGCGCCTCTTCACCGGTTATTGCTTCAATACGACGGATACCGCCGGCAACAGCAGACTCGGAGGTAATGTAGAACAAGCCGATATCGCCGGTGCGGCTAGCATGAGTTCCGATACATAGTTCAGTGGAAAAATCACCTATGCTTAGTACTCTTACTTGGGCCTCATACTTCCCGCTGAACAAAGCTGTAACGCCTTTGTTACGAGCTTCTTCCAGTGCCATGATTTCGGTTTGGATAATTAGGTTTCTTCGGATTTGCCGGTTGACAATATCTTCTACCCGGCGAATTTGCTCTGGCTTTATAGCTTCACCATGAGATAAGTCGAAACGCAAGTAGTGAGCGTTCACCAGCGAACCTTTCTGGCTAACATGCTCGCCAATCACCTGACGCAATGCGGCATGCAGCAAATGAGTAGCTGAGTGGTTTAGACGGATACGGTCGCGGCGTACTGCGTCCACATGAGCGATCACCTGCGCGCCTAGTTTCAGTTCACCGTGCCTTAGCTTACCAAGATGGCCGAATGCTCTACCATATTTTTTCGTGTCTATCACCTCAAAGATGCCAGCTACTGATTTTAATTCGCCCTGGTCGCCTACCTGGCCGCCCGATTCGCCATAAAACGGCGTTTCATTAAGTACTACTACTGCCTCTTCACCTCGCTGAATTACCCTTACAGCCTTGCCGCCACGGAACAGCGCAATGACCTGTCCTGAGTGTTCAAGTTGTTCGTAGCCGAAGAATCGGGTCACCTTATCCACACACAGCAGACTGTTGTAATCAAGGTGGAATCTGTTCAAGTCCCGGGAAATTTTACGGTGTGCCTCTATGGCACGCTCAAACCCGGCTTTGTTGACACGTAGATTACGTTCATGGCAAACGTCGGCGATTAAATCCAAGGGAAATCCGTAGGTATCGTAAAGGTGGAAAGCGGTTTCACCGTCAAGAGTATCATCGTTTAGTTTGGCTAATGCGCCATTCAGTATTATTAGACCACGTTTCAGCATGCTGGAGAATTGCTCTTCTTCAACATGCAATATTTGCTCTATAGTTTCCTGTTGTGGTTTCAATTGATCTGCGACGTTGCCCATTATTTCGATAAGCGGATCGACCAACTTAAAGTAAAAATTACCGCTAGCGCCTAACTTGTTGCCATGGCGAAGTGCGCGGCGAATGATCCGGCGCAGAACATATCCCCTGCCCTCATTGGAGGGCACCACGCCGTCACCAATCAGGAAAGCACAAGAGCGGATATGGTCTGCAATGACGCGTAGGGATTTGCTATTCAGATCAGCTGATCCTGTCGCCTTTGCAGTGGCAGCGATAAGCGTTTTGAATAGATCTATATCATAGTTAGAATTGACGTGTTGTAATACCGCTGAAATACGCTCCAGCCCCATGCCGGTATCTACCGAAGGTTTTGGCAGTAACAGCAGCGTGCCGTCGGCCTGACGGTTGAATTGTATAAAAACTAGGTTCCAGATCTCAATGTAGCGGTCACCAGCTTCTTCTAAACTTCCCGGAGGGCTGCCCCATAGATGGCCGCCATGATCGTAGAAAATTTCTGAACACGGTCCGCAGGGACCGGTATCGCCCATTTGCCAGAAGTTGTCGGAAAAATAAGGGCTGCCTTTATTATCGCCAATACGGATAATTCGATCGGTAGACACCCCTATCTCGTTGGCCCAGATCTTGTAAGCTTCATCATCGGTGACATATACTGTTACCCACAACTTTTCTTTCTTCAGGTTGAACCATTGTGGGCTCGTCAATAACTCCCAGGCAAACTGAATAGCATCACGTTTGAAATAGTCTCCGAAGCTGAAGTTGCCCAGCATTTCGAAGAAGGTGTGGTGACGCGCAGTGTAGCCAACGTTTTCTAAATCGTTATGCTTGCCGCCTGCTCGCACGCAGCGCTGCGACGTTGTGGCACGCTGGTAATGGCGGTTATCCAAGCCCAGGAATACATCTTTGAACTGGTTCATACCAGCATTGGTAAACAATAATGTTGGATCATTATCAGGCACTAATGAGCTGCTTGCCACCACCTGATGTCCTTTGCTGCGGAAAAAATCAAGAAATGCTTGACGGATCTCAGAGATGCTTTTGTTCATAATTGACCTATAAATTATGCTAATAAAGATCAAAATAGCAAATAGAATAACGCAGCAGTTAGAGTGCTGCGGCAGCATTCAGGATTATAAAAGGAAAGATACATTTTATGTAGTACGGAGTAAAATTTCGCACGTCATTTTTAAAAATATAAAACGGATTTCGTCAAAACTGAGGGTTACTCTGTAGTTTGGCTTTGCTGTAATCAATCGTACTTAGAAAGTCAAGCAGGGACGCCACCACGTCAGCAACATCTTTTGTCCAGAACCTAATTTGTCTTACATTACCAGCCTGTTAAAACTATTCATCGCTATCGCCGGTTCCTTCGTTTTCTACGTATTTGATCAAGCTGTTGCTATCGGCACCATGCAGCAACATATCGCGTAGTTTTTTATCTAGCTCGACAGCTAGTTGAGGTCTATCTTTCAATAAATTACAGGTATTCGCTTTACCTTGGCCAATTTTTTGGCCATTATAGCTATACCAAGTTCCTGCTTTCTCGATCAGTTTATACTTAACTCCCAGATCGACCAGTTCACCACGAATATTGATGCCTTCGCCATACATGATTTGAAATTCCGCCTGTTTAAACGGCGCAGCCACTTTGTTTTTCACCACCTTAACACGGGTTTCACTTCCTATTACCACATCACCTTCTTTCACTGAACCAATGCGACGGATATCCAGGCGAACTGAAGCGTAAAACTTAAGCGCATTACCACCGGTCGTGGTTTCCGGATTGCCAAATATGACACCGATCTTCATACGGATCTGGTTGATGAAAATCAACAGCGTATTGGCGTTTTTCAGGTTACCAGACAGCTTACGCATTGCTTGGCTCATCATACGGGCAGCCAGGCCAATATGAGAATCACCGATCTCACCTTCAATTTCCGCTTTCGGCGTCAGTGCCGCTACGGAATCGACGATGATGACATCAACCGCACCGGATCGAGTTAGAGCATCACAGATTTCCAGCGCTTGCTCGCCGGTATCTGGCTGGGAACAAAGCAGATTGTCGATATCGACACCTAGTTTTTTGGCATAGATGGGATCCAAGGCATGTTCAGCATCTATAAAAGCGCAAGTTTTACCTTCTCGCTGTGCTGCAGCGATGACTTGTAAAGTCAAGGTAGTTTTACCAGATGATTCCGGCCCATAAATTTCAACGATACGGCCCATAGGCAGCCCACCAGCGCCCAACGCAATGTCCAGAGACAGAGAACCTGTGGAGATTGTTTCAACATCCATTGAGCGATCTTCACCCAGACGCATGATGGAGCCTTTGCCGAATTGTTTTTCAATTTGGCTCAGTGCTGCCGCTAGCGCCTTTTGTTTATTCTCATCAATAGCCATTTTAACTCCCAAAAAAGACGCGGTGTTGCTACCCTCTCTTTTTTAATAATGTGTACTGGTAGTACTGAGTAATCAGTATGCTGTATTAATATACAGTATCAATCAGATTCTTAGAGAAGTGTAGTAAGCAGCGTGGTCAGTGAAAAATACACTGCCTTGCGGCGCACTGAGTTCCTATCACCTTTAAAATGCATAAGTTGGGAAAAAGGCTCTCTATCTCTGGCGGAGAAACCGAACCAGACCGTACCCACAGGTTTTTCAATCGTGTCGCCGTTTGAGTCGGCAACACCACTGATCGCCACCGCATAGTCGGCGTCCGCGGCGCTAAGCGCGCCTCTTACCATCTCGAGCACCACCGGATTGCTCACTGCGCCGTATTGTTCTAGAGTATGAGGCTGCACGCCAAGCAGATCAGTTTTTGCCTGGTTTCCATAGGTGATGAAGCCGCGCTCGAACCAATTAGCGCTGCCAGAGACATCGGTAATAGTCTTCGATACCCAGCCGCCTGTGCAAGATTCGGCGCAAGTAATAAATTTCTTGTCTTGTTTGAGCATTGCGCCTAAGCGCACGCTGAGAGCGTAGAGTTCTCTGTCTTTTATCATATCCTTAACTCTTGAATTGATCCCGTTAATGCGGGCGTGTAGGCTACTCGATTTAGCTATCAATGCAATCAACACTTATGATCGGTGCATTCTAATGTTTGCCACCGATGTGCATACCGCGCAGCTTGCCATGTTATGGGGCTTTTTAATCACCCAGACAGTTATGTAATACAGTTGCAAAAGTAGGTAAATTATACAATCAAACGCAATGGCTGATAACATAAAATACTTTTTTCCAACAGTAAAATAATTTAGCATTGCTGGTGTTGCTTTTAACACTGAAGTACCTATGCACCTTAAATACCTACCAATGAAATAACAACAAACTAGTCGTTTTTGACATAAGTCTAGGGGCACATTGTAACTACGAAGCTGAGTGTAAAAACCAAATTCCTCAAAGATCGTATGGAGGTAAGCAATGTGTCCAAGGTTATAAATCTGAATAATTAGTAACGCTAGCGATCGTTGTCTTCGTGGTGCGCTATCAGAAGGAAAATATTTCCAAGCAAGGCATTTTCATTATTCTGTTTACACATTGTTATGGTGATTAATTTTTCACCATGAAAGCACAGCTAGAATCCGTCCAGTCCACTTGTCGCCTTGCGCGACGGGTGTCTGACGCAAGTCCGTTAATTGCAATATCCAACCTAGAGCTGTCGTGTTTGCGTTAGCAGATGTAGTTGCGGTTAAAGTTATATTTTCCCTAATGGGGAGGCTCGCGAAGTCGGATGATAAGTAGTGAATCCAAGACGTTAATGTTGGCCGACTGCCGAATTATTGGCATGTTTCACTCCACTCGATGAGTGCTTGTTGGGGTAAATTGGCGAGTGAACCTCTGTGGCTATCGGTGATAAAACATCACATTCGGTAATTGAAAATTTGTTCATATCGAACCGTTTTTTACTTTTAGCGACCTAAATTTAGACGCAAAATCACAACCGAAACTGTTACCCTACCGACTAAAACACAGCCATATTGTGCTAGAGTCATTTGTTCAATAGGACTGGTTCCAGGAACCTATTCGAACACTTCAAAAGCACATTACATGAGTAAAATCACTATGACAGAGTCTATGACAAGAGCTTTTGTTACACATATCCATGATATAGCAATGTTAAAAACTGAAAGCACAGTACCAGGATATTTTACTACTTTACCGGATGGAAGGTTTTTATGAGCCATTTCATGATGCCGTCAAACACACATCGCGACTGATGAATATCTCTCACAAAAGCGAAGCACTTCCGTTGACAAATAATACCATGGCTGGAATTCTTTATCATACGATAGAGAACACTATTTTCCAATCTGGTAGCACTAGGCGAATCAGGTAGTTATCTGTAAATAAATCGGCGCCTATCCCATCACCAAAGGGCTGGTTAAATGCTGAGTAGCACGTATTGTAACACCAGGCGTGCTGAATGACGAAATTGCTAAATGAACAACAAGGTAACTCATTCTCTGGTGTCTGAGTTGGAGGGTTGCGTGACCATGACAGTGGAATTGCAGTGTACCAATCCAGTGAATGTGCTCCAACCCAACTATAAGACTTTGCACTAATTGAGCGCTTGTTGGCCTGCGGCTTTGTCTGATCTGGCGTTGGACACTGCCAGTTAACAGCTCAATATTCGGCTCCAGAGGGTGTACTAGATTTAGCATCGAGCGAGTGCATTTTGACTTGCGCGTCGCTAGAGCTGCTTGTGCTGCACAATAGACCAAAGGATACACAGCGCGTTTTGTTGCCGCATATCACCCTAGAGCATCAGCAAGACAGCATCGTGATAAATGCCATAGCTCGGGTGCAGGTGCAGTTTGGCATTAATGCAAAATTGAACGGTAACAGAGATAGTATGCTCACATCTATGAGCAGTTGGATATTTAAGTGTTAGTCGCACATGCCGAACCGGGATACCTCCATCTTTACTCCATAAGGCAGGAAATTATTCGAACGCCGCAAGGAGAGATGGCAGAAGTGCAGCCACTTTGTTGCGTCAGGTCGTCAATAGAACAGATTCTAGCGCGGTTAGGCTGCGAAACTTAGCACGTATGCGCCATGCTTTTAGTCAGTTGCCAGCTATCCAGGCGATACCGGGAAAACCCGGCCTATCTTAACCGCAATTACTGAGTCGGATTGATGAATTAGAAAACTGCGTGACTTCTTTTAGTTCAGCAATTATCGATCCCTGACAGACTATCACGCTAAATTAGATGGGTGGGTGTGCCCTGTGGGCGGAGCAAGCGGTTATCTCAACAGATTTGAACGGAGTGAGTAAGAAAAAACCGAGTTTGGGTACTCTGAAAGTTAGCTTCAACGCTGTACATGGTTATTTATCCAGTTGACGTGACCAAACCATCTAGCCTAATGCATTATGAAACATTGAACTATGTCTGCCTTGGTGATAAGCAAATAGCCGCGCCATTCATATCATTAGTGGCCATCACCAGGTGGCAGAACAGGTGCTGAAGCCTCTTGTCATCGCTAACCCCTGATTATTATCGGATACGCAGCGTAGCCTAGATAGACTCCAAAACATCCTGCTTGTTCTCTTGGCGTATATCGGTATTTCGTTCCGGCAGTTATCCTTCGTCGGGCTAGTGAATCGTATCTTTAACTCATGTCCGGCGGGGCCCACCGACGATTTATCCTTTGGTCGCTCCACGTTGTATGATAGATTATAGTTGAATTTGGGCCTGTGTAGAAAATTTGGTCGATCGTATTAGCCATGACTCTCGACGACTGTTTTGAGCTAACTGCAGCGAAAGGAATAGTGAATGTGTATTCAGGTGCGGTTGGATCATGAAAAGACCATTATCTCCATGTGTAGCCAGAGAGCGATAGACTGTCGGTGGCAACGTTAGCAAGGTAAAACGTGCGTATCAGGAATATGTGTGAATGCGAAATGTAGTCGGCTAAACACAACGGACAATGGCGCTGTTGATGGCCACTCAGTTATTACTACTTGCTGCAGTAAAAAAAAGATCACATCGCCGACTTTATAAGTATTGCTTCCTGATAGTCTGTCACCGTCAGGCACTAGATGGCTCTATATAATAATATATACTGAAGAAAATGCTATTAAGGACAACGATATAAGGGACGTAGTTACATTAGGAACTTAAAAGCTCTTTGTTTCATGTTATCGTCCTGTGCGATATCTGTAGTAGTTTTCTAAACTACTCTCTTCCAGCAGAGCAGGGGCTTGAAAGTTTTCTTTAAATACACTCAGCTTTACGATATAGGTTGATAGGAAAGTATTTATATGAGATTATAAACGTAGTCCTCCTTCCGAGTAAAATTTTCCACATGAACCGGAGTGAGGTTTTCTGCTCAATAGATTTTGGTAACGCTAATCTATGGTTCCTAATAACACAACGGTTAGTTTTATCAACAATATTGTTTTTGACAATCCACTATACACAGATAAACTACTTCCTCTGTGGTGTTGTATGGTGTTTCAAAATCCTAGCTTGCCTTTTAAGACAGTAACTATTCTAATTTATTTTTATCATGGCGGAAGATAACGCAACGGATTTACAGGTTTCCCCTTGTAACGAATTTCAAAATGTAATTTTGTTGAGTTGGTCCCCGTGCTACCCATGGTAGCTATTTTTTGCCCTGACCTCACTTCTTGCTGCTCAAAAACTAGCATCTTATCGTTATGAGCGTAAGCACTCAAGTAATCATCATTGTGCTTAATAATGATAAGGTTTCCATATCCCCGTAAAGCATTACCGGCATAGACTACCCGGCCGCTGGCAGTCGCTAAAATAGGCTGCCCTTGTAGACCGGAGACATCAACCCCTTTGTTGCCACCTTCCGCATAGGAAAAGTTGTTAACAATTTTCCCATTCGTTGGCCAACGCCACGTACTGGATACAGCAACAGGCCCGGTTGTCGTAACAACGGTGCTGGAAGAGGACAACATTTTTTGCGTATTCTGCCTAGAACTTTCGGAATAATTATTGTTCTTACTAGGCGCAACACTTAATTTGGTCAATTGTGTATTCACAGAAGAAACGGATGCTTTGGAAGCCTTATTGACATTGGACGTCAGTATAGTCTCTGACGGTACACTGCCTGCAATCGGCGTCATACTCACTTGCAAAATCTGACCCACATTCAGTCTATAAGGTTCTTGAATGTTATTTTCTTTTGCCAGATCTCGATAATTGTTACTAGTAATCCAAGCGATATAAAATAGTGTATCGCCGCGCTTTACCTGGTATGTGGTCCCAGAATAGCAACCTTTTTGAATAGTTTTATAGCTTCTTTTGTAATAAAAGTTCTCTTTATGAGAAGTATTAATTTGGTCTATGGTCGTGGTTTCTGTATGTGGACGAACTATCTGTGGCGTACATTTGACGGTGAGAGTATTGCTTTGAGCACTGACTTTGCCGCTAGAGCCGCCACTGTTGTTGTCACTTACGCTACTTATTGGTGCGATGGATTCATTATTAGCGCATCCCGCCATCCACACACTCGCCACAGCACAAATCACAGCGTGGCGCCATGCGTATTTTGGGCTTCCCATGCTCATGTCTCCTATGTCTCCTAATATAGGAATTTAAGCGCCTAGCGTTAGGCCAGTTCGCCTTTGATCAATGGGACGAAACGGACCGCTTCGACAGTATCCAGCACAAATTCGCCGCTTTTGCGTCGTACTCGCGTTAAATACTGTCGCTCTTCTCCTACCGGTAATATCATTATTCCCCCTTCATCTAATTGTGACATCAGCGCTTGAGGAATTTCTGGCGCTGCTGCGCTCACAATAATAGCATCAAACGGCCCGCGTGCTGGCCAGCCTTGCCATCCGTCGCCGTGTCGGGTTGAAATATTATGTAAATTAAGTTGTTTTAGTCGTCGTTTAGCCTGCAACTGCAGCTTTTTGATGCGCTCTACGGAACATATATGTTCCACTATATGGGCTAAAATGGCAGTCAGGTAGCCTGATCCGGTTCCAATTTCCAGTACTCGTGACTCCGGCTGCAGCGCCAATAATCCAGTCATGCGCGCCACGATATACGGTTGAGAAATGGTTTGTCCAAGCCCAATGGGAAGAGCAGTATTGTCATAGGCTTTGTGCTCAAAAGCTTCGTCGATAAAACGCTCACGAGGCACTGCTTCCATGGCCTGCAGCAGGCGTTCATCACGGATACCCTGCTGACGCAATTTCGCCAATAACGTCTGTGTTCGACTGTCTATCATGAAAATCCTATCCTTATATAGCTGAGTCAGACGTTCAGTACAAGCGGCGTGGCTGTGGTAATGAACTCTAACGATATTATGGAGATATATTCCTGATCAACGGTGTTGAAATAGGTATCCAGGATCTTACCAAAGGAAGTACTCTGCGACCCGATTCTACAGTCTTTTCTTGTCATCGTTCTGAAATCTATCTGACGAATCACGTCGTAGGGTTAGGTGATGACGATCACCGCGGCGGGAAATTTTAAGCTTATCATCTTTACCAAGAGTAGATTGAGGACGTTGACATTGATAATTTTATTGATGGCACAACAACTCGTTAGTCAACACGTACAACAGGTGGTATGTGACGATGGGGTAACTGGTGCGCTCTTCAGCGAAACTGATGGCGCCAAGATGGCACTTCATAGTGGCGACACCGGTGTTGGAGTAGAGTATATCACGCTGATATTCAGATCGGTATTAATGCCAATATAGACGCAATCGATAAATGTGCCAAACAAGATGACAATATCGCCGTTGGACTGTTCTTGGATGTACAGTGATGGGTTTATCATCAATGGATCGGATGTATCGCTGCGATTGTAATTTGGCATCATAATCTGAGCGACGGTCATTTGGCGTAACGTGGCCATCAATTGCTGAATATTTGGCACATGGATACCATCATCGTTGCTTAGAAAGATGTGCATAATGTTTAGTATTATTTGACTTTATAAGAGAGCCACAATTTACACCACACCTTTTTACGCTAAAAAGGCAAAATAGTTATTGTACCCAACCATCAGCTAATGCAGCATCAACTGATTTACAAGGTGAGAATATTAAAGCAGTAATGGTATGAAACATCATTATAGTGAAGCCGGAAATTTAACAGATGAAATAAAATTAACCATTGTATAGCAAAGAGCTGGCTCACCCTGAGAGGCACGGCACAGCCGGAGAAAAGGATTACAAAATCTGTAAACTATATATCTCCGCCGGAAAACCAGTGGTGGTTAGTAGGTAATTGGAAGAAACATTCAGCAATTCATATACCATCTGCTACCCACTGTCACATAACTGCCGACACGAAAACTGAAGTAGCTGGAGTTCAGAGTTGATAATTTCGCCTTATGTTATACAAAAGCTGCACATCGCTGTTCAGCTAACCGACCTCAATTTAGCCTCGTTTTGCAAGTGCCAGCGACCACTAACAAGAATACGCAGTTTAAATTAAAAGCCCTAAGATAGGGCCTACTTTTTAAGGTAAGGTATTTGATGATAGCTCAACCTTGTCGCTTATGATGCTCGGCTTAACAACGCTACTGCCGCGCAAGCGATACCTTCACCGCGGCCAGTGAACCCTAACTGTTCAGTTGTAGTGGCTTTGATATTGATGTTATCCATATAACAGCCGAGATCTTCGGCGATGTACATGCGCATCTGCAGAATATGCGGTGTTATCTTTGGAGATTGGGCTATAAGAGTTATATCTAGATTTCCCAAAAGATATCCTTTAGCCGCAATTTTCTCCCACGCGACGCGTAATAGCGAGCGGCTATCCGCGCCTTTATATGTCGGATCATTGTCCGAAAACAATATGCCGATATCACCGAGGGCAGCAGCACCCAGTAGGGCATCGGTGGTGGCATGAAGCGCAACGTCGCCATCGGAATAAGCCAACAATCCCTGTGTGTAGGGAATACGCACTCCACCGATGATAAGTGGACCGTCGCCACCAAATTTGTGAACATCGAAACCGTACCCAATACGCATTTACACATTCCCCTTTATATCATAATATATTCCCTTGATTAGCCAATTGAGAAAAAAACAGGCTCGCCAGTGTCAAATCTTCTGGGCAGGTCACTTTGATATTATCTGTACGCCCCGGGACTAGAAGTGGCGTGTAGCCACAGTATTCCAGTGCAGAGGACTCGTCGGTGACAGTCACTCCTTCAGCCAGCGCCTGTTCCAGGCAACGCCTTAACAACCTCAGTGTGAACAATTGCGGCGTGAGAGCATGCCATAAACCGTTGCGCTCAACAGTATGGTCAACAAGCTGCGTACCGGAACGAGCGCGCTTTATGGTATCGCGAACCGGAGTTGCTAAAATACCGCCTACTTCAGAGTATGTAGTCACTGCCAGCAGGCGGCAGAGATCATCCTGATGAAGGCAAGGGCGCACGGCGTCATGCACTAATACCCAGGCTACCTGTTTGGCGTGGCGCAATGCGGCCATCACTGAATTGGCGCGTGTTTGTCCACCGATGACGACCTGAACCCGCCGGTCGGCAGCCAACGGTAAAGTATGAAACCAACGATCATCTGGACTAATAGCTACGATCACCTCACGAATGCAGGGCTGTCGCAACAGCTCACCGACAGCGAGCTCTAGAAGGGTTCTATCGCCAATAGTCAGATACTGCTTTGGAAATGGGCCCTGCATGCGGCTGCCGACACCTGCCGCCGGCAAAATACCGATTACATCAGGGAATTGTTTCTCTGATACGATCATAATTGATGATCTTACCTCGCGACGCGAGCGCCACTGATTGCTGTTTCGGTTGTTCCAGTATCAGACGGTAGAATGTTTCACCAGGCTTTATCATGCTTAGTTCATTACGCGAGCGCTCCTCGATCGCTTCCAGGCCACTATTCAAATCATCAATTTCCGCAAACAGCTGATCGTTTCGTGCTTTAAGTTTAGCATTGTTGCTTTTTTGCACTGCAATATTACTCTTAACGCGCACCAAATCGTGTATACCATTTTTACCAAGCCAGAATGAATATTGAAGCCAACCAAGCAACACTAACAACAGCAACGTAAGTTTTCCCATTCCTGTTCCTGAAAAACTATATAATCATCTCATAATTTACTGCCAGATTCTATTATATACCAGGAAGAAAAGTATGGGATGATTTTGCCAACAATCTGAAAGCTAAAAGAGAGTGTGTACCTATTACCAGCACGAACGAGCAAATCATTACTATCCTCACTAATTATAGGGTGGTAGAATAACAAGCAGAACAGGCAGAACATCGACAGACCGGTGGTCAGCGTATCATTAGGCACAATCTAGTCAAGCACTACGCTATACGTAGTGGCCCATCATCGTGCAAACTAAACGACAATTAAGAACGACTAGATGTAGAACGATAATAAGAAGTTAAGAAGAGGCAAGACAACTTAGGGCCAAACTGTAAGATCGGTACACAGTGAAGCCAACTGGGCAATATTAAGGTAACCTTGACTTATATTGGTCATTCCCTCACAAAGGGATGAGTTAATTTCCTCCCCACGATACGTATTGACTAGGATCTAACGCAAGCAGAGTTACGCATTTTAACTCAGTAATATTAGATATTATAAGACTTGTCTCTGGTTCGTAATTGTCGGGGTGAAAAGCGTCTAAACCATTACCCAGCAGTATACTTAGGTACTGATAAGAACACGCTCGCTAAGCAGAACTAATAAACGGCAGATCAAATCTGTTACCAATTGTTCACCATTCAGATGTAGGTCTGGTTGCTGCGGTGCTTCATATATCGCATCGATACCGGTGAAGTTAGGCAGCTTCCCTGCACGGGCTTTTTTGTACAACCCCTTAGAGTCACGCGCTTCACATATTGCCAGTGGAGTATCGACAAACACTTCGATAAAGCATCCCGGCGGCAGCATATCTCGCACCATCTGTCGTTCGGCTCGGTAAGGTGAGATACAGGCTGTCAGTACGATCAGTCCAGCATCTACTAACAGGCGCGATACCTCTCCTACTCGGCGGATATTTTCGCGTCGATCGTCATTACTAAAGCTTAGGTCTCGACACAAACCACGCCGCATATTATCACCGTCCAGCAGATAAGTGCTTATGCAACGCTGATGCAGCACCCGCTCTAGCGCCCCAGCCAAGGTAGATTTACCGGATCCTGACAACCCAGTGAACCACAGCACAGCCCCCTGTTGTTTATGCAGTGCCTCACGATCCTGGCGAGTGACCGAGTGTGGATGCCAAACTATATTCTCATTAGGTGGAAAGTCGGTGTTGATACTCATTAATCGTCTCTCAATAAATCGCGTGCGCCCCAGTGTGGAAAATGGCGACGCACCAGCGCGTTCAGTGCCAGCTCGAATTCTCTGTAAGCGCTTGGTTTACAATAAACGTCCTGTAGCGGCTGGCGCACCATACCAACACCGATAGTGGCATTACTCAATTGATCAATGAAAATCATACCACCGGTGGTGGGGTTATCAGTGTATTTATCTAAGATCATTGGTTCGTCGAACGTCAATTCTACCAGACCGATACCGTTAAGCGGCAGGTTGTTGGCCATACGTTGGATTAGGGTATTGGTATCCATCTGATACTGAATATTTTCCACTCGCGCACGGGTTTTCTTGTTGGCTATTTTGATATCCAATCTTTGGCCTGTTACCAACGGCTGATCAGTCATCCACACAACGTCCACTTGGGCGTTTTGCACTGCCAACAGCTCCTCCCTGACCTCTACCACTAAATCGCCTCGGCTGATGTCTATATCATCCGCCAGCACCAGCGTGACCGCTTCGCCAGCCCAGGCTTCCTGTAAATCGCCGTCAAACGTGACAATGCGTCTGATAGACGAGGTCACTCCAGAAGGTAATACTTTGATTGCATGACCCACACGTAGCACTCCTGCTGCCAGGGTACCGGCGTAGCCGCGGAAATCCAAGTTCGGCCGATTAACGTACTGAACTGGAAAGCGCGCTGGCTGTTGTTCGTTGAAGTGTGTTACCTTTACAGTCTCCAGTACCTGCAGCAAAGTCGGGCCGTCGTACCAGGACATGTGCGCTGTCGGCGCGGCAACATTATCGCCATCCAGTGCTGATAGCGGGATGAAGGTGATATCCAGATCTATCGGTAATCTCTTGGCGAAGCGTAGATAATCTTGGCGAATATCTTTGAAAATCGACTGATCATAGACTACCAAGTCCATCTTATTTACCGCCACCACCAAATGCCTGATACCCAGCAGGGTACTGATGAAACTGTGGCGCCGGGTCTGATCCAACACTCCTTTGCGCGAGTCGATAAGCAAAATCGCCAAATCGCAAGTTGAAGCGCCGGTAGCCATATTTCGGGTGTACTGCTCATGACCAGGGGTATCAGCAACAATGAATTTACGTTTTTCAGTAGAGAAATAGCGATAGGCGACATCGATAGTGATGCCTTGTTCGCGTTCAGCCTGTAGGCCATCCACTAGCAGCGCCAGATCCAGTTTGTTACCTTGGGTGCCGAGGCGTTTGCTGTCAGTATGCAGAGTCAGCAGCTGATCTTCATAGATTTGCCGAGTATCATGCAATAAACGACCAATCAAGGTGCTTTTTCCGTCATCGACGCTACCACAGGTCAAAAAACGCAGCAGACTTTTGTGCTGCTGAGCATGCAAGTAAGATTCTATGCCGCCTTTCTCGAAGATCTGCTGAGCGATAGCATTGTTCATGTCGACGGCTCCCTAAAAATAACCCTGTCGTTTTTTCATTTCCATCGACCCAGACTGATCGAGATCGATAACCCGGCCCTGACGCTCGCTGGTAGTGGAGACTAGCATTTCCTCGATGATTTCCGGCAATGTCTGCGCTTCGGATGCCATTGCTCCGGTCAATGGCCAGCAGCCGAGGGTGCGAAAACGCACCATAAATTGTTTAATCACTTCGTCTGGCTGTAAGTTGATACGATCGTCATCTACCATTATTAACATGCCACCACGCTCTAGCACTGGACGCTTCTTGGCCAGATATAGCGGCACGATTTCTATGTTTTCTAGAAAAATGTATTGCCAAATATCCAGCTCGGTCCAGTTAGAGAGCGGGAATACTCGGATACTCTCCCCTTTGTTGATCTGACCGTTGTAGTTATGCCACAGCTCCGGGCGCTGATTTTTCGGATCCCAGCGGTGGAGACGATCTCGGAAGGAATAGATGCGCTCTTTAGCTCGAGATTTCTCCTCATCGCGGCGGGCGCCGCCAAATGCAGCATTGAAACCGTATTTATTCAGCGCCTGCTTAAGGCCTTCGGTTTTCATAATGTCGGTGTGCTTAGCACTACCATGTACGAAAGGGTTGATATTCATCGCTACCCCTTCTGGGTTTTTATATACTAGCAATTCAAAACCGTAGGCTTGTGAAGTATGATCTCGAAATGCATACATTTCTCGGAATTTCCAGCCGGTGTCCACATGCAGCAACGGAAATGGCAATTTGCCAGGGTAAAAGGCCTTGCGCGCCAGATGCAGCATCACGGACGAGTCTTTGCCGATTGAGTACATCATTACCGGGTCACTGAATTCAGCGACCACTTCACGAATAATATGGATACTCTCCGCTTCCAGTTGCTGTAGGTGGGTAAAACGTTGCTGATCCATAAAATAACCCTTACGCCAAATTGACTACAGACGCGCGCTTTTTCCACGCCAAAGTCTGTTGACCGAACCAATTAATTTCATTATGAAGAGCGACTACCTCACCTATCACTAGTAACGCCGGGGTCGGTACTTGGTACACTAACGTCTCCAACGTCCCCAAGGTTCCCGTTAGCACGCACTGATCGCTGCGGGTACCGTGGCTGATAACCGCTACCGGCGTCTGAGCTGACTTGCCGTGACGAATAAGCTGATGACTAATTTCCGCTGCCTTAATCACGCCCATATAAATCGCTAACGTCTGGCGACCACGTGCCAGAGCGTGCCAATCCAGAGCGTCAGCACCGTCACGCAAGTGACCGGTAATCAAGGTGATGCTCTGGGCGTGATCACGGTGACTCAGAGGAATTCCAGCGTAGGCAGTAGCACCCGAAGCGGCGGTAATACCAGGTACCACCTGAAACGGTATACTCCTTGCTGCCACGGTTTGCAGTTCTTCGCCGCCGCGACCGAAAATAAAAGGATCGCCGCCTTTTAGGCGCACCACTTTTTTCCCCTGCTGCGCCAGCGTCACTAGAAGATGATTGATCTCTTGCTGTGGCATTGACTGTTTGCCAGCGCGTTTTCCCACACATATTTTGTCGGCATCGCGGCGAACTAGCTCGAGAATTTCTGCACTAACCAGGTAGTCATACAGCACCACATCAGCTTGCTGCATAAGCTGCAGTCCGCGCAGTGTCAGCAGCCCACTGTCGCCGGGACCTGCGCCTACCAGTGCTACCTCACCGCCCCCTTGTTTCGGACCAGCACAGAGCTCTTGCTCTAGAACCTGTTCAGCCTGTTCGAGTCGTCTCTGTGCCACTAGAGTGGCAAAGCGGCCGTTAAGCGCCTTTTCCCAAAATCGTCTGCGACTAGAGTGACTACGTAACTGCTGCTTTACTCGGCCGCGCCAGGCACCTGTCATGGCTGCCATAGTACCGAGAAACGTGGGTAGCATCGACTCGAGTTTTTCGCGCAAGATACGCACCAGAACCGGTGCGGTGCCACCTGAAGAAATGGCGACCAAAACTGGCGCACGATCAATGATCGAAGGAAAGATAAAAGAACAGTTCTGCTGGTCGTCCACTACATTCACGAGTAGATGACGTTGTTCAGCGCATTGCGAAACATGAGCATTCAAAGCTGCATCATCAGTCGCAGCGATCACCAAGAACACTCCGTCCAGCATGGCTGGTTCAAACGTTTCGCCTAGCCAAATCAGGCTCCCGGCCCGATCTATGTCCGTTAGTTTCTGACACAATGCCTGCGCCACCACTCTGACTTGTGCGCTGACGCGTAACAGCAGCTGAATTTTTCGTGCAGCGACATCTCCACCGCCAACTACCAGTATCGGACGCCCCCTAAGATCGGCAAATAGTGGTAAATATTCCACAGTAACCTTCTTAAATCGTCTTTAAGAACATTAAAACTATACGTCGACTGTTTCTAGTATATGAAATTATTAATTAGAATTTCATTGACTTTAATGGAATAACAATACTATTGACTTTGAGATTGTTTAGTCGTCGCTCCATAATCTTAAATCTTAATTAGTAGACAGTTATGTAGCTAAATATTGAAACCATTCCAGTCAACAAGGACTTTTCGTTTATTCATTACCCTGTTTGCCTGTGTTATGTTCCACTCTGTCTTTAAATGGGTTACCGCGCAGCGATCTTAACAATTTCAAAGGGTGTAACGTTGCAGGAGGAGTTAGCGCTACGGGCTAGCAGCCGCTGCAAATCAAGACACGCTTTATTATCCTACAGCCCTTGAGGGGTTCAGGTTTAAATATGTATGCCTAACTGCTGGTATTGGACTTATCATTTTTTAAAGAGACCTCGATAGAGGCACAGGTACGTTACTAAAATCAATGTAGAAAAAGGGCGGTCTCAGCCCTCGTGCAAGCCGCATTCGCGTTTTAAGCCGAAAAAACGAGTTTTTTCTTCGCTTATTCCCGGCTTCCACTTGCTCGTGGTATGGATATCCCCGATCGATAGGTAGCCTTGCTCCCATAGTGGATGATACTTGAGACCATGGTAGGTCAGGTACTGATACACTTGCAGATTATCCCAATCAATAATCGGCAATAGTTTAAATACCCCACGCTGAATTGCTAGCACCGGCAATTGCGATCGACTGTCGGATTGTTCTCGCCTCAGCCCAGCGAACCAGGTGCCCGCGTCCAGCGTCGCCAACGCACGGTTCATCGGCTCTACTTTATTGATTTGGTTGTAGCGCTCAATCCCCTCAGCATCCTGTTCCCATAGTTTTCCGTAACGCGCCTCTTGCCAGGCTGGTGATTCTCTAGCGCGGAAAACCTGCAGATTTAGTTGCAGTGTCTCGACTAGCTCATCAATAAACTGGTAGGTTTCCGGGAATAGATAACCGGTATCAGTGAAGATCACCGGAATGTCCGGCCACTGACGGGTGACCAGATGTAAACTAACTGCCGCCTGAATACCAAAGCTTGATGATAGCACTGCTCGTTGTGGCAAATGCGCTAGTGCCCAGGCGACCCGTTGCTCTGCCGTTTGGCTTTCCAGCTGCCGATTTATTGCCACCAGCGCCTCCGTCTGCTGTGCCTTATCCAGTACGTTCAATTTACTGAGTTCCCATTCGCTCATACCATCCTCTCTGAGATTAATCGTAAAAATCACGTGCCGAGTCCAGTACCGGCCGAATAATTCCAGCCCGCACTACATAATCGCCATAGGACTCCTGCGGCTGACGTTCGCGTGCCCAGCGGCCTGCAGTGTCATCGATGATACTGAGGATTTCATCTTCGGTAATATTTTCCCGGTACATGCGTGGAATCCTGGTGCCGATACGATCCCCACCTAGATACAGATTATAGCGGCCAATAGCTTTACCGACCAGGCCGATTTCCGCCAACATCGCGCGGCCACATCCATTCGGACACCCGGTCACGCGCAGAACGATCTCATCGTTGCTCAGACCGTGCCCTGACATAATCATCTCCACCTTACTGACGAACTGTGGCAGAAAACGCTCCGCCTCAGCCATCGCCAGCGGACAGGTGGGAAACGCCACACAGGCCATAGATGCTTTTCGCTGAGCGCTAACGTTGTTGTTAATCAATCCATGCCGCCGAGCCAGCACTTCGATGGTGTCCTTATCCTTCTCATCCAGACCAGCAATAATCAAGTTCTGGTTAGCGGTGAGGCGGAAATCTCCCTTATGTATGCGTGCAATCTCGGCCAGACCGGTTTTCAACGTCCGGTCAGGATAATCTAGAATGCGGCCATTTTCAATAAATAGCGTTAGGTGCCACTGGTTATCAATCCCCTTCACCCAACCGAAGCGGTCACCACGTTCGGTAAAAGTGTAAGGACGAGTAGGGGCGAACTGCACACCCGAACGGATTTCTACCTCTCTGCGAAACGCACCAACACCTTCGCGTTCTAGGGTATATTTGGTCTTGGCGTTTTTACGGTTAGAACGGTTTCCCCAGTCTCGCTGCGTCGTGATCACCGCTTCGGCTACCTTTAAAGTATCCATCAGACAGATAAAGCCGAATTCGCTGGCTTTGCGCGGATAAGTGCTCCTATCTCCATGGGTCATTGCCAGGCCGCCGCCCACTAGCACGTTAAATCCTACTAGCTGGCCGTTGTCGCTGATGGCAATGAAACTGAGATCGTTTGCATGTAAATCTACATCGTTCAGAGGTGGGATAACTACTGTAGTTTTGAATTTTCGAGGCAAATAGGTGGCGCCTAGAATAGGCTCTACGTCAGTTGTCTCGGTCTTTTTGCCGTCTAGCCAGATTTCAGCGTAAGCGTGGGTTTTCGGCAACAGGTGTTCAGAGATTTTCTTGGCCCACTCCCAAGCTTGATGATGTAGTGCTGACTCGACCGGGTTAGAGGTGCACAACACATTGCGGTTAACGTCGCCAGCGGTGGCGATAGAGTCTAACCCAAGATGATGCAGCATTTTATGCATACTTTTCAAGTTGGGTTTAAGCACGCCATGGAACTGGAAAGTTTGCCGAGTAGTAAGACGGATACTGCCATATATCGTGTACTCGGCGGCAAAAGTGTCTATGCCCAGCCATTGTTGCGGTGTAATCACCCCGCCCGGTAAGCGACAGCGTAGCATCATGTTGATAAGCGGCTCTAGTTTCTGATCAGCGCGCTCAGCACGCAAATCTCGGTCATCTTGTTGGTACATTCCGTGAAAGCGAATTAGCTGAAAGTTATCGCCATTAAATCCGCCAGTCAGCCCATCTTGTAGATCTTGCATGATAGTACCACGCAGAAAGTTGCTTTCACCTTTTAACCGTTCATTATCGGAAAATTTAGCTTCTAAAAATGTAGCTTTTGGTTGTTGTTTACTCATCAATAGATATCCCGCTGATAACGGCGCTTAATGCGCAGCTCACTTAAAAATTCGTCTGCCTGCTCGCGATTCATGCCGCCATGCTTGGCTATCACGTTCACTAGGGCCTGTTCTACGTCTCGAGCCATGCGGTTGGCGTTACCACAGACATACATATGCGCACCCTGATGGATCCAACGCCATATGTCTTCACCTTTCTCGAGCAGTTTATCTTGCACATAGATTTTTTTCGCCTGATCTCGCGACCAGGCGACATCGATTTGGGTCAGCAGTCCATCTTTGAAATAACGCTGCCATTCCACCTGATAGAGAAAATCATCGGTGAAATGAGGATTACCGAAAAATAGCCAGTTTCGCCCTGGCGCGCCACAGGCCTCTCGCTGCTGCATGAAAGCACGAAATGGCGCGATGCCAGTTCCCGGCCCTATCATAATTACTGGAGTATTGGGATCATGCGGCAATCGAAAGTTATCATTGTGCTCGATAAACACCCGAACCTCATCGTCTTCCGCTAGGCGATCAGCCAAGTAGCCACTGGCACCGCCAGTGCGCGCCCGGCCATCAATTTCATAACGCACTACACTGACGGTGATATGTACTTCCTTGCCGACCTCCTCTTGCGACGATGCGATGGAATATAGACGCGGTGTTAGTGGACGCAGCAGTGCTAGGAGTTGCTCAGCGCGCAACTTGATGGGCGCGCGCCGTATCATGTCCGTGATCGGTATTGATAACGCAAAGTATTTTAACTGAGCTTGATCGGATACGACTGCCAGTAAAGCCCCATCCCGAGCCAGGGCGGTATATGCTTTCACGATAGTAGGGGTATTTTGCGTAAGTTCATAATGTTTTTGTAGTGCCTCACCAAGAGAAATAGTATGCCCCGCCACCTCGACCGGCTCATCACCCTTAAGCCATAGCAACGCCAGTAATTCGCTAATTAGCGCCGGATCATTTTCGTACCACACACCAAGCGCATCGCCGGGCTGGTAGCGCAGACCAGAATCTGCCAGATCAATCTCCAAATGACGGACATCTTTCAGAGATTGCCGACTAGTGATTTTTTGGTTGATAGATAAATGCGCGGTGAGAGGTGCTTCTTTAGTGTATGAGTTGAAGTCCACTTTATTGATAGTGCTGCTTCTGACAGCCAGTTTCTGCTGTACCGGATTGGAGACTTCCATCTGAATTCTGAGCAACTCTACCATAGCAGCACGCCAAACTTCAGTACGATAGCCTACATCGGCATCCACTCTATCATGTAGACGCTGCGCTCCTAGCTCTGCTAGCCGGATGTCTAAGTCTTTTCCAGCTTTAGCAAAATGTTCATATGAGCTGTCGCCAAGACTACACACCGCAAATTTAGTGTTTTTCAGCACTGGCGCTTTTTTCGAGAATAAGTATTTATATAGCGCCACCGCTTCTTCCGGTGGATCTCCTTCACCTTGAGTGGAGGTGATCACCAGCAGAAATTTTTCCTGCGCGATTTGCTTAAATTTATAGCTGCCCGCGTTAATTAGCACCACATCAAGTTTAGCGGCAATAAGATCATTACGCAGTTGCTCTGCTAGTCTGCGTGCATTTCCGGTCTGCGAGGCAGAAAGAAGAGTAATTAGTCTTGGTGTGGCGACAACGTCGCTCGTAGGTTGATTCTCCGCCACCCGCCCCCAAAAATAACCGGCAATCCAGGATAATTGTAAGGGAGAAAAATCACTGGTCGCTGCCTGCAAACGATCCAGTTGCTGCGTGCTCAATGGCAGCAGAGAGTTAGGAGGAACCTGTTTCGTCATGAGGGTAGAAAGTTCCTTGTACTGGCTTGCTAGGTCGAATATCTAAAATCATTAGAATCTTTAAGGCTAACCATTCGACATCCTACAATAAAGGATAAGATGTGAATAATAAATAACTAAACATTATAATCAATAAATTAAAATTATTGGAAATGGATATAACACAGTGGTGCAACACCGTAAACTTCAGGTAAACGGAGGTGTGGCCATTCATCGCACATGCTTTGCCTTGTTAGAGGTTTCAGGCAGCACTATACTGGCATCATAGTGCGTAACAGTTTATCATGGAGCTAATACAACAATTAAATATAGCAAGAGAGGCGACAGTGCCTACTAATAGATTTTACCTTTGAATTCCGGCCCACCGTTTGCCCCCATGTACCTAAGAGACATAAGTGCGGTCGCCTGCACGAACCGCTTTCCTGGTACGCCTCGAGATCACTGGAGAGATCAATCCTCACACCGGCTGGATCACTATTACCTCAATGATATTCCTACTCCAGAAAACCTACTAGCGAAGTGCTGGTGTAATGAATGTGTAACATAAACCCCAGCTACCATTTTTAAGATCTATTACCCTCAGAGAGATCTGCACTATCGGTTATGTTTATCGTGGCCAGCAAGCTATTCAAAGCAGTACCACTCTACCCCCGATGTGCTCTGACCCAGAGACTACTACTTGGTGTGTCCGTGGCATGGCAAAATATCATCTGACTTAAGAGTGCCGTATTGGACTATGTAGCCATGACTGAAACTGCAGACAAAAGATAGCACTTGGGCACTGGAAACCGAGCGTTAGGCGATATTGAGGTATTTGTGGGTTTGTATCGACAGTCATCGTAGGCGATACAAGTCTCAATACACAGCTATAGCGCAATAACCTGTTTGTCATTAAGTTCAGGGTTGCAACAAGCGCACCCAGCTCGTTGATATCACTCAGATGGGGCTACCGATGCTCTTAATGTCATTGCTACGAGCTAGTGCTTGCTCCGGAACCGGTAGTCCGCCACGCATATTAATTTTGGGCGACACTGTGGCCCAAGTTTTCGACGTACAGTGAACTTTCTGGGTACTGCTGGTTTCAATCTGAAAACAGAAACCTTGCCGTTCTTATGGAGTGGGTCAACGGCATAAGATCATATAGGTACGGTTCGCCACTGGTTATCACTATGTGCCTGTCTGTCCAACTCTGTTGTGCCATCGTTGCTATCATTTCTTCTGCGTTAAGTCTAGCTCATCCGGTTGCTATTGGCGGTTTTCAGAAAATCTCCCCCTGACACCCGATCAATCGTGTCATGTTGCTAGGTATGCTTGGTATCACACCAGTTACACCCTACCAGCAATCCTGCAAACTGATTAAAGATTTAAGGAATTCCAGTCAAGTAACCTTCTCTCTGAAGAGTTTATAAAATTCATTAAGAGAGCACTGTATTAAGGATAAGATCCGATATTGCTCCATCGCCAGTTTATACTACACACGCCATACGCCGCGGCGAGAAAAAGCCGCCGACTCAGGCATAGAGACCTACGGCAGAGCAAGAACAGAGAACAAGCTTACGTCTGACCTTTTACTTCTTTTAAACCATTGAACGGAGCGCGATCACCTAAAGCTTCTTCAATACGAATTAGCTGGTTGTATTTTGCCACGCGATCAGAGCGGCTCATCGAACCAGTTTTGATCTGACCAGCCGCCGTCCCTACTGCTAGGTCGGCAATGATTGCGTCCTCGGTTTCTCCAGAGCGGTGAGAAATGATGGTGGCATATCCTGCATCTTTGGCCATTTTGATAGCCTCTAGAGTTTCGGTAAGTGAACCGATCTGGTTGAACTTAATCAAAATGGAATTAGCAATGCCTTGTTCTATTCCTTCTTTCAGGATCTTGGTATTGGTAACGAATAGATCGTCACCTACCAATTGGATTTTATCTCCTAATACCTTAGTTTGATAAGCAAACCCCCCCCAGTCAGATTCGTTCAGGCCATCTTCGATAGAAATAATCGGATATTGTTTGGTCAGATCTTCCAAGTAGTGGGTAAATTCATGCGAGGTGAAGGTTTTTCCTTCTCCTTTCAGGCTGTAGTTACCGGTGGCTTCTTCGAAGAATTCAGATGCTGCACAGTCCATCGCCAGGCTGATGTCTTTACCTAGCATATAACCGGCTTTCTCTATTGCCTCCTTGATAGCATCCAGTGCAGCGGTGTTAGACTTCAGGTTTGGCGCATAGCCGCCTTCGTCGCCTACGGCGATGCTCATATCTTTGTCTTTCAGTATATTAGCCAAGTTATGAAACACCTCAGAACCCATGCGAATAGCTGATTTTATGGTTTTGGCACCGACCGGTTGGATCATGAATTCCTGAATGTCGATATTGTTATTGGCGTGTTTGCCCCCGTTGATGATGTTCATCATCGGTAGTGGCATGGAAAATTTACCTGGGGTGCCATTCAGTTCCGCAATATGCTCATATATTGGCATCCCTTTAGAGGCGGCAGCAGCCTTGGCGGCGGCCAGCGATACAGCCAGAATGGCGTTGGCGCCAAACTTGGATTTGTTTTCGGTACCATCTAGGTTGATCATAATTTTGTCGAGTGTAACTTGCTCTTTGGCGTCTTTGCCGATCAGCATTTGAGCGATCTGACTATTCACTGCATCGACCGCTTTAGTGACGCCTTTTCCCAAAAAACGGGATTGATCGCCATCGCGCAGTTCCAGAGCTTCGCATGCGCCTATAGATGCGCCGGACGGAGAAGAAGCCAGACCAACAAAACCACCTTCTAGATGCACTTCTGCTTCAACGGTCGGATTTCCACGGGAATCAATGATTTCACGACCAATGACCTTTACAATTTTAGACATTCGCATTTCCTTAGTACAAGTTAAAACACAACTCATGATGGGGGACCGGTGAACTTCGGCCAATCTTTAATTTATTTCCGCATCCGTTTCTGATAGTCGCCCGCAGCTTTAACAAAGCTGGAGAACAGCGGATGACCATCACGTGGCGTTGAGGTGAACTCCGGATGGAACTGGCTGGCAATGAACCACGGATGAGCAGGATATTCGATGATTTCCACGAACTTATTATCTTCTGACCAACCAGCGACGCGTAGTCCAGCAGCCTCAATTTGTTTCAGCAGCATGTTGTTGACTTCATATCGGTGACGGTGACGCTCCATAATAGTGTCTTCACCGTATAACTGACGCGCCAAACTACCATTTGTCAGGTGGCAGGGTTGGCTGCCGAGGCGCATGGTGCCTCCCAGATCGCTTTTCTCGCTGCGTACTTCTACATTGCCGTTTTCATCACGCCATTCGGTGATAAGCGCCACTACCGGATACTTACAGTCTGGCACAAATTCAGTGGAGTTGGCATCGGCCATTCCAGCCACATGGCGGGCGAATTCAATTAGTGCTACCTGCATGCCCAGACAGATGCCCAAATAAGGAATCTTTTGCTCGCGTGCGTATTGCGCAGTTATGATCTTACCTTCCATGCCACGGTAACCGAAGCCACCAGGAATTAGGATAGCATCCAGATCTTTTAAGATCTCTACTCCTCGGGTTTCTACATCCTTGGAATTAATCAGACGGATATTCACTGTCAGGCGATTTTTCAGCCCGGCATGCTGTAATGCTTCAATTACTGATTTATAGGCATCTGGTAATTCGATATATTTACCAACCATGCCGATAGTCACTTCGTCGACCGGATGTGCTTGCTGATAGATCACCTGCTCCCATTCTGATAAATCTGCCTCTGGACAACTCAAACTGAAACGTTGGCAAATATAATCGTCAAGTCCCTGCGATTTCAATAACTCTGGAATTTTATAAATTGAATCAACGTCTTTCATAGAAATAACCGCTTTTTCTAGCACGTTGCAGAATAAAGCAATTTTCTCCCGTTCACTGCTCGGAACTGTCCGATCTGAGCGGCAAATCAGCATATCTGGTTGAATGCCGATAGAGAGCAACTCTTTGACAGAGTGCTGGGTTGGTTTAGTTTTAACTTCCCCCGACGTCGCCATATACGGAACTAGGGTCAAATGCATGTAAAGGGTGTGCCTGCGCCCTACTTCCACCGCCATCTGGCGGATAGCTTCTAGAAATGGTAGTGATTCGATATCGCCTACTGTGCCGCCGATTTCTACAAGCATCACATCATGACCTTCTCCGGCTTTGATGATACGCTCTTTAATAGAATTTGTAATATGGGGAATTACCTGGATGGTGGCGCCGAGATAATCGCCACGACGCTCCTTGAGCAGCACATCGGAGTAAATACGGCCAGTGGTGAAGTTATTGTGGCGCGACATTTTAGTGCGAATAAAGCGCTCATAATGCCCCAAATCCAGATCCGCTTCAGCGCCATCTTCGGTCACGAAGACTTCACCATGCTGAATGGGGCTCATGGTACCAGGATCTACATTGATATAGGGGTCCAGTTTCATGATGGTAACGTTAAGGCCCCGGGCTTCAAGAATGGCTGCCGTGGAGGCTGCGGCAATACCTTTACCCAAGGAGGAGACGACCCCGCCGGTTACAAAAATATAATTCGTTGCCACGATGAACCTGAGAAATAATGAGGTGCCAAAGTAAAGATAGAATAACCAAAACGGGGAAATAGTGTACCTGAAGCCAAATTCAGTCACAAATATTCATTTTAGTTATGCGTTCATCCACTATGTATATACAGAATAATTTACTTAATTTTAAATATCATAGATAAAACACTTGCTTTTACACAGAAAGAGAGCATATGAAACTCCCTTTTCCTGTTTCTTGCTTTATTTTCTAAATTGTCCTCTACCTGACGAAAGCGGTGAATTTTTTCGGTAGCCTTGCTATTAGGGTATTTTTCGCCTTCTACCACATCCGTCCTCGGCCACAGATGACGAAATAAATTCACTACAAAAATAGCGGATCCTTAGCTTTAACTTGTCTAGATCCAGCACAGCGTACTGGATTTTCTGCATTCTTGTTAGCACCAATAGGCAGAATTTTCCACTCTCTTGCTCCTTCCAACGCTCAACTAGCTGCTGTCGTTAAGCAAGCCTCACTTCGCTGATCCGAGTACAACTGGCTCGCAGGGCACCATCAGATGCAGGCTGCAGTGCTACTCTTTGGGGGTTTACTGGCAATAACTATTACAACGGTTGGCAGCGGGTTTGTCCCGGCGCTCTTGACACATGATTAAGGTGTAAGATAGTAATCGCTGATTAAACATACTACACGCTTTACTGGCAGAGTTAAGCTTTGCAAGCGCGCCTACGTTTTCGATCTGCTAGGGAAAGAAACTCGATATGCATTACGTGAGTATGCCAATTAGAGGCAAGGCGCCAGCGGAGGTATTCGACGCAGTGAGAATATGTCTAGGTCTAATGATCGCCTGCCCTTTCTCTAAAGGTGGAGATCAGGTTTGAAATCAACAAACGAATCCCGTACAATTATTATATTAGAAATGCTGAAACTTTTGAACCTGATCCAGATTCAGGACAGTGAAAAGATAGTCAGTAATGTTGCTTTGCCTATTCACTGCGCATACACCCACCTCTACTGTTTAGGGCTTCTAAATGATTGCTTTCTTAAACAGATGATAGTTTGCTCCATATCCTTCAATGCCTCTAGCTTCTTTCGTGGTGATATAATTCATAAAAATATTTTCCGTCTCTGATGATTCTATCTCCTCAGCCAGCGGTACTATGAGGACTAACTGCGCTGACAGTCATCCTTTAAAGACAGGAATCTTCACTAATTAAATCGAAAATGAAGCAAATCATTTTCAATCAGAGTCTGTATGGATATTTGAAGAAAGCAGCAGGCTAGGATTGGCAAATTTATTGTTGGTCATGATTTTATCCGGCAACTAGCGACTAACCCAGAATGCACCTTCCATCGCTTACTTATGCAGGAACCTCTTTCTCATTCATTTTTAGGGCATCCTTGTTGGCGTAGCGCTCTTTGAAGCTCCTGGAGATACATATCTACGTTCTTGATATCGGTCAATTCAGCGATATACGGCTTACTCGTGGTCCTTCTTTTTTTGTGTCGCCGATCACGAGGCAATTGATCAACATCTGCGCGACGGCCCAAGCTACGGTTTTGATGGACACAATCCCTGTACTGCTCATATTGAAGCACTATTTTGGCACTGATTACCTAACCAGTGCCCAGGCCGCTGTCGAACAGCTGGAACGGTATCCTACGCGTGCGGCGTGGCGTTTTGACGCACTGGATGAGATTTACTACCACCAGGTGGGGGTGCCTCTGACAACATGGGTTAAACATGCGCCTGCAAATTTCAATCGTACGGTGATGACAGTATGACTTGCCGACAGTGATCATTAGAACTTAGGTGTAACCTGACTTGGCGTTTGAATGATTTTCGACACACTGAGCTTTCTTCTTTCTCAGAATTTTTAGCGGAGTCTATTCGATTTGCTTCAATGTTACTGAAGGGGGAGCAAAAGGTTTATTTTAGTACATAAGCATAAGCTGCTTGTCAGAAAATTCAGAGTAATCCTGAGCCTGCTATCCACTATAACTCTTTATTAACATCGTGTATTTCCAGTATCAGATAACAGAAGCACATCCGGTTTCTATAGTCATCTGCTAATTCGCTGAAAACCATCCTAAGCCGCAGCAAAACTGATATACTTGTTTGAGTGTTGCTAGTGTGTCAAAAATTTAACGATTCCGGCAAAAATATTCTATCAATTATATTAAAATCAAAAACTTAGATCCATTTTATCTGCTGGAGTTAGCGCTTCCCATTATATTTCTTCGGTGCAAGTGGGGAAGTATTGTTACTCCCCCACCCGAGCGCTTTTAGATTATAGAATATCCTTCCATACTTTAAGTATTTTTCATAGTACCACAATTCTTCAGATATTGGAAAGATGTCAGAGTAAAATCGGGAGTTAATGTATGGCATGAGCATATAGTAATTAATGTGAAGATAGTGGAAAGCTGGTTATACCAGTGGTACTGTGCCTAAATTTTAATAAATCGATTTTAATCGACCGGTGAAACCGGTCATGCGGAAGCTATTGATATTGGTTGCGATCTAGATTAGTTGAATTGTGGCAAACTGCTGAATATGTATGTAAGCTTTGTTGACCACGATCCAACTCAGCTAAACTGGCAATGCCGTTGCAAGCATAAGTCTGTATAAATCTAATCTAACTAATCGATAACTGAGAACCCCCAGATATTGACATGGTTGTGACCGAATTTAGTATTTTCTGTCTTGAATGGCATCATTTATATTTGCATGTACTCCTGCTAAAAATTGAGAAAGTTAATAGGTTACTCATACAATTTCTATTACTATTCAGTGGAGGTCAGTGTGTTTTACGTAATTGCATTGCGAATCGGGTAACTATGGGTTTGCTTTCTCTCGTGATTTCTTATTATATTTATTAATGATATGTCAACGTTTGGTTAATCAAATCTCCCTAGATTAGCTTTGTTTCTTTTTTTTGCGCGACAGATCACATGTCGTCTAATAAAATTTATGCACTGTCGAAAACATACCTTTCCAGCACTGGGGAAGCAGGCGCTAATACTCTATCATTTAGTTTTTAGAGATATTGATCATTCTATTCTGTTCAAAAACCGTATATAAAAGGCGGATGGCTTTTTAAAGGCAAGCATTTCAGCACACTGATTAATTACTTAGTCTTTTAATAACAACTAGTTAAATTTTATATATTGTAAAATGCGAGGCATGAATGAAAAATTTTTGAAAATTTTTACTAAAAAGTCCTAAGTGGACACTTCTGGTAAACGAGATATTTAAAGTTTTCGGTGAACGATATATTTAAAATTTCCGATTTATACCAACTTTTAAAGCTCTCCCTTGATTAAAAGGTGAATAAATGAAGACGGTGAAGGAGATGAATAGCGTCCGCTACGAAAACTATGGAAAGCACTATTGTTATGAAAAAGCTGAAAATAACGCTTGCCTGGCAAATTCTTTTTGCATTGATCTTAGGCATATTGCTTGGTGCGATACTGCATAACCAAGGGGAGTTGCGTGATTGGATGATTGCCAACATTCTTTCACCAGCTGGGGATATTTTTATTCACATGATCAAAATGATCGTAGTGCCGATCGTGGTGGCCACACTAGTGGTGGGCATTGCTGGTATTGGCGATGCCAAAAAGCTCGGCAGTATCGGATTTAAGACCATCCTGTATTTCGAGATAATCACTACATTGGCAATTGTTCTTGGTATTACCCTAGCCAATGTATTTCATCCTGGACACGGGATTGATATGTCAACGCTGGCAGTGGTGGACATCTCAAAATATGAACAAACTACCATTGAAGTACAGTCCGGAAGCCACAGTTTAGTAAGAACGATTTTATCACTTATTACATCGAATATTTTCGCTTCTATGGCCAAAGGTGATATGCTGCCAATTATTTTCTTCTCTGTTCTTTTTGGGTTGGGCTTAGCTTCATTGCCAGAAAATACCCGCGCGCCTTTATTGAACGTTTTTAACGCGGTAGCGGAAACTATGTTTAAAGTGACACATATGGTGATGCGGTATGCCCCGGTGGGAGTTTTTGCGCTGATTGCAGTCACTGTAGCGACTTTCGGCTTCTCGTCTCTGTTTCCACTGGCCAAGCTAGTACTGCTGGTGTATGGTGCTATTATCTTCTTCGCACTAGTAGTGCTGGGGGCTGTGGCACGACTCTGTCGACTGCGCATATGGACCTTAATCTGCATTCTGAAAGAAGAGCTGATTCTAGCGTTCTCTACTGCCAGCTCAGAAAGCGTATTACCTCGTATTATCGAAAAAATAGAAGCTTATGGCGCGCCGGCAGCTATTACCGGCTTTGTGGTACCGACTGGTTATTCATTCAACCTGGACGGCTCGACATTGTATCAAAGTATTGCTGCGATTTTCATCGCTCAGCTGTATAGTATCGACTTATCCTTAGGTCAAGAAGTGGTGTTAGTATTGACGTTGATGGTCACCTCTAAAGGAATCGCTGGCGTGCCGGGTGTATCCTTTGTGGTGCTTCTGGCAACCCTTGGTAGTGTAGGGATTCCACTGGAAGGTCTAGCGTTTATCGCTGGCGTCGATCGTATTCTGGATATGGCGCGCACCGCCCTTAACGTGGTAGGTAATGCGTTGGCAGTGTTGGTGATCGCCAAATGGGAAAATCAGTATGACAGCGTACAGGCACTGGCATATGAAAAAGAGATGCTGGCGGACAAAGCCTAACATAGCTGCAGTCCTGCAGTAAGAGAAGTAAAAAATAATAACAAGACTTGATAGTGACGATGCTGTCCCAGTGATTCGTTTTCGACTCAGTTTATTCTCCACAATATTGTGCTCATGGTCGTAAAAGATTTAAAAAGTCATCGCGAACTTTATAGCACACCACTACCATTACCTGGATAGCATTATGATGCTACATAATTTCCTGTACGGCTTTTCGGTGTGGTGTATTTCAGCAACTGAACTAAATCCATAATAACCTGGCGGTAGTGTACAATCTTAAAGGCACTGTGATATCACTATCTACTTGATATTAATAAAATTTTAACGTGGATAACAAGTGCTTCGGTCAAGGTGACACAGGGAGCAACCTAGCATTCACTGGATGCGACTGCCCAGAGACGTGAGAGGAATTCAGTAATTATTTTCGTAGCTATATTTCGATAATAAATAGATACGTATATACATAATTATTTACTTGACTTAGTACATCAAGTAGGACTTACTGCAACTACGATGTAGATGAGATGAAAACAATAAACCAGGTGCAGCGACAGTATCATAAAGCAGTCACTTGATGAAGTTAGTCGTTTCCTAATGGCTTTGCTGGGGGTGTGTTAGAAGTTTGGCTTGCGATTAAAAGCGACGCACAGCGATCGCTTCAATTTTAATTTTTACATCTTTCGGTAGGCGAGCTACTTCGATGCAAGAACGGGCTGGAAACGAGGCATCGTGCTCGGTAAAAAAAGCTTTGTAGGTTACGTTTACGGTATCTAATTCATTGAGATCTTTCATGAATACGGTGGTTTTCACAATATCCGCCACATGCAGACCAGCTGCCTCGACGATGGCTTTAACGTTTTCCAGTGACTGACGCGTTTGTTTAGTAATACTTCCCGCTACTTGGTTGCTGTTCGGGAAAGCCGGGATTTGACCAGAGATGAAGATCATGTTGCCCAAATCTACTGCTTGCACATAAGGTCCGATGGCTGCTGGTGCATTTTCCGTACTGACAATGCAGGTCATAGATTCTCCTGATGGTTGGATATTAGGTAAGTATAAATATAAGTGTTGATCATTATAATAAGAACTAAACTGACCTATGCATACTAGTTAAGTACTTTAAAGTATTGCGCAGTTTTGAAATTCCTTTTCACAAAATTTACACTGTAAATACACTTGGTGATTGCGGACTTTAACAGTAAAACTGGGTGTTACTGGTTCGCTATGGCTGATACAGTTATTATTTTGGCAGATGAGTACGCCATCAATACGTTTCGTCAGTGGCGGCGTCTGTTTGCGCACTACATTGTAATTATCTATATGGTTAATAGTAGCACAGGGAGCATAGATTGTCAGTTGGATGAGCTGTTCCTCGGTCAAAAAAACGTTTTCAAGCTTGATAAGATCTTTTTTGCCCTGCTGATTGGAAGGCAGGTTTAGACCAATGGTGATTTGTTCATTAATTGCGGTTAGCTTAAATAGACTGAATAATTTCATGCCGATTTGCGTCGGGATATGGTCAATGACCGTGCCATGGCAGATTGCCTCTACCTGCAACTTATTATTTTGAGTCATGCATGATTCCCCTCAATATACGCGGCCTGCTGTTGTGTGTCGACCGGCTATTGTGTATTGTCGTACATATTACTCATACATATACGCACTACGATCAGTCGATCGTGTACTCCATGATTGCGCTGAGTGTAGCCGGTCGGCATAGGATTGCTTAAGGCTAACGGAAAGCACTAGTGACAAGATATGCCCGGTTGTCAATTAGTAATAGGCTGCGTTTAACTTCGTATTGAAATAGTATAACTATACCGCACGCTTCAGTGTGAGATTATGCCAACGGGATGCTTAGGTATTTACAAGGACAACGATCTTCCTGAGAAATTGAATCGGCTTATTCTCCTGCAGCGAGCTATCAGGTAATATTTTCATTATATTCTGGGTACTAATGCCGTTACACGTTGCCATTTTATGTCCTCCTAAAATACATTACTCTTAATTCACTAAACATTTAGATGCAGTCCCACCCAATACTGCTGCCAATAGCGCTTGGCGGACGAAAATGCCGTTTCCGGCCTGTTGGAAATAATATGCATAAGGCATTTGATCCACTTCATGAGCAATTTCATCTCCTCGTGGCAACGGATGCAACACCTTCAGATTACTGCGCTCTTGGAGCAAATTACCGGTATGCAGAATGAGCTGTGCTTCCACTTTGGTGTACACCGAAGGATCTAGTCGCTCTTTTTGTACCCGAGTCATATAGAGAATATCTACCTTCGGTACTACTTCTTCGATGTTAGTATGAAGGCTGTAAGGAATACCTTTTTCTTCCAGAGCGTGCAAAATATAAGTGGGCATCACCAGCGCTTGTGGTGCGGTGAAGTAAAAACGATTGCCGTCGAACTTAGCCAGTGCCTGTGTCAGCGAATGCACAGTGCGACCATACTTTAAATCACCTACCATGGCGATATCGAGATGATTCAACCGACCCTGAGTTTCCTGAATACTGAAGAGATCTAGCAAAGTTTGGGTAGGATGTTGATTAGCGCCGTCACCGGCGTTAAAAATCGGCACCTGCCCAGAGAATTCGGTAGCAAGCCGGGCTGCGCCTTCCTGTGGATGGCGTATCACGATGGCGTCGACATAGGTGCTTATCACTGAGATAGTGTCAGCTAATGTCTCGCCTTTTTTTCCTAGAGAAGTGTTTCCGGCGTCGGCAAATCCCACTACTGATGCACCAAGACGATGAATAGCGGTTTCAAATGACAACCGGGTTCTAGTTGATGCTTCAAAGAAGCAGCTAGCAATGACCTTGTGTTTAAGTATTTCCGGTTGCGGCCGTGCCTTAAGCGCGGTGGCGGCGGTTAACACCAGTTCCAGTTCTTCTCTGCTCAAATCGTTGATGGAAATGATATGTTTTTGATATAAGAGATTAGCCATTTTCCTTCTTCATTTGTATTAGTTATGTCGTCATTTGGCTCGGGGACACTGGTTAGTGTCCCAATAAGTCTTTTTACAGAAGACCTAACATAGCAGCCACAGTAACTGGTCGTTAACAAAAAGCCTACGCAATAATACTGCTCATCAATCCCTTTAAATACTATAATTAGAAGTTTGACATTTCAAACCAAAAACATTGTGGCATCCGCAAAACTTAACGTTTTGGCTGCCGAAATACGAATAATTATTGAATCACTTTTATTGTGTTCCTGTCTGCTAAACTGCGTGCTGCCATGGATTATTAAAATAGCATGCTCAATGATAAGATACCGTTTGGTAAGCATGATATTGAGGGAAATAAGAATTTTATCATCATTATTTTAATAATGTCATAGAGTAACATCAAGCACGGAACGTCGAATACGGTGCCGACGGCAGATAGAATCAGGATATCACGTTTCTGTTAGTGGGACAGGCGGGAAGCAGATGACAAATGGTACTGCAGAGGTGACTTCGTAGTGTATTCCTCGGCTGTGAGTAGTCGGCGAGTAGACGGCTCTTTCGCAAGGCGAAGAAACTCGGGAATAATCCCTGGTATCCGAGAAAATTAGGTGTATCTGCAGGTTCGATGAGGCAAGTTTTGATAAACTCTATATCTGAAACGTGCCAGGCTGAATCTCTGTCACTTGTTTGCCGATGGTGCTCCGATCATCATGAAACGTGGATCAGTAATGTAGAAATTTCACCTACTGATTGCCTTGTTCTAGCAGCGGTGTAATGTGTTCCCCTAATACCTGCACTTCGTACTCGAAGTGTGCTACTCTGACGTCATTAGAAATATCTTTGGTAGGTACAATATTGTCGTCACTGTTTACTGTGCTAACTGACGAAAATGAATAGTCACCAACTCCCATCTCAGTTGCTGCCCACGTTACTGCATGCGTTGCCAACATAGGCTCGCTTCATCTGATGGAGTGTTTTTTCCAGAAGGTGCTCTAAATAGTTAGCAGAGCGTCCAGTAACCTGGGGCTGGGTGGAATTTAGTCATCAGTCCACCCTTTTTGCTGATGTAACACGTCAACGTCTCGGTATTCTCCATTATCATTGTCATAGCCGAGATACTCAACTGTCATATCATGTACCCAACATAATGACTATCTGCCTACCGGATTTGGCCTCAGATAAATGACATGGCGTTCTGATTAAGTGTAGTAATTTCAATAAGATCATTGGAATATGAATTACCTTTTTAAGATGTGCACGCAATACTTAGCTGACCGCCAGCAATTAATTTAAACATTTATTTTATTTCTCTAATTGACTGTCCTCTCCATGGCCACTACGATCTGTTTACAACATCTTAATATGGTGACTTCATAGTCTACGTGGCTGAGGTGTTACCCAATTAGACCATCGATATTGAAAATCTAATTTATCACAACAGGGAACAAAAAGATGATGATGCGTCTGCTGCGCAATGATCTTCAGATAACTAAATAGCAGAAAACTCTGCTTTTGAGAAAATCCAGCGCGTGCTGTGCTAACTTCCAGGTGATTTCGCATCTGCAATATACTGGATAGGAAATACACCTTAAATTGCAGTTCACAAACCCCTACCACTACTACTTAACGGTGTCCACACCACTACCTACCAGATCTTATTTTAGTGCTCAATGATCCAATAAGTGATGCACAGCCAGCTATAAAGCTCATAGAAAAGAATTTTTCGCTGGCTTCAACATATGCAGCTGTTGTTGATTAATTATAAGCTACTGATCATTGATTGTTGCTTCAGTAATTTCTCTTTAGATTGTTGATAGTTGCCCAACTTCTCACGCTCCTTAGCCACCACCTTCGTCACCTGGCTAATAAATTCTTTGTTGCTGAGTTTAGCAGAGATGCGACTAATTTCACCATCAATACGCGCCACTTCTCTCGCCAGCCGCTCTAACTCAACGTTTTTATCAATCAAGCCTACCATCGGGATTAACAACTCAGCGCCATCAATCAGCTGAGTAATGGAAGCCGGTCCTTTGTCACCATCTGGCAGCACTGTAATGCTGTTAAGCCTGGCTAGGGTAAGCATAAAGATCAAGTTATCTTTTACCAGGCGCTCCGCTTCAGGCGAGGCATGGCGCAGCAGCATGTCCAGCGGTTTTCCGGGCGCAATATGCATATCAGTACGGATAGTGCGAACTGCAACAATGACCTGCTTAATCCATTTCAAATCTCTGAGGGCACCAGCATCTTCACGCGTAGCGTCATAGGCGGGAAACGGTTGCAGCATAATGGTTGCGCTCTGGCTGCCGGTGAGGTTTTTCACTTTCTGCCAGATAGTTTCAGTGATAAACGGAATGACTGGGTGCGCCAAACGTAGCAATGCTTCTAATACCGTGACTAGCGTATGGCGAGTGCCACGCAGCTCAATCTCACTGCCGCTGCTCATTACTGATTTAGTCAGCTCTAGATACCAGTCGCAGAGCTGGTTCCAGGTGAATTCATACAAAATACTGGCTGCCAGATCGAAGCGATAATTATCCAGAGCCTCGCGGAACATCTTCACCGTCTGGTTAAATTCTGCCAGAATCCAGCGGTCGGCTAGCGATAGTGCTTTATTTTCATCCTGAAAACCGCAGTCCTGATCTTTAGTATTCATCAACACAAACCGGCTGGCATTCCACAGCTTGTTGCAAAAATTGCGATACCCTTCTAGACGTTTCATGTCCCAGTTGATATCGCGACCGGTGGAAGCTAAGGAAGCTAGCGTAAAGCGCAAAGCATCAGTGCCGTGCGGCTTGATGCCATTCGGGAACTGTTTCTCGGTACGTTTACAGATCTTTTCTACCAGTTGTGATTGCATCATATTGCTAGTGCGCTTCTCCAGCAACTTAGCTAGAGAAATACCGTTGACCATGTCTATCGGGTCGATAACATTGCCCTTGGACTTGGACATTTTCTGCCCTTCCTCGTCGCGGATCAGACCGGTTATATAGACGGTTTTGAATGGCACCTGTGGTTTGCCATTGTTATTTTTAATGAAATGCATGGTCAACATAACCATACGTGCGATCCAGAAGAAGATAATATCAAAACCGCTCACCACCACGTTAGTAGGATGAAAGGTACGCAGTGCTTCGGTATCCTTCGGCCATCCTAGAGCGGAGAAAGTCCACAGTCCAGAAGAGAACCAAGTATCTAGTACATCATCATCCTGGCGCAGCGCTACATCGTCTGATAAATGATACTGCTGACGTACTTCGGATTCGCTGTAGCCTACATAGACCTGGCCTTTAGTATCATACCAAGCTGGAATGCGGTGGCCCCACCATAGCTGACGGGAAATACACCAGTCCTGAATATTACGCATCCAGCTGAAGTACATGTTTTCGTATTGTCTTGGTACGAATTGAATTTCTCCTTGTTCTACCGCTTTTATTGCGACTTTCGCCAGCGGCATGACGCGAACGTGCCATTGGTCTGTTAGCATCGGTTCGATAACCACGCCGCTGCGGTCGCTATAGGGAATCGTAAGGTAATGAGCTTTAACCTCGACCAGCAGGCCCAGACGGTCAAACGCCGCCACAATTGCCTTACGGGCAGAGAAGCGTTCTAAGCCTCGGAAAGCTTCTGGGATCTCACCAGATAGCACATCGCTAGCATTGCCATTGGTATCAAATATCTCAGCTTCCTGGCGGATATTGCCGTCGCAGGTTAGGATATTAATCATTGGCAACCCATGACGCTTACCGATTTTGTAATCGTTAAAGTCGTGCGCTGGCGTAATCTTGACGCAGCCAGTACCTTTGACCATATCGGCGTGCGCATCTCCGACGATCGGGATACGGCGGCCGACCAGCGGCAGAAGGACAAATTGGCCCATAAGATTGCAATAAAGCGGATTGTTAGGGTTTACCATCACACCGGTATCACCAAGCATGCTTTCCGGACGCGTGGTGGCAACCACCAGATAGCCCAATCCATCGGCAGTGTGCGCACCATCGGCCAGTGGGTAGCGCAAGTACCACATAGAACCTTTTGACTCGCGGTTTTCTACTTCCAGATCCGAAATTGCGGTTCGTAATTTCGGATCCCAATTCACTAGGCGTTTTCCACGGTAGATCAAATTATCCTGATATAGGCGCACAAATACTTCTTTCACAGCATTGGATAATCCCTCGTCCATGGTGAATCTCTCGCGTTCCCAATCTATAGAATTACCTAGGCGTCGCATCTGGTTCGCGATTGTGCCACCGGACTGTGCTTTCCACTGCCACACTTTATTGATAAAGGCGTCACGTCCATAATCGTGTCGGGTCTTACCCTCTTCGGCAGCAATTTTTCGTTCTACTACCATCTGTGTCGCAATACCAGCGTGATCAGTACCAGCTTGCCAAAGAGTATTTTTCCCCTGCATTCGCTGATAGCGAATTAGAATGTCCATAATGGTCTGCTGAAAAGCATGACCCATATGTAGACTGCCGGTGACATTTGGTGGTGGGATCATGATGCAGTAGCTATCCTGTTGAGTATCACCACTCGGTTTAAAATAACCTTGCTGTTCCCAGTGCTCATACAGTGGCTGTTCGATATTTTTGGGGTTATATATTTTTTCCATTATACATCGTTAATCACTACATGGGTGACATGGCTGTAGTTAATTGAAATCCAACGCTACGATATGCTTTATACCGATCGCGTGCCAACTGTTTCAAAGTGTCCTCAGCCGGGACGAAGTCTATTACTTCATGGAAAACAGCAGCAAAATCCGCGCTAGCTGGTAACAAGCTAATCAGCAGATCCCGCGGCGCGTTTCCGCGGCGCTTCGGCCAGCAAATTTCCACCGGTGCACCGTAGCGCGGTCCTTCCCCCGACAGGTTATGCGGCACAAATGAATGTGGATCACGTACCCATAGCGCCTCATCTAGCTTTATCGCTTGTATGTCATTTTCACAAGCGATAAGCACCCGCTTCCCCTCTCGCCATTTACTAGTTGCTAAATCACAAGCAAGATGCTCTACCGAGGTCAAACCGTCTCTGATAGCGTGTTGATCTAGCAGGTAGAAAGTTGCGTTTTTCATGGGCTATTTTTGTCAACTAAAGGGGAATACGGGAAAACAACGGACGGCAAGCGCTAACATCTTAAGCATACCTCTTTACGGTTATTTGTCACTTCCGCCGTTTGGTCAGAAAGAGTGGTAGAGCACATCGCTCATATTTTTCATTTTCATCTATGATACCGGAGTCGATTTTTAGTTGATCTTAAGATCGTAGAGTCCCTTTCGACACTTCCACCGCCTAGTGTACTTTCTAAATATTAATTATTTGACTAATTACTTCTTATGCTGAAACAGCAGTATTTATCCAACTTTTCCTTTTAGTTTACCTTGAGAGACTGTGTGATTATAGTCTTTTCTGATTGTATCTGGCTGTTCAGTAGTAAGAGACAAATGACTCAGTTCAAATACCGCAATGACGGTACAAGCACTGCGTTGTTCTTTCGGAACACCACTTCTTTACACTGAACTCCATATACTTTCTCAAATTTTAAAAATAAAACTATAAACATGGGAGTATAATTGACTTTTCTGTCAATTAGTGAGTTCTCTAAATGACACAGCTGAACACACAGTTGTTGTTATATTCTATCTTTTGTCTGGCAATAAAAGTGCCATTTGATGCATATCAATGATGAATTTGCGATAAAATCATCGACTTTTCTGAAATTAAAGACAAGCAAAGACAAGTTTCACAGGAGAAAAAGTGATAATCATTAGATATCTGGTTCGAGAGACATTTAAAAGCCAGCTCGCCATTTTGTTCATACTGCTTTTGATCTTTTTCTGTCAAAAATTAGTGCGGATCTTGAGTGCAGTGGTGGGCGGCGATATCCCGACAACCTTGATTGTACCCTTACTTGGGCTGGGAGTGCCAGAAATGGCACAGTTAATTCTCCCTTTGAGCTTGTTCTTAGGATTGTTAATGACTCTAAGCCGTATGTATACCGAAAGTGAAATTATGGTTATGCACGCCTGCGGGCTGGGTAAAAGCATTTTAATCCGTGCAGCGCTGGTACTCAGCTTGATTACTGCAGTGTTCGCAGCCGTAAATGCAATCTGGCTTTCCCCTTGGTCATCGCGTCGTCAGAATTTGATTATGTCGGAGGCTAAGGCTAATCCTAGTACGATAGCGCTGGTGGAGAGACAATTCAAACTAGCAGAAAACGGCAATTCAGTGTTGTTTGTCGGTAACGTTAACGGAAAAGAATTTCAGCACGTCTTCCTGGCACAGCTTAAGCCGGATGGTAATGCTCGGCCTTCAGTAGTGATAGCAGACCGAGGCCATATAACCAAGCGACCAGACGGTTCGCATCTGATTATGTTTGATAAAGGCACCCGCTATGAGGGGACAGCGCCGCTGCTTGACTTCTGTATTACCGATTTCACCCAATATCGAGCGGTTATCGGACACCGTCCGCTGGCAGTAAACAACGACGCGGAACAAATGACGATGCATCAGCTGTGGCGTGTGCAGGATCCGAAAGCTCGCGCCGAATTGCACTGGCGCCTAACACTCATAGTTTCGGTCCTGATTATGGCGGTATTGGTGGTGCCTCTGTCAGTGGTTAATCCACATCAAGGACGGGCGCTAAACATGCTACCTATAATGCTACTGTATCTAATTTTCTTCTTACTGCAAACCTCGCTGCGCTCCAACGGCGCGAAAGGAAAGCTCGATCCGATGCTGTGGATGTGGTTGACTAATGTGGTGTACTTAGCATTGGCGCTGATACTGAATTTATGGGATACCGTCCCGATGAGAAAGTTGCGCGCGGGTAAGTTTGTGCGATTAAGGAGAACTCGATGCTTAGCGTGTTAGACCGTTATATCGGTAAAACCATCTTCAATACCATCATAATGACGTTGTTCATACTGGTATCATTGTCTGGGATTATTAAGTTTGTCGAACAGCTGCGTAAAGTGGGCCAAGGAAGCTACTCAGTACTGGGTGCGGGCCTGTTTACGTTTCTCAGTGTGCCGAAAGATATCGAAGCGTTCTTCCCGATGGCAGCACTGTTGGGCGCGATGCTAGGGCTCGGTTCGCTTGCAACCTACAGTGAATTAGTGGTCATGCAAGCATCCGGCTTCAGCCGCCTTCAGATTGCCAGCTCAGTAATGAAAACCGCTATTTTGCTAGTACTTTTAACTATGTCCATTGGCGAATGGATAGCTCCATTAGGCGAGAAAATGGCTTATAACTACCGCACTCAGATGATTTATGGCAGTTCAATGCTTTCTACGAAAAACGGGATGTGGATTAAAGACGGTGATGACTTTATTTTCATCGAGCGAGTAGTAAGCAATGATGAATTAACTGGCGTAAATATTTACCACTTTGATAAAGGGAAGCGGCTTCAATCGCTACGCCATGCTGCTACGGCTATCTTCAACAACGGCAGCTGGAAGCTATCTCAGGTGGACGAATCGAATCTGACCGACATCAAACAGATTACCAGTCGGCACTGCATAAATGGAGAATGGAAAACAAATCTAACACCGGACAAATTAGGTATTATCACTCTGGAGCCAAATTCGCTGTCTATTTCAGGGTTGTACGATTACATCAACTATCTCAAGCAAAGCGGTCAGGAACCTAATCGTTATCAACTGAATATGTGGAGTAAGATTTTCTCGCCGTTATCGGTGGCTGTGATGATGCTAATGGCTCTGTCGTTTGTTTTTGGACCACTACGCAGTGTACCAATGGGGGTGAGAGTCGTCACGGGCATTAGCTTTGGTTTCTTATTTTACGTGTTGGATCAGATCTTCAGGCCGTTGAGCCTTGTGTATAATATGCAACCAGTGTTCGGAGCATTACTTCCCAGTATGGTGTTTCTGATAATTAGCATAGTTATGCTGTTAAAACCTCTATTGTTACCGTTACCACGCTGGTATCAGACAATTAAAAAGCATACTATTAAGTTTTAAGTAGATTAATGCATTCCTTACCTACCAGCCAGTTAGTAGGAGGTAGTGGAGTCTTAGTTGGGATATTTACCATATATTCTTTTTGTTCTATAACTATCTCAAAGAAAACGAAAGAATATTTTTAAGAAAAAATGCTTTAACTAATCAGTCCCTCCTGCCCGTCAACTGCTAACGCAGTGTGGTATGTCGGTGGTAACATGCTCATCAGGGAAACAGAAAAATTCATGCGAGGGAGACAATGAATGAAAACACATTCAGTCGCGCTTTGAGTTTTAATTAATTATTAAGCTCATTGCAATTTAACTTCACTTCGTGAAATTTTAGCCTAAAAGTCAAAAATTGACGATATTTTTCTGGTAAGGTAAATTGGTTTTAGGAGTCTGTCAGTCATCACAAGATAAATTCACACCTATGTCACCGTAATATTTCCCTCAAGATGGAGACTTTAGAGTCAAGCCATTATATGTCTTTTCGAGAAAAGACATGTCAGGTTTACCTGAATAACCAGAAAATAATAACTTAAAGTACTGCGCTCCTGTAACTGATACAGGAGCTCAGGTGGTGTGCTCATAAGTAAGTTCAGATTCAGGGCGCATGGGCAGAGTGTTAACGAAAATGAATACCCACAAGGCAGCGCCAGTACGTGACAAAACTCAGCACTGATAAATCTAAGAAAGCTAAGTGCTATAAAGCAAGACTGACTAATGAGTTAACTGGCGTAACATGCGCCGCAAGGGTTCAGCGGCACCCCACAGAAGTTGATCACCAACGGTAAAAGCCGAAAGATACTCAGGCCCCATATTTAATTTACGCAACCGGCCAACCGGCGTCTTTAATGTACCTGTCACTGCAGCCGGCGTTAATTCCCGCATCGACAGTTCTCGATCGTTTGGCACTACGGTTACCCAATTATTATGGGTTGCGAGCACTTGTTCAATTTCCGTTAGAGGGATATCTTTTTTCAGTTTCAGAGTAAATGCCTGGCTATGGCAACGCAATGCACCAATACGCACGCACAGCCCGTCCACCGGGATCGTCCGACGGGTATTAAGAATTTTATTGGTTTCTGCCTGGCCTTTCCATTCTTCGCGACTCTGTCCATTTTCCAGCTGCTTGTCAATCCAAGGGATCAAACTGCCGGCCAGCGGTACACCGAAATTGTCCGTTGGCAGTGAGCCGCTTCGGGTTAGTTCAGTAACACGGCGCTCAATATCCAGAATTGCAAACGCTGGATCCTGCAATGGCTTGGCCACCGCACCATGAAACTGGCCCATTTGTACTAGTAATTCACGCATATGGCGTGCGCCTCCGCCAGAAGCCGCCTGATAAGTAGCAACTGAAGCCCACTCTACCCAATCTCGGGCGAACAATTCTCCCAGAGACATTAACATCAAGCTGACGGTACAGTTGCCTCCGACAAAGGTTTTAATGCCACGATTCAGCCCTTGTTGGATTACCACTTGGTTAACGGGATCGAGGATAATGATAGCGTCATCGCGCATGCGTAGCGATGAGGCTGCATCGATCCAGTAGCCTTGCCAGCCGATTTTGCGCAACTTTGGATAGATTGCATTAGTATAATCACCACCCTGGCAGGTGACAATGATATCCAGAGCACTTAGCGCAGCCAGATCCTTGGCATCCTGCAGCACACCATGCTGGCCATTGATTTCTGGAGCGTTCTGGCCGTGCTGGGAGGTAGAAAAGAATACCGGGCAGATGGCGTCGAAGTCACGTTCTTCGATCATGCGCTGCATCAGCACTGAACCGACCATGCCGCGCCAGCCGATAAAACCCACGTTTTTCATATTTTAACTGTCCTGCCTTAGGGGATAACAAAAATGACGTGTGCCTTACCTTATTGCACAATTGCACAATGTCAGTAGGATGCACTTACTCCACCTTACAAAATGTGGCCGAAAAGCCGCAAGTGAAATTATTCGATTTAAAGCTTTTTTTCAGCAACGGTGCTTAAACTTTTCCCCACTGCATTACCGGAGAGTCCTGTGCTAAAAACATTTGAGGCTATAGTAAAATGATATCAGCTACTGTCTTGTTATTTTTAATTATGGATCCGCTTGGAAACTTACCTATTTTTATGTCGGTCCTAAAATACTTAGAGCCAAAGCGGCGACGGATAATTGTTATCCGTGAAATGCTAATCGCTCTATTCCTGATGCTTGTTTTTTTGTTCTCAGGCGAGCATATTTTGTCATTCCTCAGTTTACGCACCGAAACGGTGTCAATCTCAGGCGGTATTATTTTATTTCTGATCGCTATTAAAATGATCTTTCCCTCACAGGAGGGAAATAACACTAGCCTCCTGGAAGGAGAAGAGCCATTTCTGGTGCCGTTAGCGATTCCGTTAGTCGCGGGCCCATCGATCCTGGCTGCACTGATGCTGCTGTCACAGCAATATCCGCAGCAGATCAACTATATAGTGCTATCTTTGCTAGTTGCCTGGGTTTTATCGGTGATTATTCTGATGCTGTCTAACGTCTTTTTACTTTTGCTAGGCAGCAAAGGAGTCAGTGCGCTGGAGCGGCTAATGGGATTATTGCTGGTCATGATCTCGATTCAGATGTTTCTGGATGGCACGCGCGCTTATCTGTGCACATAAAGCCCGACGGTAATCAGAGACGAGGCAATAATGCAATTCCGCGGGAGTAATGGCAAAGACTGTTGTCGATCCAAGTGCGATACATAGTGTGATGTCGATGGTCCGTAGGCAAGTGGCAAAGAGAAAATAGTGCTATCTTTTCATCAGTGCAACGATATATTTACCTACGCCATTGTGGATCAATATCTGTTTGGAACAGCTCCCTCAATAACAGTAACATCCTGGCGATAATTTTGATTGAGTCGGTAACAGTAAGCCATAATTGGATTGCTGAATAATTCAAGTATAAGGTTAGAAAAACCGCGATAACACGGCTAGTGGCGTTAAAAAGAATATTCAGTACTTGATGTGGTAGCTAAGAGCTAAAATAGCGCTGCGACGATTTCTTGCTTCGCTATAGGGAATTCGATCAGACATCACGTAGATAGCGGCTCATTATCATTGTTAATCACTCCAAAATGTAGGAGTGTCGTAGTTGTTATGTTCGAGGTGCCGATGCTGTTATAACTTTAATTGTTCCTGATAATCGACATAGGTTAAGGTTTCTATATCTTTAATGGGAGTGAGTACCACAACTTTGGCTGGTGATGATGTTTTTGCTGACTACCCGCAGCGCGGGGTCCCATATTTAAAGAGGAAAAACAAAATCTAGTGTATAAGCAAGGTGAGAAATATCGTATTGGCCAGTGTTGAAGTAGCCGATAATAAGGGTTATTTTAATTCCTCCAAATACATCGTACGTAGATATAGGGGCACCGCTTCCTCTTTGTTGCTGCCGATAATTTCTAGTGCTGATAATTTATCCTTCAGGCGCTGTTGAGCATTTTTCATAATGCAGCCTTTTCCGGCCATCTCGAGCATTTCTTGATCATTCATGCCATCGCCAAAGGAGATACAGTCTTTCAGTTGAAAGCCTAATAGCCCAACCACTTGCTGAAGAGCAAGTCCTTTGGACACACCACCTGCCACAACTTCAAGACAAACTGGATGAGAAAAGCTGATGTTTACTCGATCTCCCCAGCATTCGTTAAGTGCTTGCTCCAACTCCAATAACCGATGGTAATCGTTACAAGTGAAATAGACTTTGCAAATGCCATCTGTAGGTAACATCTCTTGCTGATAAACATGGTATTTGAACGTTGATGCACGGAAAAAGGCTGCCTGGTCGACACGATTGCGATTCACAAACCACTCATCATGACGAAAGACATTAGTCAAAATTTTCTGGTCTTGATGGGCTACTTTGAACAATTCCGCAGCGATATCTTCATCTAGGTTATGAGAGAAAATCAACTCGCCGGCAGTATTGTGTACCCGAGCGCCATTGGAGGTGATCATATAGGCATTAATCCCCAAGTTAGCGCGCATCTGTGCCACATCCACATGGTGGCGACCTGTGGCAAATACGAAGTGAATCCCTCGCGCAGTCAGTAATTGAAGGGTCTCTTTAGTGTAAGTGGTAAGTCTGTGAGTTGGTGAAAGTAAGGTGCCATCAAGATCGGATGCAATAATATAGAACATGGGGAGACAAAACCTCTCTGATATACGCGGCATAATTCGCATTGTAAGTTAATGGTACCGCTTAAAGAAAGCCAGCGATTGGATTAATATCTGCGCGCAGGGCAGGTCTGTATCGAATAAAATTTCGCACGCATGTCTTAAATTATTATCAGGCTGTTGTTTTCACAGGGGTAACTTATTTAGGTATAGCCTGACAGAATAGCCGATGGTTACAATTACCCATTATGATTTTGCCTCACTAATAATCTATAAGCAACACCGGCACTTGTGCGCTTAGAATAGGTGAGACCTACATTGAGCCGTGAACAACCGAGGTTGCTAGATGCAGGTCTTTAGAGCGCGACTGCGAGAATCAACACTAACTCAGCTGGCTAGATACTATCTGCCTCCAGGAATGAGAAAACTCGCTGACACAGTCGGCGGATTGCAACTATACCGCGGTGAAGCATGGCTTCGAAAGCCAGTGGGACAAGCCTTCTGGTTGGCGGTAATCAATAACTATTGTATCGTAGCCACAATTAGGACAGATCATAATTCACTTCTGAGTGCAACATAGATTCTAATGAGGTTTTATGTGAACGAAGACCATGTTATCATAATTGGATGTGGAAAGCAGATCAACAGATCCTGCACGCTCCAGTAGAGCTATCACATCACTCAGATGGCTTCGCTGAAAGTGATTCCGTCATGCCGTACTTCTAAAACAAAACGTTAGAGTGTTCATGTCATAAAAATTAATTATCAGTCAGATCTATTTTGCACGGCCGCACCGGAACCTCCTTAAGGATCACTGGTATCCGTGAATCTTTTAATCTGACAAGTGTTCACGTATAAGCGCCAGGAACGGCAGACCAAAACGTTCCAGTTTACGGTGTCCCACCCCATTGATCTGTAACATTTGTTCATTAACGGTAGGTAGCTGCTTGGCCATTTCCAGTAGCGTAGTGTCGTTAAATACCACATAGGGAGGCACATTGGCTTCGTTTGCTAGCGTTTTTCGCAGTTTACGTAGCTTCACGAACAGAAAGCGATCGTAGTTACCGCTATAGATTTTGGGCACTGCAGGAGTCTTCGGATTGGTCACCCGTGGCTTTGCCAACATCAAAGCTACCTCACCTCGCAGCACTGGTCGTGCTGACTCCGTCAGCTGCAACACGGAATGCTGGGTAATAGTCTCGCTGACTAGTCCCAGATGAATCAATTGTCGCAGTACGCTTATCCAATGTTCATTGCTGCGATTGCGGCCGATGCCATATATCGGCAGCTGGTCATGCATATTTTCACGGATACACTGGCTATCAGCACCACGCAACACATCTACCACATACGCCATTCCAAATTGCTGTCCAACCCGGTAGATGCAGGATAGGGCTTTGCGCGCCTCTTCTAGTCCATTGTAGCGCTTGGGCGGATTAAGACAAATATCGCAGTTATTACACGCTATCTGGCGACTTTCTCCGAAATAGTTCAGCAGCACCATTCGCCGACAGGTTTGTGATTCAGCAAAGGCGACCATAGCATTAAGCCTATGAAGCTCGATATCCTGCTGTTGGTCGACAGGTTTTTTCACTAGGAAGGATCGTAACCAGGCTATGTCCATCGGATCATACAGCAGAATGGCCTCTGCTGGCAGACCGTCGCGGCCTGCGCGACCGGTTTCTTGATAGTATGATTCTATCGTGCGCGGGATATTGAAATGCAATACAAAGCGTACGTTCAGTTTATTGATGCCCATGCCGAATGCGACCGTAGCTACCATCACTTGTAAATCATTGCGCTGAAACGCCTCTTGTACCTGGGCACGGCGATCATTATCCAGACCGGCGTGGTATGCGGCCACGCTGACCCCATGGCTTCTTAAGCGTGCACTGAGATCCTCCACCCGAGAACGGCTGTTGCAATAAATGATGCCGATTTTTTCTCGCTGTCCCTGTACAAAATGCCACAGTTGCTCAAATGGTTTGTATTTCTCTACTAAAGTGTAGCGAATATTGGGGCGATCGAAACTGCTGACTTGAATCAATGGATTGCGCAAACCCAGCAAACGCAGAATATCTTGTCTCGTGATCTCATCTGCGGTAGCGGTCAGCACGAGAAACGGCAACGCCGCAAAGTGGAGCTTGATCTGTCCAAGTGCACTGTATTCAGGGCGGAAATCATGACCCCACTGTGAGATACAATGTGCCTCGTCCACCGCAATCATTGCCAGGTGCCACTGCTGTAATTGCTCGAGCATGTTATCCATCATTAAGCGCTCAGGCGAGATGTATAGTATTTTGATGCGTCCGGAGCGGCATGCGGCCATGACGTCGTGCTGCTGCTTGCGGATTTGGGTAGAGTTCAGATAGGCTGCCGAGACACCGTTGGCCAATAGTTGGTCAACTTGATCCTTCATAAGAGCGATCAGTGGTGAAACCACCAGCGTCAATCCTTCCATTATTAGGGCAGGAATTTGATAGCAAAGCGATTTCCCGCCGCCGGTGGGCATCACCACCAGGCAGTCGCGACCGTTGAGGATCGAGTTAATAATTGTCTGTTGGCCTGGTCGAAATTGCTGGTAGCCAAAAATGTTATGCAACACTTTTCCTGCCAATACTTCTTGCTCGATTGTTTCCGGCGTAGGCACATCTGACTCCAACTTAGTTATTTAGACACTAGACGGACACCTGTGCATATGCAGAGGTGTCTGTAGTTCAGTCCCTGAGGATTTCATCCTGTCATTAAATTAAAGCCTATCAAGTATGGGTCTGCCGATTTATGATGGATCCGTGGCTACTGTGGTCATGTAAGTAGCTAAAAAACACGAATTTTGGCTACGCTTGTTTTGCGCCATCAGACGCGTGTAGGAGTATGGTTCTGTGCGCGATATGAGTCTAATCGACTCATCCGATATTGGTTTTTCGAAAAAGGCGATAAGCTTATGGTTATTGAATCATTGTTATCAGAACAACTAAATAAAGCGCTCAGAAGCGAACTGCCCCCTAATTAGAAATAATAATTACTAAATATACATAAATATTATTACTTTACACATTGTAAAATGACTCAATATCAAAGCTAATTACATCTCCATTTCTCTTCTCCATCACTGCTCGCTTCTAATGGTATGTTTTATATAATCACGAGTCGGGCTTGGAATTGACAGGTATGAAAATACTTTCGTGTAATGCGAAGTTATGTGTAACGAAAGCTGATGGCAACATAGTAAACTATTTTGAAGATAAATCGGAACAATTTCATGGAAGATTATTAAAAATATCATCCGAGCAGGCTTGTGGTGTTTATTCATTACTGGTGATAATGAGTTGCATCTGCTTTAAATAATTAATAGCTAATAGCAGGCGGAGACGTGACCCGCATTTTTAAAATTTTTTGCACACCCTCGGCGACAAGCTTCTCTTTCCACATCAGGACTTCAGTGCTCGCAGGATGTCTGTATATCGGAAAGACATAGTCTAACCTTCTGTAACTATCACTGCAACATCCTTAGTGAAAGACCTACCAAGTATCCACTGAGAATATCCATAAAGCATAATTCTCTTCATTTTGCTGCAAGAAAAACTTCCATAGTATGGAAAAGCGTTTGACCAATTTCTGTACAACAAGGCACAGCGGCTCTAAATCGTTTCTAACCGAGCGTAAGCTGCAACCAGCCATTTAATCCCCCGGCCATAGAACGCAATTTGTAATCGGCTATGCTTTCCGTTACCATCTAAGTTTATCACCGTTCCTTCGCCGAATTTTGGATGACGTACTCGTTGTCCGATGATAAAACCGCTGTCGTTTTTGGTGGGCGATGTGCCAATATAGGTCTGATTAACCGGATGAATCACGCGGGCTCGCAAACGTACCTCTTCCACACAGGCAAACGGTAGCTCACTGACAAAGCGCGATGGCCGGTGGTAGGCTTCTTTACCATATAGCCGGCGAGTCTTAGCATGGGTAATGGTCAGTTTTTTCATCGCACGAGTGACGCCGACATACGCCAGGCGACGCTCTTCTTCCAAACGCTCGTCTTCATTCAGTGACATTTGACTCGGGAACATGCCCTCTTCCATGCCGACGATGAAGACTTGGGGAAACTCCAACCCTTTGGCGGAATGTAGAGTCATTAATTGTACAGCATCCTGGTAGGCATCAGTTTGGTCTTCACCCACTTCCAGGGCGACATGCGATAGGAATGCTTGCAGTGGAAGTAAATTCTGATCCTCGCCGTCATACCTGAATTGGCGGGTAGCGGTAATAAGCTCTTCAAGATTCTCGATGCGTGTCTGACCTTTCCCCCCTTTTTCCTGCTTGTACATGTTCCAGATACCGGAATTTTTGATCACCCGATCTGTTTGCACATGTAGAGGCAGCTCCGCTGTGTCTTCTGCCAAAGCATCCAGCAATTCTAAGAACTTTTGTAGTGCAACTGCTGGTCGGGAGGTCAGAGCTTGCTCCTCCAGTAGGACTTGGCTGGCTTGCCACAGCGTCAGCTGCCGAATTCGGGCAGTCTGGCGCACTACGTCCAGCGTACGTTCGCCGATACCGCGCATTGGTATATTAACCACTCGCTCATAGGAGGAGTCGTCGTTTCGGTTGATGATAAGCCGTAAATAGGCGAGAGAATCTTTGACTTCCTGACGTTCAAAGAAACGCATACCGCCACAAATGCGGTAAGGTAACCTCATTTGAAGTAATGCCTCTTCCAACACTCGCGACTGGGCGTTACTACGATAGAGAATAGCACACTCGCTGAGTGTTCCACCTTTTTCTTGGTGCACTTTAATCTGATTGACGACAAAGCGCGCCTCATCCTGCTCGTTAAACGCGCAGTAAAGATTAATCGGCTCACCTTTAACGCTTTCGGTCCATAGATTTTTACTCACCCGACTGCCGTTGTGGGCAATAAGGGTATTGGCAGCCAACAGAATATTACTGGTAGAGCGATAATTTTGTTCTAAGAAAATGGTTTGCGTATTTGGGAAATCATCGAGGAAGCGCTGAATATTTCCAACTTGCGCGCCTCGCCAACCGTAAATTGACTGATCATCGTCGCCGACGATCGTTACACTACCGTTATTATCAGCTAGCATTCGAATCCAGGCGTATTGAATCCGATTAGTGTCTTGAAACTCGTCCACCAGAATATTGGTGAAACGCTCGCGGTAGTAATGCAAAAGATGTGGTTTATTTAGCCATAGCTCATATGCGCGCAGCAGCAGCTCGGCGAAATCCACCAACCCGGTGCGATTGCACGTTTCCTGATATTCTTGATAGATCTGCTGCCAGGTAGCTTCCACTGGATTGCCGTAACTCTCCATATGTTGTGGGCGCAACCCTGCATCTTTTTTGGCGCTAATGTACCACGCCGCCTGGCGCGGTAGCCATTTTCTCTCGTCAAGATTCATGGCATGAATCAGGCGTTTTAGTAACCGCAACTGATCTTCGCTGTCGAGTATTTGAAAGTCTTGAGGTAAATTGGCATCTACATGATGAATACGCAACAAGCGATGAGCCAGGCTGTGGAAGGTGCTGATCCACATACCGCCTTGGTTGGTTCCCATCAGATGTTTTATGCGGTGACGCATCTCCATAGCGGCCTTATTGGTGAATGTAACCGCCATAATGGAACATGATAAACAATTCTCGACCGATAGCAGCCAGGCGGTACGGTGCACCAGTACTCGGGTCTTACCGCTACCGGCACCGGCCAGCACTAACAGATTGCCACGCGGCGCCGTCACGGCTTCCTGTTGTTTATTGTTCAAATTGTTGAGCAGATTAGAGGCGTCCAATAAATATCCTTTAACATATAAAAAGTAATCTACCTTAGATTGGCGTTAATCATTTATATAAAATTTTTGTAATTATAAAAAAACTATCAAAGATGCCAACTGAGAAATGACTGCTGCGATCCGTACCGCTAGTAGCGTTTGTCTCTAAAGAGATCAACGTTGCCATTAGCGGACTTCTGTTTGCCATCTGGCAGCGGGCACGAAACATATCACTAGAAGGTTTGAATGGCCATAATTTGGCTGCAAGAAGATCTTCATGGCTTGGGAGCCACCATGCCACCAATGCACACGTCATGGTAAATTTCCGATTCGCGTCGGTGCGGTCCATAATACAGACGTTGAAACCTTTCTGACTAAGGCCGAGCAGGGTGAGTGATGTTGCAGAAACTGCATTGACTCACGTTTGGTTCTAGTGTAGTCATCACCTGGTCTACCAGTACATTATACCATCGAAATCACGCATAATAGAAGTTACAGGGGACCATAAAGTGCATTTCATTTGTTTCACAAAACCTCACACAGCGCCAGCCGACGTGTCAGTTGAGTTAGATAGTAGCGACGTGGTGTCGATACCTAATAGTAATTGTTTACAGACTGTCGTATTTTTTGGAAAACAGCGGCGATGGTGTGGCACGGAAACACCATGTGCAAGATTTCTGCAGCTAATCCGATACAGTCGAGAAAGCTATACAGTGTAAACAACTACAGTGCTGGAGACTGGCTATTTTAGCTTTGGCCCTTTGCTACGTGCGGCCAAGCAAGGTACATATATCTAGTTTCCAGCTACCGTCGATGGCTTTACCTGAAGCTTTAATGGTTAATTGCTGTTATCCACCCTAAGATAGTACATAGTTGTTTGCGGTTACAGCGAAAAGTCAATACCAATTATGCCTGACTTACTTGGAATTCTAATACGCCTGGTAGTAAGTGGTTCTGGTCACTACCATGTCCATCCCGGAAATACTGACTGTCGTGGCTGGTAAACATCAACATTCTAAAATTGTCCCTAATCCCTACAATAATATGGCGATAGGGCCTACTTGGCGTGCCTTGGGGTATCGTCGACAGTAATTCAGTGTCATTAAAGCTTACCGGGATAATGATTGCATTGGCCGAGGCGCTAAATCCGCAAAGGATCGAAGGACTACGTGCTAGAGACAAATGAGTAAACCCTGATGACTCACCTAGTTGCTATCATTGCCATATTATTATTGTTTACTGAACAAACGTATTTCCAATCTCGGACTGTGTACCCAGAGATGCACAGGGCGGTTAAGCAGTTCTTGCAGACAACAAGTTGTCGCCAGATCGGACTGTAACCGTAATAAGTGGTGGAACAACATCTCGTTGGTGCTTGTGTGTTCTTATCAGACGGGCGATGTCGTTTCTAGCTGTTGGAACGAGCGCACTGGCGTTCAGTTGCCATTCTAGAAACGATATACAACCTTGCGCCGGAATATGGCACCACCGTCATTCCCCCACAATGCAGGGGTTTCGAACAAAAAAGTCTGGATTTTATAATAGGTATTGTATCACTTTTTCTTCATCAGAAGCTTTTCATGTTGCCTGTCTGTCCGTCGATTTGATTCATAAATGAATGAATCCGTCATAAATGTGGGTGGCCGGGCCAGTCATAAATAGAGGTTGACCTGGTCCAAGCCAACTGATTGTGAGTCGGCCGCCGGGTAGATCCACCTGTACCTGTTCTGCAAGTTGGCCTTGCTGGATCCCCACTGCGGCAGCGGCGCAAGCACCACTGCCGCAGGCCTGAGTTTCCCCAGCACCGCGCTCATACACTCTCAATCGGATATGGTCTCGATTCAAGATCTGCATAAAACTAATATTGACTCGTTCTGGAAAGCGCTCATGGCTCTCCAGCAGCGGCCCAAGCGTCTTAACCTGAGCAGTCTCTATATTCTCGACAGTGATCACACAGTGCGGATTGCCTATAGAAACTACACCGCACAATACCGCTTGTTCCGCCGCACGCATTATATAAGTTTTCGCGCGCGTAGCACGAAACGGCACCTGCTGTGGGTCGAAGTTTGGCTCACCCATATTCACTCGCACCAGATCATCTTCAATGACAGTCAGAACTACGCGACCAGCCCGAGTACTAACGTGGATGTCGCGTTTGTTAGTTAGATTCTTCATACGCACAAACCTGGCAAAACAACGGGCACCGTTGCCGCATTGTGCGACTTCTCCACCATCAGCATTAAAAATACGATAGTGAAAATCCAGTTCCGGATCATAAGGCGGTTCCACAACCAGCAATTGATCAAACCCAACTCCACAATGCCGGTCCGATAATCTCCGGATTACTTCGGATGAAAAGTAAACATTTTGCGTCACAGCATCCACAACCATAAAGTCGTTACCCAGGCCGTGCATTTTGGAGAACTGCATAATCCTAACCCTTCGAGTAGCCAAATAGCACATTTACTAAAAAAGCGACTTGTTACAATTACAAATATTTGATACCAGCAGCATAGTAGTCAGCTGGTGATGTTGATCCACGCTATTATTTACTGGTGGCACTGGGGAAAAACAAAGAGAGCCTCTTAAACTACAGCCGTAAAATCCTAATAATATTAGTTACAACGCTGCACGTATAATTTTCTTGTCATTTTACTGTTACCTGTCTTATCACCTCAGTTGTGCTCTAAAAGCAATAACAACTGCTGTCTAATAACTAATAGACAGTGAATGCAAGACCAGCGATTAGTAAATTACTACGCGCTTTTGCGGCAGAAACGCATTCTATTTCCAAGCGACGTCATACATAAATTGGAGAGCACAGTGAACCAATAAAGCCATAGCCGCAGGTGAAAAGATCTGTAGAAGAAAGAATAGAAATAGCTGACACCTCGCGTACTAGCTCTACTTTTCTGCCCTGTAGTAGACATCCAACTAGTGTCGTCGACACTGTAGGTATGAAAACCACAATCGTCAGTGGTGTTTCCGAAAAAAATTAGTAATATCTTCAACTAACGAAGCTGTCCACTGTCAGCGGCAGATGACTTACTCGATCTTTATCTGAAGTAGCCCGTGTAATTCGTTGTTAGAAATAACGCCATAAAATTCTACTACGTTCTCCAGATTCTGCGCCAAGATGATCAGGCGTTAGAAAAATACCTCCTATGCCACTCCACTACATGCACCTCCCTGAATCTCATCGGATTCTTCCGATGGATTATGAAGAGGCGTAATTCGATGTATTTGGAAACTAGTCGTTGCATGTGAGTGTGTATAAAGCTCGTGCAAATGCTGGCTGTAACAGAATACTTCCACCATATCCGGTAGTACGATGTCCTAACGTATTTACCGAGAATGATTTTAACTTCTGTATCGCTTGCTTGCCATCTAAAGTTTAGGGTACACACTTCGTTACACGGGCTGCGGTAAAAAAGTCAATGCTACCTCACCAACCACTGAAGTTGGGGTGATAATCGAATCTATCGACTTCGGCCGATTGTACAAACACCAGCCAATGAGATTATTTCGACCACAAGGGAACGCGAATAAACGTCAGACGTAGCCCTGATGAATGTTGAACAAGATCTGTGAATTAAAGTCACCTTGCACAACATCTCGAAGGCGGCGTACAGCTTGCGGGTGAGCACACTGATAAATTATTGTGGTAAGCAAACCGGATCAGATTTTGGTAACTCTGCATCATGGCATCCAGCAACTCGTTGTACGCTTCTCGCATTTGGCTGCTCTTCCAATTGGCACGATTGTCTAGCATACTCAGTCGCGCCTCATCCCAGCTCCAGTTCTTCACCAGCTGTGTCAGAATCTCCCGCTGCCAAGGAATGCCAGCTGGATCCTTTGACAGTTTTTCGCAGACCTTCAGATAGAAGCAGCGACGCACCATATCCAGACGCGTCATATCGTTAATTTGAGTCAGGTAATAGGTCACCCGATGCAGCATCATGCAGTAAGAATCGAGGCCAAAAGAAATGATTTTACCGTCATGTAACCGCTGCTTAATACTCATTGCCAGCAATTCTGTTTGGGGATATTGCCAGAAATACGCCTCTAGTAGCAGTGTTTTCAACACCGCCTTGTAAGGGGAGTTGATACTTTTACACAACTGCCATAGGCTAGCGTCGAAATATTCTTCCGCGGACAAGGTGCCAAGGCCTCCCAAATCTAGCCACTCATTTGGCACCAACACGCCACGGGCATATAAAGACAAAACATATTCATCGTAGTTCGCTTCTTCTTCACAGGGTACCATATTCCACAGAGTACGCTTACCACCCATACGCACAGCAGTGCGATAGAATTCATCCAGCAGTAGAATGTGCTGGGTCGAACCGCAATCTTCGTCCTCCAGACTACCGCTTTCGTTATGGCGGAAACGGTTTTCATCGATCAGAAAAAAATTGACATCCACACCCTGGTGTGTTGCCCATTGCTCGAGTAGATAACATTTTCTCTTTAGCTGAGCGCGCTCTTCATTATTTAGCCAGGACTGGTGGCACACCCAAATATCGAGATCGGAATTAGCGTTTTGGCCAACGGAGGAGGTGCTACCCATAGAGTAAACACCGGCAATCGGTTGTTCAGCATTATCCGGCGGCCCCAGCAGTACGTTCACCTGCCAGCCGATGTTGTTGAGCCAGGCACGCTGGAATTCATCAGGCGCGAAGAAACAGATGCCATGGGGAACATTACCGTCCAGGTAGCCCGGAAGCATGGGATGATGAAAATGCAACAAGATTGGCAGCAGACTGTATACGTATTGAAAATCTGGCCTCATGGCCGATAATGCCCGATCCACCCGAAATTGGTTGATTGCATCCAGTCTCTTTTTCAGTGTCTCGATATAGAAGTGCAAGACGTCTCGCCTGATTTTTCTGATGTTGAAAAACTCCGTTCTCTATTCTACTGGCAACAATTAAGTTGCTGTCTGGAAAATTCTAGAAATGTAGTCAATTTAACATCTTGCCAATTAACTGTAAAGAAAGTTAAGCTACTAGTACTTTTTCCAACGGGAACATACTTGATTCTTTTTTCTAGTCCCGATCTTCCACGCTGAAAGCTGACAGTTCTTCACTATCAGTGTATGATAATAAGCAAATGTTAAATCAGTAATGACTATTCAAGATAACCTTATCAGAATCGCCACCCGGAAAAGTCCGCTTGCCCTTTGGCAAGCCAGCTACGTGCGTGATAAATTATTACACTACCATCCATGTCTACAGGTAAATCTAGTGCCTATGGTGACCCGTGGTGACATTCTCTTTGATACCCCATTGGCAAATATTGGGGGGAAAGGGTTATTTATTAAAGAATTAGAAATGGCCCTTCTGGAGCATCGTGCTGACATCGCAGTTCATTCAATGAAGGATGTCACGGTGTCTTTCCCCGATGGGCTGGGACTGGCGGTGCTATGCGAACGTGACGATCCTCGCGATGCCTTTATTAGCCCGCGCTACGCTAGTATTGACGCCTTACCGCCAAGTGCAGTAGTGGGCACTTCCAGTCTGCGCCGTCAGTGTCAGCTGCGCGAGCGCCGCCCAGATCTAGTGGTGCGCGATCTACGCGGCAATGTCGATACGCGATTGGCAAAACTCGATGACGGTGACTTAGATGCAGTGATCTTGGCGGTAGCCGGCCTAAAACGACTGGGGATGACAGAGCCCATTCGCATGGCTATTGATCCGGCAGACTTTCTGCCGGCGGTAGGACAAGGGGCAGTCGGCATCGAGTGCCGACTGGACGATTCACGTATCTTGGCACTGTTAGCACCTTTACATCATCAGGAAACTGCCCTACGAGTAAGCGCTGAACGCGCCATGAATGCCCACCTACAGGTCGGATGCAAGCTGCCTATCGGCAGCTATGCGGTACTCGACGGCGACGAAGTATGGCTGCGCGCTCTAGTGGGCTCGTTGGATGGATCCATCGTAATCCGTAGCGAAGGACGGGCGCCTCTATCTCAGACAGAACAGCTCGGTTTGCGTCTGGCGGACGATCTATTAGATCAGGGAGCTCGATCCATTCTGGCCAGCATTTATCAGGATACCCCTTTGCAATGAGTATTCTGGTCACCAGACCATCACCCGCAGGAGAACAGTTGGTAAATAAGCTGCGTGCCTGTGGTAAATCTGCCTGGCATTTGCCGTTAATCAACTTTATGCCCGGAAACGATCTGCCATTCTTAGTTGAACGCCTTACAACCCTTTCCGACGGGGATTTGCTGTTTATTGTCTCTCAGCATGCTGTTAATTATGCCCACCTTTGGCTGATCCAGCAAGGTATCTCCTGGCCTGCAAGGCTACAGTATTATGCAGTGGGCCATACCACTGGTCTACGACTACGTAGTCTGAGCGTGTTACCAGTCCGCTACCCTAAGGAAGGGGAAACCAGTGAAGATTTGTTGCGCCTGCCGGCACTGGCAAACATCGATGGCAAGCGGGCGTTGATCTTGCGTGGCAACGGTGGACGCGAAGTGTTGGCACACACCCTACACCAGCGAGGAGTACAAACGATCTATTGTGAATGCTACCGCCGCTGCCCAATACATTATAATAGCGAAGAACAGGAACGCCGGATGAGGACTTTAGGCATCGATACACTGGTAATTACCAGTGGCGAAATGTTACAACAATTTTATACTTCCATGCCTAAATACTATCGTCATTCCTGCTTGATGCAATGTCGACTGATAGTGGTTAGCGAACGTTTAGCTATGCTTGCCCGCTTATTGGGCTGGTCAGATATCATCGTAGCAAATGCAGCAGACAACGATGCTTTGATGCGCGTATTACTACAATGACGAACACATTACACTTCTATAATCTTCTAGAATAACATAACTAGAAAGACAGATAGTCTACATACTTTGATTTCAATCTACCTATGTTAACTCAAATCCCCAGCCTCTTTACATGAATACACTGATTTTAAACCAGATAGCATAGAATATCGCTCAGCATCATAAGCATAAGTTATTTTCTGCATAGAGATACGGACATACTCTGTTAGGTGCCATGAATAAGATAAACTTAAATCCACCTATTATCCTCACAATTAGAGAATCTAGGTATACTTATCATTATGAGTGTAATTAACATTTGCTATGCCTCTCATTTCTCTAACGCAACACGCATGATACCCATTGATAACTAAGAGATATGATAAAATATATAATTATCAATTAGTTAACAGTTACTGACTATCTCTAGCTACACAATTATCCCAAAAAAACAGTTAATGGTATGTTTATGCTGATATTTCTTGGTTGTTTTATCATTTTAATATACTGGATATAATAAATAATTTTTAATAAAATTTATTTAAATAAAATATGTTATTTATAAATAATATAGTGTATTAGTGTTAAGTAAAATAAATATGTATTATCTTATTTATTGTAATAATGTTAATCATATTTGATGACTAACAGACTGTTTTTAATAAATATCTATATAATATTATTATAAATATAATTTTGAGAAATATTTATTACATACTATTCTGGCATAAACGTAACGTAACCAATAACAATAAGTTAACCAATGTCAGCCTGATTAATTTTAACGTATAGCTTATAATATGTACGCGACATTAATAACCAACCATATCATAACGGTACTTTCCTGCTTGTCGCGGTATGCAACTCTTGGTAGGGTTACGACAGGCCTAATTGTTTCCAGATGGTGGCGTTCAGCATCTGGAACAGTGCAGAACAGCGGGTTTGTGTGAAATGCCAGATAAAGTGACTACGTGCCATCTCACTGCGACGTTGAAACAAAGATTAATCAACATAGCACATAGGTGGACCAGATTGCCTGACGTATCCTATAATTCTCCACAGTTTTTTTGTTTGAACATCTCTTTTCATCGGTGAACACATATAATTATCCAATTTTAACATGGATAATCCATTAAGATGATTTAGTACAGGTTAGTGCATAATTTTAAGATTTTCCAGACATGCTTTTCGATGCCTGTCGCCAGGCTGATGTTCTACCGATAGGTAGGTCCAGGTGTGGTTAAGTTTGGTATATACCTACAATACACAATCGGTGTCTCCAGAGGAGACGTCGTACCATTGGCATTTGAGTTTTGTAATACTCTATCTGGTTGGCACTGCCGAAATCCTGGAGAATGATCAGTCGCTGCCAAAGTACAACCGGCATCAGTTTGCGCTCTGGAGGTTAAGCGGCGATGCAATATCACCGTATTTACAACTAGGCAGAAAATGTGGTGGTGAAATACCAGTCACGCACAAGTTATGCTAGATTATTAGGATAGGAATTTCTGGCGCTAACAATGTTCGGTAGGCAATTAGAAAGTAAAATAATACCGTAACAAGGTAAAAAGCAAAACGGAAGTTTAACTTTCTCACCGGTAAAGGCTCCGAACGTGTATACCACTCTGTCTCTTCGTTTAATAAAGGTTGTTTTATGAGTTCTCTTTCCTATGTTTCCACTAATAACAACTCTGCATGGGCTACTTTTCTTTCTCAAGTGGAACGTGTGCTACCCTATTTAGGCGATCTAGCTCTTTTAGCCGACACCCTACGACACCCCAAACGAGCTCTGATTGTTGATGTTCCTTTAGAAATGGATAACGGCACTATCCGTCATTTTGAGGGATTTCGAGTGCAGCATAATTTATCGCGCGGACCAGGAAAAGGTGGAGTGCGTTTTCATCCCAATGTAACTCTGGAAGAAGTCATGGCCCTGTCAGCGTGGATGACAGTGAAAAGCGCAGCTCTCAACCTACCCTTCGGCGGCGCAAAAGGGGGCATCCGAGTCGATCCACGCGAATTATCAGAAAAAGAATTAGAACGCCTGACGAGACGTTACACCAACGAAATCAGTACTATTATTGGCCCTCAGCAGGATATTCCGGCGCCGGATGTTGGCACCAATGCGCAAATTATGGCGTGGATGATGGATACCTATTCCATGAATACCGGCACGACTTCTACCGGCGTCGTGACTGGAAAGCCGATCTATTTAGGCGGCTCCCTCGGTCGAGTAAACGCCACTGGACGTGGGGTGTTTGTCACTGGTAGCAGAGTGGCGGAGCAAATCGGCTTAACGGTGCAAAACTGCCTCTTGGCGATACAAGGATTTGGTAATGTCGGCAGTGTCGCCACCGGTTTGTTCCACCGAGCAGGCGCTCGGGTAGTATCGGTGCAAGATCACAGCGCGACGTTGTTTGATGCCAGCGGGCTGGATATTCCAGCACTGGCTGACTATCAGCGGCAACATGGATTTATCGCTGGCTTCCCTTCCGCTATACAGTTAAAAGAAGAAGAATTTTGGCACCAGGAGTACGATATCTTCCTACTTGCTGCGTTGGAAGGGGTGATAACTCCTGAGCGCGCACGTTCGTTACAGTGCCGCCTAGTGCTGGAGGGAGCTAATGGACCGACATTGCCCGGCGCGGATGATATTCTACACCAGCGCAAGATAACGGTAGTACCGGACGTGATCTGTAATGCAGGCGGCGTGACAGTAAGTTACTTTGAATGGGTACAAGATTTCTCCAGTTTCTTCTGGAGCGAATCGGAGATAAATGACCAGTTAGACCGGATCATGCGTGAGGCACTAGAAGTGGTTTGGCAGAAAGCGGAAACGCTAGATGTCACACTACGCACTGCCGCTTACGCCGTGGCCTGTGAGCGGATATTAACGGCTTGCCGTGAGCGAGGACTATACCCGTAAGTCTCAGTTCTTTAAGCAGTCCCCATACCTTTTACTTGAGGTCCACAGTTACAACAGGTAATAAATAAAGTGGCCTGTCTCCTCATTTATTATCCATGTATGCTTGGTGAGGTGTGTACTTATGGCAACTAGCCGCACTAACAGTCTGTTTTGGCATGTAAGGAAAAGAAAGGTGTAGGTGCTAGATCTCGTTCTCTGGTTAGACCTTAGCAATTACTATTGTTGTCACTGACGACGACTTCATTCGTCAGAAGTGGCGGCCACTCACATACCGATGTGGTGCTGGATATACACTAGGATGACATTTATTATTTATGTTGTTAGTATAAAATACTACTTGGAAAATATATAGTTGAAAAAATAACGCTGCATTCTAACTATTGTCATCGCAGTGACGCAGATAATGGTTAGGTCGGAAGCGAGTAAGCCAGTGTGAGCTAAAGTTTTATTCCAGAATATTGTCGTCACATCAGTTACGACACATATTGACTGTAGACCTCAGTCGTGTGCATTGAGCATAATCAATCATAGAACTTCACCCTGCAGATGCAAGATAGTAACATGTCGATGAAAGCAATCACTTAATATTCACTATTGTAGCACCCAGCCTTCCGACATCACTCTGTACACAGCTGATCTAGGAGGAGCATTTACTCAAATAGATTCTTAGGTGGCTTACATCAACAATGTAATCACCTTCTTTAACCGACAGCAGCCAGTTTAGTCTGGTCGCGTGAGTTTTGATCAATACCCAAAACTGCATACTCGCAACCCGTTTAAGGATGGATCGGCTACGAAAATAACCTAAGATTGCTGTTTATTTAAGGCGGTACAGGTTTATTTACCAGGTTAAGGAGGTACGCGATTAGAGTAAGAAAGATAACAGTGTATACCGAGTGAAAAGTTCATCGTGTATATGGGGCTTATCTTTAGCCGCAAAACGCAAAAACTGTGCTACGCTGCTGCAGCTAGCTTTGAGCACTTACTTATTGACTTTTTACCGATTTTGCATAACGTGTTCACCGGACGTGATTCTTGTAGGGTTCCATTAGCCGATATAGCTCAGTTGGTAGAGCAGCGCATTCGTAATGCGAAGGTCGTAGGTTCGACTCCTATTGTCGGCATCATTAAGTTCAATAAATTACTGGCTCATAGTAATCTATTGCTAATCTAATTGCATTTTTAGATAACTAAAAACAGGCAATGTGAGAAAATCACCACTACACCACTAGATGAGAGACCTAGATACTTACTTAACTAGTGTGATTCGTTATGTTATTTTAGAATAGATAATAAAGGCGGTCTTAAAGGATAAAAATAACATGACAGAAAACGTTTGTATGCTGTCACATTTAGAAAAAATTAACTCAGAACCATGAGCAAGTTTATCTCCGCCATATCCTCTAAGGATTTATTTAAGAATTTATTACTGAGGTTCTAAGTGCAGCAGAGAATGGGGCAGGTTTTGGAGTAGCTGGCTCGATGCTGTTTTTAGTTCAAGCCGATTGTAGCTTTCAACGAGGTCGAGATTGTGCAAGGTAGGGCATTTAGGTTATAAACAAGCAGGCTTGCGCATTTGCTCACAGCCAACATCTTTTATGTCATTAAAATATATACGCGCATCCACACCGATCCAGGTAATGGCAATAATCTACCAGAGTTCAGGCTTCGGATTTATTTAACTACATCAATGGCGTACGAAGTTAAGATCCCGTGTCATTCCTAACCGCTGTGTTGAGAGCTGCAATAAATTCATTGCGGCAATCAGGATAGCCAGAAAATCTGTTTCGCAAACACTGGCAATGCGTAGTGGTCTCGATCTGATAAGCGTAAACGTCGATCAGGGTCAAAATAAGATGTTTCTCCCTGATACAAGCGTGCTCTGCAAGTCGCCTAGTATTCCTTAATAATCCTGTACCAATATGTTACACAGGTATCTCGGGTTAAGACTGTTGACCGCTAGCTCACAGGCGATTTCATTTTCTCTCGGCGACGCTGGCCGTAATCAAAGGTAATACAATGCACTTCTTAACACCTAAATAAGGCAAGTCGCTGAGTCCTGTCCGCCGCTGAATACCACTATCGCTAATATGGAAAAGACATAGGGTATACTGCTTTTTCTTTAGGATGAACAATATAAGACAGCGAAGAATCTGGCAACGTGAAGGAAGGCTGTATATTACAGATTTTACAGTTATGCTAAGATTCAAAGACTAAACAACGATCACAACTAGATGGGATGATGCTTGCTTCATCAGGTATGCTTATTCATCTCGTTGAGTATGCCAGGTGTAAACAGTAGCTCTACCTGCGTCTGTCCAATTTCTTCAATACCGCTGGATGGGCCGTGGATTAATTCGGATCACAGTGGCGATAATTATAGAACACCAAGTCTTTCGGATCACAGACTATCTTTGCACCGTACGCTGCGTTTTCTGACACCGCAGCGAAAAAAAAGAGCCTACTACTACCAACGATATAGACCGTGATGTTTGCACTGGCGGAAGGAATACTGACGATGATCCTGTGGCATTCGATTCGACATCCGTCAGACTTGCACTATATGTAAACTGGTTGCGACTCAGTATAAACGTATTCATGACATACCTCACAAGCTGTCTGTGTTGAATTGTCACGCGTCATCCGGTCTGACTTGCAATTACTGGTGCCTTAAGTGATAATATTTGCTTAATTGAGGCAGGCTTTTCATTGGAGGCGCTGCTGGTGCTCCCGCAATACTACCTTGTAAACTCGGTCAGGTCCGGAAGGAAGCAGCCGTAGCAAGAGATGTGTGTGCCGGGATGTCGCTGGCGCAGCGCTTCCACCTATTTTGGTGAAAATAAAATCCTCTCTAATAATGACGCAGATGTTTTCGCTGGCGTGGTTAATTATTAAAACTACATCGGCCATTCAAATACACTTGAATCGAACGGAATAACGTTACTTCAACCCTGAAAACACGCGGATAATCTATCTCAGTAAACGCCTAACACCATCTGATTTTCCCTGAGTTTGTAAAACTTCAATAATGTTATTAGTCCGTATATGGATATAGCCTTCCTCATTAAAAATGAGGAAAGTTAACCTGACTTTTTCCGGAAAGGGGAAAACAGTTGGCTATGGGAGCAACAATAAACAATTTAGTTTCCATCTAGCAAAAAAAAAATAAATAATCCTGTTTTTAATACATAACACCATGTTTAGAAAAACAAGTTTAACGCACGTACTTCCATACGGAAACCGGTACTTTATCATACAGTTTGTTCATCGTCAGTTCTGCCAATCGATGATCGGCGGCGGAATTGAATATCTCCAGTTCATCATCGGATAATTCATATTTGTTTTTTTCAATCACACGCTCAAGAGTTTCTAGCGTTCTACATTTCCTCAAACGCATTAAATAATCAATTTTTTTCATTTTTACCTTTTCGTATAGTTAGTTGAACTAAGTGATGCCTGCTTTCGCAGTTTGTACTGAGCTCTATCTCCGAGAATGTTCTGAATAAACGCTGCGGCTGCGACGCCAACACTGGATACTGTAATTATTAATGCCATGTCTACTGAACAGAGTAAACGTATCTTCCGAAAAGTTTCAACCTAATCGATAAACGCATTTCATCATGAAATTTAAATTTTCAAAGATAACAATATCCGACGCAATGTGCTCAATTAATTCGCTAAGACACAAATTAATAGCGTCACTCAGATCATTTATCCCGATACGATAACCATCGCCCAGACTAATAATACCTTATATTATGGAAATTTTTACACAGGTATTTCAATTGCACAATACCGTATCATTTAGGTAGATACTCATCCATATCAGCCTGCTCAACCCATACTAATACTAGTAATCTTAAAATTAGTTGTAGACTGTAGACAAATCAATATCTTACCATTCCCAGTCCAGGGTAAAGAAAAGGCATTTTAGGCTGTTTGGCATCCCTTGATTACATTAACTTACAGTTTAGAAGTCATAGTCTGCTGTGACAGTAGATATAAAGTGAACAGAATTAGGATAAAGTTTTAGCATTTTCTCATTACCGACACACTACAATACAACTGAATGGTATTTTTACAGTGCTGATACTTGATAAGTACTCTAAAATTTAGAAAATATGTCGGAAATATAAGATAGTGTTTTTTCTTAATTCACCTGACTACAATATTTGTTTACAAATATGAGTAAATTCCCGTGTTTCTGATACTGTTAATTAGGTATATTTTCTTTTGCTTCACAAATAAAAGTAAATAAAAACACCAGGCTGAATACTCTACAATGCTATAATGAGTTGGTTTTATTGTTGACTCTATGAAAATCTACCGTTAATTTATCAACGAAATTTTTACTCCCTGAATTATCTTAAAACGTAAAAATTAAAAATGAGTTGTTCCAATACCTGAGACATGTTAACCAAGAAAATAGCCCAAATACTTCTTAAAAGCGCACGACGTTACTGTCTTTGGCGTCGAGTGTGATACTTAGAGATCACAAAATAACGTAGGAATAGATAATAAGAAAGATCAATTTTAGAGAGAAGATTTTATCTGACATCATGTTTACGAGCAAATTTAGTCACATTAGTACCAGACAGTGATGTCGGTTCAACTACACTGAGCGTGAGGGCGAAAGACCATAAATTTGATATTCCATAATCAAACGTCTATGCCAGAAATAATGATGATAGAGACTGGCAGAGGATTAGTTCACTATGAACAAGAGAAAACTTGTAGGCTCTTGCAATCGACTGCATGTACCAACTTAAGAGTTACCCTAAGATTAAGATAAGGACCGCTATATTTTCCAGAAATAAGCGCCACATGTACCACCACTGCGGCTAAAACTCAGTGCTGATTGAAGTGGTATGCTATCTATAGGCCGCGCAGTGAGATTTCTCCGTCTGGATAGGCATAAATTTTTCCTTCCTGCTCCAGCAATAAAGCACCTTGTGTATTAATACCACGCTCAATTCCCCAAATTTCTCGTTCGCCGATTAACAATTTCACAGATCGGTCGAAGAAGTTGTCCAATGTCTGCCAGCAAGAGATAAACGGTGTGAACCCGTTACGCTCGAATGTCCGTAGTGCTTGGCGCAGAGCATCGATTAATTCAGCGGCCAGAGCGTTTCGATCAACAACGATGCCCTTTTCTTGCAGATTGATCCAGTCTTGGTTGATCATACTCGCTGTTGGTTCGCTCATCTCCAAGTTAATACCGGCACCAATCACCACATGGACGACATCACCGGCCTTACCGAACATCTCCACCAGAATTCCAGCTAATTTGCGATCATCCAGATAAAGGTCGTTCGGCCACTTAACGCGCACACCCTCTACGCCTAGGCGTTTCAGTATTCCCGTTATCACGATGCCAACCATTAGACTTAGGCCGTCGGCTACCGCCGAGCCCTGCTCCAGACGCCAGTAGATGGATAAATAGAGATTATTGCCGAACGTCGAAACCCACCTCCGACCGCGACGACCACGCCCCTGCATCTGATGTTCCGCCACGCAGACGTCACCTGATTGCAATGTGTCAATACGCTCGACTAAATATTGATTAGTAGAGTTAACTACCGACAGAACCTCCAGACGTCCTGCCGGCACGCGCGCTAAGATCTTCACTTTATCCAACAATTGCAGCGGCGCATGTAAACAATATCCTTTTCCTGGCATGATAAAGACATTCACGCCCCAGTCACGCACTGTTTGAATATGTTCACTTATGGCAGCAGAGTTCATCCCCAACGCTTTGCTGAATTGTTCGTCGGAGTGAAATTCGCCGTCTGCTAACACGCTGATCAACTTCAGTGGAATACAGATATCTTTCATGATATAACCTCTACTGCATCGACCTCGCCTTGAGCAGAGATAAAACGCACCTCAGGCTCTAGCCAAATGGCAAAGCGATCTGCTACCTGTCTGCGGACATAGCGCGCCAGCGCGGCGATGTTGCTGCCACTTGTCTTGCCGGTATTAATTAAGACCAACATCTGTTTATCGTGCACCGCCGCGCCGTCGAGTTGGTATCCTTTTAACCCGCAGCATTCAATAAGCCAACCAGCCGCTAGCTTCACTTTGCCATCCGGCTGAATATAATGAGGGACATCAGGATAACATCTCAGTAGATGTTCCGTCTCAAAAGCACTGATGACAGGATTTTTGAAGAAACTGCCGGCGTTTCCAGTCAGCGTCGGGTCGGGCAGTTTGCTGCGACGCGCTGCGCAAACCGTATCATAAATCTGGCGCGGTGTGACGCGTCGAGTATCAAGGTAGGTTAAGGCACCATAATGCAGCACCGGTCTCCAAGATTTAGTCAGCCGGAGGCCAACCGCAACAATAGCGTAGTGTTCACACAGGTCATGTTTAAAAATGCTTTCGCGGTAACCAAACTGACATTCGGCTGCGCTTAAGCGCCGTTTCACACTGGTTTCTAATTGGATAACATCGACATATTCACAAAATTGCTGCAGTTCAACTCCATAGGCGCCGATATTTTGAATCGGAGCTGAACCTACATAGCCTGGTATCAGGGCCAAATTTTCTAGCCCCGGAATACTCAGGTCTAGACAGGCATTCACCAGATCATCCCACAATTCTCCCGCGCCAGCATGCACATACCAGGCATCAGCATCTTCGCTGACCGCGATGCCTTTTATACGATTCAATAGTGCAGTGCCAGCGTAGTTCTCCAGAAACAGCACATTACTACCACCACCGAGCACTAAAACCGGCAGCTTTCTTGCAGTGGCTTGTCGCCACAGAATGAGCAGCTCCGCCTCCGTATGAGCTGTCACAACGTGTTTCGCTTTCGCGTCGATGGCAAAAGTATTCAAGGGCTTCAGCGACACACTATCCATCATTAATTACCTTTTATTTTTACTGTTCTTCTTGTAGTTTACTCAATTTTAAGCGAATGACACTGTATGGCAGTGAATTATCAAAACAAGATTAACATAACAGAGTAAGAAGAAGGAGTATCATGGTACTGTTTAATAATTTGGTTCATCACTGCCACTTTTTCCAGGTATTGTTAATTTATACTAACATCTCGAGATCTTGATAGAGACATCGCTCAGAGGGCGCACACCGAAGAGAACTGAAGTTTTTAATGCACCTATTTATTTTCAGATCGTTATCTGCTGAGACCTCTCTATTTTTAGAGAATAGCGTATCTTTAAATATACTTTATAATTAATGCTTTCCTACATAGTTTTGGATAAATATTTTTTAAGATCGAGTCCAGTTTTTAAGAGAGAATCTGCAGGAACAGGTTAGCCTGCTCGCTTGCAAACTCCGTTGTTTCGTCAATGTTTCTCTAGATAAGGTTAAGATTAGCTTTATAGCACCAGAGCAGAGATATTATAACTCTCAGGTGTTCTATATATTAAGACTGGCTTCCCTCAGATTAGCTTGGCTCATAATTAGCTGGCGCCCATCAGAAATGAACGAATCGAACACTGAAGAGAAAACTCCTTTTCTTCTAACTATATGCATGTTGAGGATTAACGATCCTTATCCACCGCTGTAATGGCATCAGACAGTACGCATGAAAGGTACAATTACCGGTAAGTGACTTTATCAAGGATATGGACAATAAAGTCTGTACTGTAGTAATTGCAAGATGTGGTCGGATTTAGCATTGCCTTCAATCTCTTAAAGAAGATTTTACTAACGGTAGCACCAAGAATTTCAACATCCTAATAACAAGATTATTTATTCACAGTTAGTAGCTCGACCCACAAGTTAAAGGGTAAGGAAGTCATGGATAGTTTTATTGAAATTAAAGAGAAATAAAATGATTAATGACATTTTCATCGTTTACGTCTGCGTTCATTGAGAGGCAGAAGTATAAGCACCCACACTGATCCTGAACCTTTCAAGGAGTCAGAGTGGAATTTGAAGTGCTGAGGCATAAAATACTCCAGCCGATCGATTCTACTCTGCATGATAGTGGAGTTATTACATCGCTACCAAGAAAAATAGCATTTGGTAACAATACTCAACTAGTACTTACCAGCGTTCAGTGGACAAGATATTTACTTTCTTGTTGATCAAGCAGTGTTACCAAAGGCAACCCTGTCGATGCACAATTATTGGTATCTATATCCAATATACTAGGAAATTAACTTGCTGACGAATATTTCGGTGGCAGCTAATTTATTTAACGACAGTGAACCGACTCTGTTAGGCTTGTCATTACACCGGAAATGCGCGCCTGCACTTGGGCAATCCTAGACAAAGTACTAGTTAGCGGTCGATATTAGCCAATTTATTGTCAGGTATTCCACTGTCATGCAACAAATCATAGTCATCGCAATTTTAAGAGTTTAACTTGGAAGTTCCATTCATCAGGTGAGATGAACCAAGTAGAACCACTGGTAGCTTTTCGCCAGTAGGTACTACGTCATGATGGATACTTTTGATCTTGCGCATCTCCAGAAAAATCGTTGCCTTAGTAGGTTTTAGACATATTGAAACACTGTGTATTCAGTGTAAAGAGAGTATATAGTAAAAATGAGACATCATCGATTCTGACACGGTTTACAGAAACATTACCCTAATCATATAGTTACAGGTTTAATTAATAAGTGTACTTTACTCAGGTTATCAACGATTCACTGATAAATATGGAGACAGCACTTGTAATCTTCTTCTATGGTATCGATTCATCGTCAGGCAGCTGTTTATAACTTCTTCCGTTGTTCTTGACTGTTGTTATCGTGTTGGCTTTTGTCAAAGCTGTATGAGCATTCTAACCGGATGGATTATCGACGTTCTCCTGCTGTTGACGTTCATTATTGGCCAGCATGTTTTTTCTATGTAATTGAGTTTTATTCTCACTAAAGAGAATTAAAGCAGCGGCCGGCACGCTCTGCCATTAGTAGTCACAATACGGCAGTCTTCAGCAGTTGCCGGATCATCTGGCAATGATCGCTATTTTGCAGCCATACCGCATACAGCGGCCTGACTATCGATGGTACGTCAGTGACTGGCTGCAAATCTGAAAAAGAGTGGGCCCACTGGCTAGGCAAAAAAGCGCATGCGGCGGTGGCATGCAACAATTGGCGCGTTAATTTCGCTGATGTCGTGGTCATCAGAGGAGCTTGATGATTAAGTTGCAGCCGGTTTTCGTGGGTATGAAAATCGCTCCCCCATTCCAGCTGAATATAAGATCGTTTCCCACTGACTGGTGCGCTGTTGGCATCAGAAAATAACGTTAAGGAAAAGCTGCCGAGCTGCTGGCTGGTCAATTCCTCCATTTTTGGTGCTTCAGTAGTAATCAGTAAATCCAGCTGGCGTTCATGCAGCTCCTTAATCAATCCTTGGCGCACTGCAATGCGTGCTTCCAGCTGTAAATCCACCCGCTGCTGATAGAGGTTTTCCAGCCATTTTCCCAGCCAAGCTTCCCACAGCGATGCGCTAGCACCAATAGACAGCGGATTGTACTGCAGAGAGCACATCACCTCCTGTCTAGCTACCTTCCAGGTGACTATCAGATTTTCGGCATAGGGCAACAACCGCTTCCCTGCCGCAGTCAGGCGGATGTTGTTTTTGTGGCGAGTAAATAGATTGACTCCTAGCTGCGTTTCCAACTGCCGAATACGGAAGCTTACTGCGGATTGTGTCAAATAGAGTGCTTCAGCCGCCCTCCCAAAATGGGAGGTACGGCTTACTTCCAAGAAGGTTTTCAGTAATTCCGTGTTCACTGAAATATCCCAAAAAATTTATCTTAATAATTAAAATGTTTTGTTTTACAGAAAGTCAAACCTAACTAATACTCCGCGCCATAAACAGTATGGCTTATGTCATAGATAGGAGCGTAATAAGATGTCAGACAATTTTTTCACTGATAATCGCTATTTTGATAACAAAAATTACCCTCACGGCTTCTCTAGGCACGGTCATTTCACCATTCGAGAGGCGCAGCTACTAGAGCGTTGCGGTCATACTTACAATGATTTAGATAGCGGCAAACGTAAGCCTGTAACCGATGATGAGCGGCAGTTTGTTGCAGTATGCCACGGTAAGCGTATGCCCTCCAATGAGCACGAAAAGGTATGGTTTAAGTATATAGAGCATACTCGTCATCCAAAGCGTTTTCATACCCTTTCTGGCGGTAAACCACAAACGGATGTGATAGAAGACTTCACTGACACTGAAGGTTGATAAAAGACTGAGGTTTGCCCTCTGTTATTTTTTCTTCTTTCTTCACTATCCCTGCTGCTAACAGATCATGCAGCAGTTGTTCCAGAATCATTCGGATAATTTTGATTTTCCTCGTCAAATCTGTCAGCGTCCAGTGTATATGGACTACTTCTACAGCTAGTGCCAAGCGTGCACTGACAAGTGCAACGTTATTAGTGCCTTTTCCAGAAACTAATTATCGACTTCTGTTAAGGGAAGGAAGATGGCATTACTGCTGCATATTGTTAAAGTTCAGGAAGCGAAAAAGAGGCTTAAGGAAGCTAATACTGACCAAGTTAATGATGGTGGTAATCTTAATTATTTTATTTGACAGCATCAGCTTTGGACAGATGACTCTCCAACATGGTCTCCGATACCCGAAAGCCTCATCATGAATCTATCTGGTTGTCGCGAGGATTCCGATCGCGCAATCAGAAGTGCAATAGCATGTTCTTTTCATAAATTTATGAGCGGTGTTGAGTATGCCAGCAATGGGAACAGAAGTTCTCAGCGAGAAATAAGGAAGTAAAGTGAACCCTTCGAAAAATTGACAGATATTTGCGGCGCATATGCCGAAAGAGTCAGCCAGCAGTAAAAATTGAAGTCTATAAGTTAACTTTTATTCTGCTACGATGAGTAATAAATTGGGTACTGTCGCAGCTGTTCGTGCATAGCGTGGTGTCAAAGAGTGACACTGCTGATACTACAAATGCAAAAGCAATACTCAGGAAAAGCTTTAATATCATTATCTTAGTAATTCTACAATCTTACAACTACCCGCTGAGGTGGGTAAAATGCATGCTGCAACAGCGGCACCTTATCGCAGAGTGGAGATAATTTAGAATAGACAAATGTGAAAATGAAAATTTTTCATTTAAAAATAACTCTCTATAAATCATAGCCTAAACGTTTAATCTCTTGATCTACCGAACACGTGTGCGACGAAAATATTTGTCACGCTTACACTAACTGTGGTAACTCTGTAAGTGTTCATTCGAGGCTAAGCATAATAAAAATCTAATTATGAAAATCCTTATTCAAGTAATTAGCCTAATTGTGATTAGCGTGATGGTGATTATCATTCCACTATGTGGGGTTAACACTTGGACGAAGAAAAGCTTCTTAAAACAAGCTTCATTCTCAGGAACCCCGCACATATAGGTCGGGTTTTTTAGTATTATTAAAGCGACGGGAAGGGCAAAAGATGAAAATTATAATAATATTCTGTAATTTAGGAGAAAAATAGGATAATTAACCATGAAAGGAGCTCAGTGGGTAGTACAGGCCCTGCAAGCACAGGGGGTGGGCATAGTTTTCGGCTACCCTGGCGGGGCTATCATGCCAGTATACGACGCGCTGTTCAAAGGTGGACTGGAACACCTGCTGTGCCGTCATGAACAAGGCGCGGCCATCTCAGCAATTGGCTACGCACGAGCTACCGGAAAGGTTGGGGTTTGCATCGCCACATCTGGCCCTGGCGCCACCAATCTTATCACTGGACTGGCCGATGCCTTACTGGACTCAGTGCCAGTTGTGGCAATAACAGGTCAGGTTGGATCAGCGCTTATTGGCACTGATGCCTTTCAGGAAATCGACATATTGGGTCTATCTCTAGCCTGTACTAAACACAGCTTTTTGGTAGAATCTCTAGGCACGTTGCCCAGAATCATCACCGAAGCCTTCGCTATTGCCACCAGTGGCCGTCCTGGTCCGGTGTTGGTAGATATTCCCAAGGATATCCAACTGGCCGACGGTGATCTGACTCCGCACTTGTTGAGCATTCACGATCAGTCAAGCAGAGTTCAGGGTGATATAGAAGGGGCACGTAGACTTATACGTCAGTCTGATCGTCCAATACTGTACGCTGGCGGTGGCATCGGGATAGCAGGCGCGGTGCCAGCACTGCGGCAATTTATCGCTCAAACTGGCATGCCCTGTGTGGCAACGTTGAAAGGTCTCGGCGCGCCAGACGGTGATGATGCCTGTTATTTAGGGATGTTGGGCATGCACGGTAATCAGGCGGCCAATCTGGCGGTGCAAGCCTGCGATCTTCTGATAGCTGTTGGCGCACGTTTCGACGATAGGGTTACTGGCCGTCTGAATGCTTTTGCTCCCAATGCTAGCGTTATCCATCTAGATATCGATCCAGCAGAAGTGAGCAAGCTACGCCAGGCGCATATTGCTCTATTAGGAGATCTGAATCAGCTGTTAACAGCTTTGACACAACTACTATCTATCGATGTCTGGCGTGCTGAGACCAGGGAGATGAAAGCCGCATACAGTTGGCGCTACGATCATCCGGGTGAGTCTATCTATGCGCCGGCGTTACTGCGGGCTGTCAGTGATCGCGCGCCCGCTGATACTGTTGTTACTACTGATGTGGGCCAACATCAGATGTGGGCTGCTCAGCATATGTGTTTCAGCAGGCCGGAGAATTTTATTACCTCCAGTGGACTGGGAACAATGGGATTCGGCATTCCCGCCGCGATCGGCGCACAGATTGCCCGCCCGCAAGATACTGTTATCTGTGTTTCTGGCGACGGCTCTTTTATGATGAATGTTCAGGAACTGACCACCGTCAAGAGAAAACAATTACCGTTGAAAATCGTGTTGCTAGATAATCAGCGCTTAGGCATGGTGCGTCAATGGCAGCAGTTATTTTTTAATCAACGTTATAGCGAAACCACTCTAACCGATAACCCTGATTTTCTTACGCTAGCTAGTGCCTTCGGCATTCCAGGCCTACACATTACCCGTAAAGACCAAATCTCACAGGCACTGGAAGCCTTATTTTCCGAACCGGGCCCATTCCTGCTGCATGTTTCTATTGATGAGCTTGAAAATGTCTGGCCGCTAGTACCACCCGGAGCTAGTAATGAAACTATGCTGGAGCAATCATCATGATGCAACATTCTCTTTCCATTGAAGCACGTTTTCGTCCAGAGGTGGTTGAGCGTATTTTGAGAGTGGTCCGCCATCGCGGTTTTGAACTATGTATGTTAAATATGACTCCGCGTAGGGAGGCTGAAAGCATAAATATTCGCTTGATCGTTACCAGCAAACGGTCCGTGGACTTATTGTCTGCACAGTTAAGAAAACTCATGGATGTCGCCTGTATCGAGATCCAGCAATTAACATCACAACAAATATGTGCTAATGCCAAGTACCAAGTAAAGGAAAAAAAACATGACAGTGAAAAAAGCGGATTTCATTTGGTTCAACGGTGAAATGGTTCCGTGGGCAGAAGCCAAAATCCATGTAATGTCGCATGCGCTGCATTATGGATCATCAGTCTTTGAAGGCATACGTTGCTATAATTCGCATAAAGGTCCAGTCTTATTTCGTCATCGTGAACATATGCAGCGTCTGCATGATTCGGCAAAAATTTATCGTATGCCAGTGAAACAGAGCATCTGTGAGTTGATGGAAGCCTGTCGCGCGGTTCTGCGCAAAAATAATCTGGTCAGCGCCTATGTCCGTCCGCTAATCTTTATTGGAGATGTCGGCATGGGTGTGAATCCTCCTGCAAACTATACCACCGATGTGATCATCGCCGCGTTTCCATGGGGCACGTATTTAGGCGAAGAAGCACTAGATCAAGGCATTGACGCAATGGTTTCCTCATGGAACCGCGCGACGGCCAATACCATTCCGACCGCGACTAAAGCGGGGGGCAATTATTTGTCCTCTATTTTGGTCGGTAGCGAAGCTCGCCGACACGGCTATCAGGAAGGTATTGCGCTGGACGTGTACGGTTATGTTTCTGAAGGAGCGGGCGAAAACCTGTTTGAAGTAAAGGATGATATTTTGTTTACGCCCCCGTTTACCTCTTCCGCGCTGCCGGGCATTACCCGTGACGCTATTATCAAGCTGGCCAAAACAGCCGGGCTGGAAGTACGTGAACAAGTTTTATCCCGTGAATCCCTCTATTTGGCTGATGAAGTCTTTATGTCCGGTACTGCCGCCGAAATTACCCCAGTGCGCAGCGTAGACGGTATTAAGGTCGGCATTGGTAAATGCGGTTTCGTTACCAAAAAGTTGCAGCAGGAGTTCTTCGGTCTGTTTAGCGGTAAGACAGAGGATAAATGGGGTTGGCTGGATCTAGTTAATCAATAACAAACAAAGCATTTGTACCTGGGCACTGCGACAGCCCTGACCATCTGAATCATAGAGTAATTGCCATGCCTAAGTACCGTTCCGCCACCACTATGCACGGCCGTAATATGGCCGGAGCACGAGCTTTGTGGCGCGCTACGGGGATGACAGACAGCGATTTCGGTAAACCGATTATTGCTGTGGTCAACTCTTTCACTCAGTTTGTACCTGGCCACGTGCACTTACGTGATCTGGGTAAACTAGTCGCCAAACAAATCGAGGTATCCGGTGGGGTCGCGAGAGAGTTCAATACTATTGCGGTTGACGACGGCATCGCAATGGGACACGGCGGTATGCTGTATTCCCTGCCTTCGCGCGAGCTCATCGCTGATTCGGTGGAGTACATGATCAATGCCCACTGCGCTGACGCTATGGTCTGTATTTCCAACTGCGATAAAATCACGCCAGGGATGCTAATGGCATCACTGCGCCTGAATATTCCGGCAATCTTTGTTTCCGGCGGCCCGATGGAAGCTGGAAAAATCAATCTATCAGATAGAATCATTAATCTGGATCTGGTTGATGCTATGATCCAGGGCGCCAACCCAAATGTTTCTGATGAAGACAGCAGGCAAATCGAGCGCAACGCTTGTCCGACCTGCGGCTCTTGTTCTGGGATGTTTACTGCCAACTCGATGAACTGCCTGACAGAAGCGCTGGGTCTTTCCCAGCCAGGTAACGGATCACTGCTGGCGACTCATGCTGATCGTAAACACCTCTTTTTAAGTGCTGGCGAGCATATCGTCGATTTAACTAAACGTCATTACGAGCAAAATGATGATAGTGTACTGCCGCGCAGTATCGCCAGCAAAGCGGCATTTGAAAACGCTATGACTTTGGATATCGCCATGGGCGGCTCCACCAATACGGTACTTCATCTGCTGGCAGCTGCACAGGAAGGCGAAGTGGACTTTACCATAGCGGATATAGACCGTTTGTCACGCAAAGTGCCACATTTATGCAAAATCGCCCCCAACACTCAAAAGTATCATATGGAAGATGTGCACCGTGCCGGCGGCGTGATCGGTATTCTAGGCGAGCTAGATCGCAATAGCCTGCTTCACCGTCACGTGCACAATGTACTCGGGCTGTCGTTAGCGGAAACGCTGGCGCGCTATGATATCATGGTGACTGACGATGTAACGGTAAAAAGTATGTACGCCGCAGGGCCGGCAGGGATCCGCACCACCCAGGCATTTTCCCAAAATTATCGCTGGCCATCCTTGGATACTGATCGCCAAGAAGGTTGCATCCGAGCTCATCAATTCGCTTACAGTCAGGACGGCGGGCTGGCTGTGTTGTACGGTAATATCGCCAAAGACGGCTGTATTGTGAAAACCGCTGGCGTCGATAAGGACATATTAGTTTTCCGTGGGCCAGCCAAAGTGTATGAAAGTCAGGAGACCGCGTCCGAGGCGATTCTCGACGGTAAAGTAATTGCCGGCGATGTCGTAGTAATTCGCTACGAAGGCCCGAAAGGTGGCCCAGGTATGCAGGAAATGCTTTATCCAACAACTTTTCTAAAATCCATGGGTTTGAGCAAAAGCTGCGCGTTGATTACCGACGGTCGCTTCTCCGGTGGCACCTCGGGACTGTCTATCGGTCATATTTCGCCGGAAGCTGCCAGTGGTGGCCTGATCGGCCTGGTACGTGACTGCGATATCATTGATATCAATATCGCCGATCGCAGCATTATGCTAAATGTGACTGATAATGAACTGACAGCGCGCCTTGAAACAGAACTGGCACGTAATAACTCGGCTTGGACGCCGGTCATGCGCAAACGTCAGGTGTCATTCGCTCTGAAAGCATACGCCAGTTTGGCGACTAGTGCTGACAAAGGTGCGGTGAGAGATAAGTCTAAACTGGGAGGATAAGCTACCATAGCTAAGTTTTAACCATTTTTCGCCGAACCTTAATTTATTAAATACTATGGAATTATAATATGGCTAATTATTTTAATACCTTAAATCTGAGCCAGCAACTAGCTCAGTTAGGCAAATGCCGCTTCATGGGCCGAGATGAATTCATCGATGAAGCGTACTATTTAAAAGGCAAAAAAGTGATGATTATCGGCTGTGGTGCGCAAGGATTAAACCAAGGGCTGAACATGCGTGATTCGGGTTTAGATGTCGCTTATGCACTGCGCAAAGAAACTATCTCTGATAAGCGTCTCTCTTGGCGTAAAGCGACAGAAAACAGCTTTCGTGTCGGCACCTATGAAGAGTTGGTGCCAAAATCGGATCTGATCATAAACCTGACTCCTGATAAGCAGCACTCTGTGGTTGTGCAGGCGATACAGCCGCTGATGAAAGAAGGTGCCGCACTGGGGTATTCCCATGGCTTTAATATTGTTGAAGTCGGTGAGCCAATCCGCCGCGATATCACCGTAATCATGATGGCACCTAAATGCCCCGGTACTGAAGTGCGCGAAGAATATAAGCGCGGCTTCGGAGTACCGACTCTTATTGCCGTGCATCCAGAAAATGATCCGAAAGGTGAGGGAATAACGCTAGCCAAAGCCTGGGCGGCTGCGATCGGCGCTCATCGCGCTGGTGTACTAGAATCTTCTTTCGTCGCCGAGGTAAAATCAGACTTAATGGGCGAACAAACCATTCTGTGCGGCATATTGCAGACCGGTTCACTGCTTTGCTTTGACAAAATGGTCTCCGATGGCATTGACCCCGCTTATGCCGGCAAGCTGATTCAATTCGGTTGGGAAGCCATCACTGAGGCACTGAAGCAGGGTGGTATCACGCTGATGATGGACCGGTTATCCAACAGTGCCAAATTGCGCGCCTTTTCCTTATCCGAGCAGCTGAAACAACTGATGCAGCCGCTGTTTGAAAAACACATGAACGACATTATCACTGGTGCCTTCTCCAGTGACATGATGGCCGATTGGGCTAACGATGATGTTAAGCTGCTGCGCTGGCGCAAAGAAACTAGCCACACGCCGTTTGAGAACGCGCCGCAGTACAGTGGTAAAATCAATGAGCAAACCTACTTTGATCACGGCGTACTGATGATCGCTATAGTGAAAGCTGGGGTAGAGTTAGCGTTTGAAACCATGACTCGTACTGGCATTGTCAGCGAATCGGCTTATTATGAATCATTGCATGAATTACCGCTTATCGCTAATACCATCTCCCGTAAACGCTTGTATGAGATGAATATAGTCATCTCTGACACTGCGGAGTACGGCAACTATCTATTCACCAACGCCGCTGTGCCATTGCTCAAAGGCACCTTCATGGACAACCTGCAAGCAGGAGATTTGGGTCAATCAGTTGCTGATGGGGAAATCGATAATGTTCGTCTGCGTGATGTCAATGAAGCTATCCGTCAACATCCGATTGAGATCGTCGGCGTCAAATTACGTGGCTACATGAAAGATATGAAACGTCTCTCAAGTCGTTGACTGATTTGCAAGACAACGCTCACTCTTTCCTTAAACCCCTGCCTTTACAACAGGGGTTTTATCTACTATGATCAATAACGCTTCCGGTTGGCCACTTTGTTTTCTGATAAAATCTCCTCCGTTCTCTGTCACTGTTTTTCTCAGAAAACTTGCGCATAAGCCATTCACTATGGTATTGCCTGCGGCGGATCGCAAAGAACGCAAGTCATCATTGCGTCGATACGGTCTTTAGTTAATAAAATACTGCACAGGATTTTTAAATCATGTGGTATACTGTCGGCCGCTAAGTAAGCATAAAATATAATGAGCAAAAATGAAGGGAAAATTTTTCTGTTTGACATGTATAATCACAGCTAACATTGCTGAAAATTTAACTGAGCAATGGCCAGAAGAAAAAGAACTTTGCAATTGCTCGACGATGTGATTCTGAGTTAAGCGGCTATTAGTATGTTATTGCGCTATAGCAAAGCCTTACATTACCCGCTAGTGAGTAAATCAAGATATTTAACTCAACTAGTACGAATATGGCTACTGGTAGAATCACGGGTGCACTGTACCAACTTGGGAAATGATAACATTTATACCTAATACTGCAGCCCCAGGCACTTTGGATAACTCTTGCTCTACCGGGAGTGTATTATACCAAGGTAATATTATTTATGATTATTTAATTAATATTTTTATATCTAATCTATGCGAAGCTTCAAAAAAGATTACAGCTAACAAAAAGTTGTAAAGCTGAGATAAGATGGTAGTCAAACAATATTACTTTACCCAACACAACCACTAATATGGCGCTCATGTTAACATGGTTTTTTATTGTAACTAATTGTTCTTATTAATCTATTTTATAAGGGTATTAGTATCTTCTTAATAAATTTTTAAACTTTCTTATTATAAGAGCAAGAAACTGATTAGCTCGCTATCTTTAACCAGCATCTGCTTGCACCTGACCTGAGTGTTTTTACCTGCAAGCGCAATGGAAAAATCTATATTTCAATGGAAGTACATTTATAAGCCCCTTTGAATCAATTAATTCAATAGTTAACAGAATGCAGAAAGAAGTCGAAAAACTTCTTTTTGGTTAAGTATATTTTGCTCATAGTATGATAAAATGATAACTAATTTATTCTTACAGAAGCATAATAAAATACAACATATTGTTGGTTATGCTGCAGCAGCGAGTAGCAGCAATCTTATGGAGTAAAATCATGAGCGAAAAAATTATCCACCTTAGTGACGACAGCTTCAAAAAGGACATATTACAGTCAAAAGGACTAATTCTAGTCGATTTCTGGGCGCAATGGTGCGGCCCCTGTAAAATGATCTCGCCCATTTTGACAGAAATTGCTGATGAATTCGATGGAAAACTTACCATCGCCAAGCTGAATATAGATGAAAACCCAGCCACTGCACCCAAGTATGGCGTTCGCAGTATCCCCACTTTGTTGCTGTTTCGCGATGGTAAAGTGGTAGCTACCAAAATTGGTGTTCTATCCAAAGAACAGTTTAAAGAATTCCTTAATGTAAATCTGTAAGCAGTTTTGCGATTCTTCCGCTGGACGCTAGTACTTATAAGCATTTCTCATACTTGACCCCTAGACGCCCATCAAGAACCATGCTAAGTTCATTTTACTGCATTGTGATACTTCCTGTAATTTAAATCTGAGCTTTACTTTTTCCCGCACCACCGAGCGGGCGTCAGACAAGGGCGGGATTTAAGTTAATTCATTGTTAGGCACTCTTAATCTCAATCTTCTTGCCATTTGTATTTTGCATAAGTTGCTGTTCATCAGCTTAAACGGGATTTACCGGGATAAATGCCATAGACAAGCTCGATTTTACACATACCATCCATAAAATCAGTTCGAGATACACCCCGAGTTTAAGAACCTACCATTATGAACCTTACCGCATTAAAAAATACATCGGTTTCAGAGTTAGTAACTCTCGGCGAGAATATGGGGCTAGAAAATCTGGCCCGTATGCGTAAACAAGACATCATCTTCGCCATTCTCAAGCAGCATGCCAAGAGTGGTGAAGATATCTTCGGTAATGGAGTACTGGAAATATTGCAAGATGGCTTTGGCTTCCTTCGTTCCAGCGATAGTTCCTATCTCGCCGGCCCAGATGATATCTACGTTTCTCCCAGCCAAATCCGTCGCTTCAACCTGCGTACTGGCGATACCATTTCCGGCAAGATCCGCCCGCCGAAAGAAGGTGAACGCTACTTCGCGCTGTTGAAGGTTAACGAAGTTAACTATGATAAGCCAGAAAACTCCCGTAATAAAATTTTATTTGAAAACCTGACACCTCTGCATGCGAATTCGCGTTTACGTATGGAACGCGGTAATGGCTCTACCGAAGATCTAACTGCGCGTGTTTTGGATCTGGCCTCGCCTATCGGCCGCGGTCAGCGTGGCCTAATAGTGGCACCGCCTAAGGCCGGTAAAACCATGTTGCTGCAAAATATCGCCCAAAGCATCGCCTATAATCACCCCGACTGCGTGCTTATGGTTCTGTTGATTGATGAGCGTCCGGAAGAAGTGACCGAAATGCAGCGCTTAGTGAAAGGTGAAGTCATTGCCTCAACTTTTGATGAGCCTGCCTCTCGCCACGTGCAGGTCGCTGAAATGGTGATTGAAAAAGCCAAGCGTCTAGTTGAACATAAGAAAGATGTCGTTATCCTGCTGGATTCCATTACCCGTTTGGCTCGTGCTTATAACACCGTGGTACCTGCGTCTGGCAAGGTGTTAACCGGCGGCGTGGATGCCAATGCTTTACATCGTCCGAAACGTTTTTTCGGCGCTGCGCGCAATGTGGAAGAGGGAGGCAGCCTGACTATCATCGCAACAGCACTTGTAGATACTGGCTCGAAGATGGACGAAGTGATCTATGAAGAGTTCAAGGGTACCGGAAATATGGAATTGCATTTGTCGCGTAAAATTGCCGAGAAACGAGTTTTTCCAGCTATCGATTATAACCGTTCAGGAACCCGTAAAGAAGAATTGCTCACTACTCAGGAAGAGCTACAGAAAATGTGGATCCTGCGTAAAATTATTCACCCTATGGGTGAAATCGATGCGATGGAATTTTTAATAAACAAGTTGTCGATGACCAAAACTAACGATGAATTCTTCGACATGATGAAACGTTCGTAAAATCATAAAAATCCGGATAGCGCCGCGTTGAAAACGTGGCGTTTTTCGTTGTTAATACTAGGATAGTCAAGTTATTTAGTGTATCTATTACATATATGTAACATGTAATAATTACTAAAATAGTCCATTCTAATCTGTATATTAGACGCAGATTCAGATGCAAATAAAGCGATAACAGAAAGACCTTTTCATTATCACAAAACTCAGTGATAGATAAGACATCGAAGTTGAAGCGTACACCATAATAATTCATTACATGGCTTGTGTGAATATATATACTTAATATACATATTTATTTTATTGCTATTTTTCTATTTTCTTTGTTCTTTTTGTTCTTAGCACGCAAGATTGCAAAAAATAGATCTTGTTGATAAACCTAACTACCGCAAGCGCCATCAAGGACAAATCCCTCTGATTGGTGGTATTTCTATTTATGCCGGCATTTGTTTCACTTTTCTCTATACGGATCATTATATTTCCCATGTAATGCTGTATCTAATGTGTACGGGCGTTCTAGTGATCACCGGCGCGCTCGATGAGCGTTTCGACATCAGTGTGGCGGTACGTGCAATTATCCAGGCTCTGGTGGCAATGGCAATGATGGTATTCAGCGGTCGCTACATTAAGTCTAGGCTACATTTTGGGCCTTGGAAGAGATGTGTTGCTTTTCGGTTATTTAGTAACCTTGACGCCGTCTGAGCGGTGATCAATGCCTGCAGCATGATAGATGGCGTAGATGGTCTGCTGGGCGATCTGTCCTGCGTATCGCTGGGGGTACAATGGGCATTCTACTCACTCTAGACAATAACCCAAGTTTGGCATTATGGTGTTTTGCCATGATCGCCGCGATACTGCTGTGTATTTACTTAATTTAGGTATTTCGGTAGACGCTACAAAGTATTTATGGGCGACTCAGACAGCACTATGATCGAGTTTATAATTATCTGGCTGCTGCTTGCAAAGCACTCGGGCTGGGGACACCCAATGAATTCAGTGACCGCACTGTGTCGCCGTGCCGATTAAGGACATGATAGCCATCATTGTATCGCCGAATGTGAAAGGAAATGAGCCCTTTTGCGCCTGACCGGCAGCACATTCGCCACTTAATCATACGCATGAGTTTCAGTTCTCATCAGGTGTTTGTCATCATTGCGCTCACCGTCGAGCTGCTGGCGACTTTCGATGTCGCAGGGGAGCGCTGGTTACGCTGGCCAGAATCGGTCATATTACTTGTTGTGGGTTGGAGTTGCTGTACGGGTACGTACTAAAATATTCCTGTCGGGTCGCACGATGCATTAAACGGTGGCTAAGTCAATATAAAAACACTGCTTTAAACAGGAATTCGGGGAGAAAATGATATCAGCAAGCTTACTATCTCTTCCAGTCAGGAACAGGCTATTGAAAATGAATTGGATTTGTGTAACCTACTTTACGCTCTATTACGTGGTAAGGGCGCCATTTCCATCTGCACTTTTTTGTTTGCATTGGGTGGACTGACATATTCCTTTTCCTTTCTGGTGCATCAGGAATAGACCTTCATTTTTTTTACCGATAAATCGACACTGAATGTGTTAGAAAGACATTTTTCTTAGCAGCAGTTTCTGTGCAATCTGGATGTGAAGAATATCGTGTTTCCTATTTTGAACACGCCTTCAATTACTGATGCAGCATGTCAAGAGTTTTTGCGTCAGCTAACCTCCATATGAACTCGCCGGAGTTTTTGGCTCGCCAGTTCCTATTACAAGACATATAAAGCGGGCGATCCTCACGTTGACGCCGCGCTGCTCGATGAGTTAATCAATACTGTACAGTTCTCCCGCGGAACGAGCTGAAAAAGCTACCGGATAACACACGACTAAGTACTGGAAACAGCGTCGGACGCCAATCAAGCGTGCTGCGGCTGAGCAGCTCAATGAAAGTCATGGCTTACCTGGGTTACAACGCATCATTTTCGCTAAAATCGCAAGTAATCGGCAGGAAGCGGTGACTGCGGCGATTGTACAGCGCAAACAGAAGCGACTTAACCAGGCTTCAAAGCTGGAGAAACAGGGCATCGACCGCAGCCAAAGTGATTTTACCGCCACTCGTTTTCAGAAATTTAAAATTCTTACTGGGTTATACGATGTTACAGGCGCAGTTGGACTTTCTGCAGGCAGTGGAGCCATCTGCCTTCAATGTAGCTCTGGTATTGAATAAGAGCTTTAAAACCCACCGTTATTTAAGAACCCTTGAAAGCCGGTAAAATGAGATAAGTCTTGGGTATTCCTGATAATGTTTGGGGCATCACGGGTATGCTGCTTAGCGTAGGAGTCGTGCTGGTGCGTCGCTGTTAATGCAACCGAAGGCCATTTGTCAGGTAGCCTATCATTATCCACAACACGGCACGTGTATTTTAAGGTAGAGGGAAACTGCTGTAAAAGTGTTGATCGTCTTTGGCACACAACCAGAAGCCATAAAGATGGCACCGCTGACTCTAGCTATAGCTAATGATCCGGCTTTTGAGATCCGAGTCTGCGTGACGGCTCAGCATTGCGAGATGCTGGATCAGGTGCTGCGCCTGTTTGCGATTGTGCCCAATTACGATTTGGATATCATGTGTCCCTCGCAAGGGCTTACCGAGACTATCAGCCGCATCTTAACCGGATACAGCCAGTGCTGGAACGATTTCTGTCAGGATACGTGCTAGCATGGCGATACCACAACCGCCCTGGCTGCTAGTCTGGCGGCGTTTTACCAGCATATTCCCGTTGATTATGTAGAAGCAGGGCTGCTCACCGACGATTTTTTCTCTCCCTGGCCAGAAGAGGGAAACCGTAAATTGATCGGGTGCCTTGGCTAGCTAGCATTTTGCGCCCACCAATAACGCATGTGCTAATTTTCTATCAGAAAGGTTACCGCTGGGCATGAATTGTAGTGACTGGAAATACGGTTATCGATGTGTTGTTCTGGGTTCGGGGATGATGAGCAATTCCAAACTACTCGCTAGATTAGAGCAGCGTTACGCATTTCTTGATGGGGTGAAAAGGATGATCCTGGTGACCGGACATCGTCGCGGGAACTTCGGAGATAATTTTAAGAGTATTTGCAGCCTGTTGGCACGGCACGCATTGTGCTTGATCACCCTGATGTTCAAGGTCGTCTATCCGGTGCATCTCAATCCCAATGTTCACAAATCAGTGAACCGCACGCTGTACGGTATTACCAACATAAAATTAATCGATCTACAGGGTTATTTGCCATTCATTTATCTAATGAATCGCGCCACGATTATTCTGACAGATTTTGGTGGAATTCAGGAGGAAGCACCTTCTCTGGGAAAACCAGTTCTGGTGATGCGCGATACCACCGAACAACCAGAAGCGGTAATGGCCGGAACTGTGTAGCCGGTAGGAAAAAATGATCAAGCAATTTACCAAGCGCCGTCACAATTACTCAATAATACCCAGACTTACCAACGGATGAGTAGAGTGCATAGCCCCTATGGTAACGGTCATACCTGTGAGCGGATTATCGCAGTATTAAAAATCAGGTAAATAAATGAGTTTCAATACTATTTCCGTTATTGAGCTGGGATGCATTGGTCTTACTACTTCCGCGGCGTTTGCCTCACACCATAAGCAGGTGATAGGAGTAGATACGAATCATCATGCAGTGGAGACCATCAACTGTGGCGCGCTATCCATATTATCGAACCCGATTTAGATCGGGTGGTAACCGAGCAAGAGCTTGCTTGCTAGCAAGTAAGTCAACTAGCAGCCAGCGGACGCGTTCTTAATCGCCGTGTCGACGCCTTTTCGCGACGATCACCAACCGGATCTTAGCTGTGTCCAAGCAGCAGCGCTGTCGCTGGTACCGGTATTAAAAGCCGGCGATTTAGTAATTCTCGCATCTGCCTCGCTGGTGGGCGCGACCGAACAGATAGCTGGTGTCGGGTGGCGCGTCCTGATCTGATTTTCCCTCAACAGGCTGGTGAGGCGGCGGATATTAATATCGCCTACTGCCCAAGAGCGGGTGCTGTTCGATAAAGTGATAGTGAGCTAATTAAAAACGACAGGGTAATTGGCGGCATGACTCCGCGCTGTTCAACATATGCCGCTGATTTATAAAGCATCTTCCTGAAAGGTGAGTGTGTGATGACCATTGCTCGCACCGTGGAAATGTGCAAATTGACTGAAAACAGTTTCTATGATATCAATATTTCGTTCGCCAACGAGCTATCGATTATTTACTCGGAACAGCAAATCAACATCTGGGAATTAGTTGCGTTGGCCAATCGCCAACCGCGGGTCAGTATATTGCAACCAGTCACGGGTGTAGGCGGTCACTGTATCGCAGTAGATCGTGGTTTATTATTGCCCAGAATCCGGCACAAACACGGCTTATGCGCACCGCTCGTCAAGTGAATGACGTAAATCAAATTGGGTATAGTGAACAAAGTGAAAACAACGGTAGCGGACCGTCTAACTGAAATCAAGTGTGGCATCAGCGATATCATCGTTGCCTATTTCGGTCTGGTGTTTAAGCCGGATATCGACGACCTTAGAGAAAGTCTGGCGCTACATGTAGCGCAAATGATAGCTCGTTGGATCCGAGGCCACAGACTCTGGTGGTAGAACCGAATATTGGCGCACTGCCGGCGTGTCGTTAGACGGGCTAGTCACTTTGGTAGACTGGAAGCAGGCATTGGCGGCCACAGATGTTCTGGTGATGCTAGTAGATCACCGTCAATTCCGTTCTATTGATTCCTCCATTATCCGTCAGCACTGGATCGTGGGGATAACCCGTGGGGTTTGGCAATGAAACGCCTGCTTGTCACCGACAGCGCAGGGTTTATTGGCTCCGCACTGGTGCGATCCTCGATGCTACCGATGTCAGGTATGGTAGATAAACTAACCTGTGCTGGCAATCTGGATTCACTAACACCAGTATCTGATCATCCTATTCCCGTTTCGTGCGAGTTGATATCGGCGACGACCGGGCTATAGTAGTTGTTGACGACGTTCCATCCTGACGCTATCTTGCATTTGTCAACGGAAAGCCATGTTGATCGTTCTATCGACAACCCGTGCCGTTTATTGATACTAATACTGGCACCTCTAGGAAGCGACGCGCTGTTACTGACAGGAATTACCAGCAGTAACGCGTGACACATTTCGCTTCCACCACATCTTCATCGATGAAGTGTATGGTGGTCTGCCTGTGATGATGTTAGCTTATTTACAGAATCCACGCCTTTATGCATCAAACAAGCCCTACTCTGTCTCTAAAGCTCTGCTAGCGACCATCTAGTGTGTACTTGGATGCGCACCCTACGGCCTGCCGGTGTTGGTGACTATTTGTTCTAATAACTATGTGGATATCATTTCCTGGAAAAACTGATCCTGCTGATGATCATCAGCGCACTTGCGGGTAAACCTCTGCCGGTCTACGGTGACGGTGATCAGATTCGCGAGTGACTCTATGTGGAGGATCATGCTTGTGCTCTTTATCAAGTAGTAACATGTGTGCGATTCGGTGAAACTTATAATATCGGTGGCTTTATAACGCGAACGACGCACTATCGAGGTAGTGGAAGCGCTGTGTGCTCTATTGGAACAGGCCGGTGCGCCGCATCCCGCCGGGGTATAACATTCAGGCAACTGATTACCTATGTGGAAGACCATCCGGGGAACGACAGACGTTATGCCGTCAATTCTGGTAAAATTACATGTGAGCTGGGCTGTGGCGGCCACAGGAAACATTTAAAAGTGGCCTTTCCAGATTGTGCATTGGTATCTGATACACTGTGCATGGTGGCAGCGGATTTTGAATGGTTAGCTATCTCAGAGAATATCTTGAGCTGAGTTGAAGGTGAGGAGGACAAATAAAGGTATCGTTCTAGCGGGAGGCAATGGTAGCCGTCTGTATCCAATCACTCGAGGTATTTCCAAACAGCTATTGCCTGTGTACGACAAACCGATGCTTTACTATTCACTGTCGGTGCTGATGCTAGCAAGAATCTGAGACATCCTGATTATTACTTCGTCGGAAGAGATGTCATTATTTAAACAATTGCTCGGCGCAGGCGAGCAATTAGTATTCACTTAACCTTATACCATTCAGCCAAGCCCTAATGGGTTGGGCTTAGGTGTTTTTAATTAGGAGAAAAGTTTTATTAGTGGAGATCGATGCTGCATGATCCTCGATGACAATATCTATTTTGATCAGGAATTCAGCCCTAAGATACAGCACGTGAGCAGGGTGCGACATTTGTTCACTTATCAGGTAATCGATTCTGAGCGTTTCGGCATCATGGAATTTGACGACGATCCGTGCCATATCGCTGAAAGAAAAACCGGCTTATCTTCGTTCCAGCTGGGCAGTTACCGGCCTGTATTTCTATGATCACCAGGTGGTCGACTTTGCCAAACGAGTCATACCTTCAGCACGGGGCGAATTTGAAATTACTATGATTAATCTGATGTATCTGGAGCGAGGTAGGTTAAGCATTGAGCTGCTGGGATGCGGTTTTGCCTGGCTAGATACTGGTCTCATAACAGCCTCTTGAGGCCAGCACATTTGTGAAAACGGTCGAAAAGCATCAGGGCTTCAAAGCCCGCCTACCTGGAGTCATGGCTGGTTGGACGATGTGCGACGCAGGAACTGACGAAAACTGGCTATGGCCAATATCTGGTGGATCTGTTGCATGCCCGTTCACGCCAATATTGACCCCCTACTGTGGGAAAGCAGCCTTTTCAGCCGCCGCCCTAGGCCGTGTCCAATTAAATGAAGGCTCGACAATGCTGACATTGGCGGTGTTAGACGCGTTCTCGATGGTGCAAGCGAAAGTAGCTGCCGGGCCCCCAGCTTGATATAGACGCGCTCGTCGCTCTTGGCTTCCTTCCAGTGGAAGGGGAGGTGGAATGTTGTTACACCCTGTCACCTACGTCGGCAGCAGTTGTGATGGAGTTACCAGTGGCGGAGATGCGGCTAGCGGATGCGGCGGATATACCTGTGCTACGCACGATGGCAGCAGGTTGTTTTCGCCCACCGTGGTCCAGAGATAATGAGCACCGTTGCGTTGCTTCTATGCGCAGTGGGTGGAAATGCTATGCGCGGCAGTTTTGGTCATTGCTTCCTGAACAAGACCCGGTACGGAACTGGTGACACTGAGGGATATCGGAGCGCAGTCGGCACGTATTGGCCTGCTGGCGGTGGCTTCCACAATGCGTGGTACCCGGACATCGGAATTGGACTGGTGCCACGGTCGTAGCCTCTGGGCAGCTATGGGTGGCTACTCAAACCACCAATCTGCCAGCGATACGGCGCGCGAGTTGTTCACTTTACTTATTGGTTATATAGAGGATCTCATGATTCCATTTAACGTGCCACCTGTGGTTGGTACTGAACTCAGCTTTATTCAGACTGCCATAGGCAGCGGCAAATTATGTGGTGACGGAAGCTTCACTCAGCGCTGCCAACAATGGCTGGAACAGCGTTTCGGCAGCGCAAAAGTGTTACTGACGCCTTCTTGCACTGCCTCACTGGAAATGGCGGCCATCTTGCTGAATATTCACCCCGGAGATGAAGTGATTATGCCGAGCTACACCTTTGCTTCCACTGCCAATGCCTTTGTTCTACGTGGTGCAACGATAGTATTCGTTGATATCCGCCCAGACACCTTGAATATCGATGAAACGCTGATAGAGGCGGCGATTACTCCCAATACCCGCTCTATTGTACCAGTCCATTATGCTGGTGTAGCCTGCGAAATGGACACTATCATGGCTATTGCTAAGCAGCACCGGTTATGGGTTGTGGAAGACGCCGCACAGGGCGTGATGGCGACTTACAAGGGCCGCGCCCTCGGCACCTTGGGTCATATCGGCTGCTTTAGCTTCCATGAGACTAAAAATTATACCTCTGGCGGCGAAGGTGGCGCGATACTTATTAATAACGCAGCCTTTATAGAGCAAGCGGAGATTATCCGTGAAAAGGGCACTAACCGCAGTCAGTTCTTTCGTAAGAAAGTAGATAAATATACTTGGTACGATATCGGTTCTAGCTATTTGATGGCAGATCTTCAAGCTGCCTATTTATGGGCACAGCTAGAAGCGGCGGAAACCATTAACCTGAGGCGTCTGACATTGTGGAATAGATATTATGTGTCGCTAGCTCAGCAGGATAGCCTAGCGGTGCCGGTATTACCTGATACCTGCCAGCACAACTCGCATATGTTCTATTTGAAGCTTAGTGATATCAACGACCGCAACAGTTTCATTCGCTATATGAAATCGGTGGATATTTTAACTGTATTTCACTATATCCCATTGCATAGTAGTCCAGCTGGACAGCGTTTTGGCCGATTTCATGGCAGTGATCGCTATACCAGCCGTGAAAGCCAGCGCTTAGTGCGTCTACCACTATTCTATAACTTGAAAGACAGCGATCAGCAACGCGTGATTGACGCGATTTGTGGCTATTACATCTAAATATGATTTGTAAACGTGTTGGTCTGAACAGTGGCTTTCTCGATTATCAAAATGAGCGTAAGCCTACTGGTAATTAAAGTGCCGGCAGTAAGCTTTCGGTTCTGGTAGAATGGAATAAGCGAGGAACTTTCTCCAGTTGGTAACAGTGCTGGGCGTATTATCAGGTGTCAGTATAATGGCATTACAAAATTAGTGTCTGAGCACCAGTATCAATCAGATCAGCTGCGCGCGGGATAGGTTCCGGGTTGGGCGATAGTGCTTTGTTTTTCGCTGTTGCTGGTAGTGATTTTCATCTTTGCCGCCAAGTCTGTCAGTTGCACGCTATTTAGTTAGGCACGTTATCAGGAAGTGATTAGTGCACTAGCGTTCAGTTGGCATCGCCTGCGCTAATTTGGGTTTGGCGGTGTTGAAAGGCGTGATGCTTCCGGTGGCTGGCACTAGTGCCAGCGATAGCGCTATTGCCGGTGCTGCTGATTTTGCGCTATCATCGTCAATTGCCACTGGCGTATCTGTTACCGGCTTGGGACAGTAGCTACGCTACTGGATAAATTTACCGTTATGGAGTTGATTACTGCGATGACCATACCAGTAACCTATGTGATGATACGTAACCTCCTGGTGCGCGATTACGGCTGGGCAGTAGTCGGAATCTGGCAGGGTGTCAACAGTATCTCGGATTCCTATTTGTAGTTTATCACTGTTTTGTTTACCGTTTATCTACTGCCCACTCTGTCTTGATTAGATAGTAAACGAGAGTAGCTCAGGAGATTATGCGTATGCTACAGTTTGTGTTTCCGGCAGTGATAGCGGTAAGTTTAGTACTTTGGTTGCTGCGGGACGTAATGATCCGACAGCTGTTTTCTATTGAGTTTAGCACGATGCGTAGCTTGTTCGCCTGACAGCTGGTGGGGAGATGTTTTCAAAATAGTCTCTTATTGTCTTTAGATACCTAGTGGTGTCCTGTGCCGCGCTACGTTTTTATTTAGCGGAACTTAGTCAATGTGCGTTGCTAACCGCTTTCCCATTGGCTTTATCCCGTGCCATGGGTGTAACGCAAGCCTATATGGCTACACATACTGTCTATTCTGCTTTGTGCGGCGGACTGTTTCTACTTTATCTTAAAAAATTAACAATTTGATGCATGTGTTAGGGTCCGATATCCTTTATCATAATGAGACAGTGCTGCGTTTCTTTAACGATACACTGGCGACATCTGCCCGTCAGTGTGACTTGGAGTTTTATGGTAGTCTCCTGGGATGGCACACTACTTTCTGACTGTAATCATCTGGATATTGAATATTTTGATAGCAAAAAGGTACTGACAAGAGCACTAATGCGCCGCCATCTGAGAAATATTTTTTACACGGCTAATTCAACTTTTTATTGTAGCTAGTTCTGTTGGCTGGCAAGATTCAGCTAGCACGTATCAGTTGGCATGTGTGGGCGCGGGTTTGTATGAAGATTCAAATTGCCTGCATCACTATCTGTTCTATGCTATGCCGGCGCGCCTAAGAGCGCGCCGGCATTTGCTACCTTTTATTATTATCGCCAACGATACCCGCCAATACCGGCCTCGCTGCTCTTTCTTATCAGCAAAGCACATTAATCGAGTAGCACATTTGAAGACTAGAGATTAATCACTAAGATTGCTAGTAGGTAACTCTGGTGATCCTTCCAATCGTTACTGCCAAGCGCTACACGCTACCCACTATCAATTTGGCGATAGAGTTCAAATCATTTTACCATTGTGGTACCTCGCCAATAATGACATTTATATTACCATAGTGTGCACAGAAGGAGAGCGCTATTTCCCAGCTAGTCATCTGAAAATTCTAATTAAACCTCTAGTTTTCAGTGACTATCTGGCATTATTGTACCAATGCGATGCCGGTTATTTTCTATTTTAGCACCAGCAAGGCATCGATACTGTAAGCCTGCTAATTCAACTCGGCACCTTTCATACTCAGCTGAAAAAATCCATTTTGTCAGGATCTGCATGTATAGCAGGCACCAGTGTTATACGATGATGACATTTTGAATATTGCCACCCTTTGTAAGGCATAACAGAAAATACTTGTACTAGACCTATCAACTATCACCTTTTTCTACCCTAATATTTCACAGGACTGATCAGGCATTGTCGATTGTGGCAGGAGCACAGTATAACTGTAGAGCAATTTAGCTGCCTGTAATGATCTACGTAGTATCTCTACTATTCGTACTGACCCTAACCTACTAGGAATTTCGACGAGTACGTTTCAATTTAAATATTTTCTTCTCTCTATTATATATACTGACGTTCTACCTAGGCTTTCCTTTCACCTGCCTGCTAATTTTCTATTACAACGTGAGAATAGTAAAGACAGAAAATCTATTAGCAGAGCTGCTAACAGTAACTACGTTCTATAGCATCTATCACGTCAGCTATAAAACCCAATTATTCCTCCGACTGTGTAGCGCTCAGTCATACTAGTTCAATATTAGTCGCACCGGGATTCACTTATTGTAGCTACTGCTAACATTTGTCGCCATAGGAACTGAATAGTATTCTTCATCTATAATGGTTTTTACTGTTCCGACTACTTACCTACAACCAGATATTCTCCAGTGATACAGCACTGAAATGTTTCTTTTATTTCTTCATCCCAGCTATGTTGCTTATTTATTTTCTGCATCCTACCAGACGCAACTGGATTTGACTGCTGATTACGCAGTTACCTTTAGAATTTTCACCTATATCGCAATAGGCGGCACCTGCGCCAATGTATAGCGAATTATTTCACCTGGATTTCTGCTGTTCCAGCATGCAGGATTAATGCGGACGCAAGCCACCAGTCGTAACTAACTACTCCGAAAAAGGGAGATTATAATAAATAGTAATGATAAAGTACCACATTATCAGATCTGTGGCCTCACCTATGGGGGTTTCGCGATCATACACATTTTATCAATTATCTATTTTCCAGTAGATAATTCAAAACTGGTACGCTAGTAGCGATCAACGCCGAAAAAGTGCTGTGCTCCGAGCGAGATACAACTCTGAAAAGCTTACTTGATGAAGCAGAGTATAAATATGCAGACAGCATTAATATTATGCGTTCTATTTTGCCGAAAATATCCCCGCGCTAAAGCTAGCCGTATTGCTGGAACAGATTTACGGGAAGAGCTCATAGCGCGCGCCGGCAGGAAAGGGGTGCCAGTGTTTCTAGTCGGCGGCCGGCCAAGAGGTGTTGATACAAACCGAAGCGCAGCTACGCACACGCTGAAATGTGATCATCACCGGACAGCAAGACGGCTATTTTCCTCCCGAGTCACAGCCGGGGTTACTAGAACGCATACTATGCCAGTAAGGCCGTCATCATCACCGTTGCCTATGGGATCCGACAGGAGAGATTAATGCAAGTATGCAAACAGATATACTCCCATACGTTGTACATAGGGTAGGTGGCACTTACGACATATGTACTGGGGATTTGTGAAACGTGCACCTAAAAAGTGGCAGGAATGGGGATTTGAATGGTTTTACCGGCTACTAAGCGAGCTATCACGTCTACAGAACCAGCTTAAACTCTTGCGCTACCTAGGATATCACATCAGTGGACATCTATAACACCAGAAAAGAGTAAAGGACAGGCCGTCGGTGGAAGAAAAAATAAAGAGGTAATCAAATACATTATTTCTTTGAAAAACTACTAGACAGCCAGGACGTAAATCCCGTACTATCCCCACCCGAAACGGCGCTACGCGCCCGTAGCTCAGCTGGATAGAGCACTGCCCTCCGGAGGCAGAGGTTTCAGGTTCAAATCCTGTCGGGCGCACTATAATATTTGCGCACAAGAGCCATGGTAAGTTCCTTCCCGTGTCATGCTGTAAATGGTGATTGTAGCTCAGTCGGTAGAGCCCTGGATTGTGATTCCAGTTGTCGTGGGTTCGAGTCCCATCAGTCACCCCATTTATCAGCGAAGATGGCGGAATTGGTAGACGCACTAGCTTCAGGTGTTAGTGTCTTGTAACAGACGTGAGGGTTCAAGTCCCTCTCTTCGCACCACCTAAATCAAGTTGTCAGTGTTACTCATCCCTCATAACGATAACTCTGTTAACTATGAGTCTACATAATGGCTCCACAATGTAGTCTATCGGCGAGTAGCGCAGTTTGGTAGCGCAACTGGTTTGGGACCAGTAGGTCGGAGGTTCAAGTCCTCTCTCGCCGACCCCACTCTAATAAATTGAGAGAGCTTACTTATTAACTTTAGCCCCCAGTAACCCCTGATGGTCTCTCTGCATCGCTGGAAACTGAATGGTATCAATCCAAAAACTTAATATCCTAACATACTTGAGCAAGCTGGTCAGTAGGATGTTAGAATGCTTACTGTAGCGTGTAATTTTCAGTCTTGCATAACCGTTAATTAAATCATTCCTTTACATAATAAAGGTTTTTCAGCATTATCTTGTCGATTAAAAACTTTTAGTATTCACACCTAGAGGATTCGATGGCTAAAGAAGACAATATTGAAATGCAAGGCACCGTACTGGACACCTTGCCTAATACCATGTTCCGCGTAGAATTAGAAAATGGACATATAGTGACCGCACATATCTCTGGTAAAATGCGCAAAAACTATATCCGCATCCTAACAGGCGACAAAGTCACTATTGAATTGACCCCATATGACCTGAGCAAAGGCCGAATTATCTTCCGTAGCTACTGAGATAAGCGGAGCGTATTACCTCGGTCAAGGTTTCGGTGACAATTCCTCCGGCTGGAATCAAAAGGTAATACCTCCATCGATTACCTTTTTCTTGCTTTAAATACTACAGAGATCTAAATGCCGTCAGTCATCCCGGCAGCACGCCATAAAATTAAGGGGTATCTCTCCAACCTGCTATTAAGAAGTTATTTAGTATACAGTACCTCAGCTTTGTGTTTCTGTGTACTGAGAAATTGATATTGTAGCGTCTGATTCTTTCTATCCAATTTAACACGCACTGAGCCACCATTGACCAGCGAGCCAAACAGTAGTTCGTTAGTCAGAGGTTTTTTCAAATTTTCCTGCACCACACGGGCCATGGGACGAGCACCCATCGTTTTGTCATAGCCTTTGTTGCATAGCCAGTTGCGTGCGTCATCACTAACTTCTAGCGAAACACCCTTAGCGTCTAATTGCGCTTGCAACTCAACAATGAATTTGTCAATTACCTGCTGAATAACCTCGATAGAAAGGTGATTAAACCAAATAACGTTATCCAAACGGTTACGGAATTCCAATGTAAACACCTTCTTAATTTCTGACATAGCAGCCATACTTTTATCCTGCTGAATTAATCCTATCGATTGACGCTGGGTTTCCTGCACACCAGCGTTAGTTGTCATAACCAAGATTACATTATGAAAATTTACCTTACGGCCATTGTTATCAGTCAACATCCCATTATCCATCACCTGCAACAACAAATTGAAAACATCCGGATGTGCTTTCTCAATTTCGTCCAGCAGTAGTACTGAATGCGGATGCTTGAGTACGGCATTGGTAAGCAAACCACCTTGATCATAACCCACATAACCAGGAGGGGCTCCAATCAGAAGACTCACAGTGTGACGTTCCATATACTCGGACATATCGAACCGCAGCAATTCAATATTCAGCGCTTTGGCTAGCTGTACCGTCACCTCGGTTTTACCGACACCTGTTGGGCCGGCAAACAGAAAAGAACCAACCGGCTTATGCTCCTGACCTAAGCCGGCACGGTTCATCTTGATCGCCTCAGTCAACGTCTCGATAGCTTTATCCTGACCAAAAACCAGTATCTTTAGACAATCACCTAGATTCTTCAGCATATTGCGATCACTCGCTGAGACAGTTTTCTCTGGAATACGGGCGATATGCGCCACCACAGATTCAATATCTGCCACATTCACGGTTTTTTTGCGCTTACTAACCGGTATCAATCGGCTGCGGGCGCCTGCCTCGTCGATTACATCGATAGCTTTATCTGGTAGATGGCGATCGTTAATGTATTTTACCGCTAGCTCTACTGCTGCCCTTACCGCCTTCGCGGTATAACGCACATTGTGATGTGCTTCGTATTTTGTTTTCAAACCGATGAGAATCTGCACAGTTTCATCCACCGTCGGTTCCGTAATATCTATCTTCTGAAAACGGCGCACTAGGGCACGGTCCTTTTCAAAGATATTACTAAATTCCCGGTAAGTGGTAGAACCCATGACACGAATTTTACCGCTAGAGAGCAGCGGCTTAATTAGATTAGCTGCATCTACCTGTCCTCCAGACGCAGCGCCAGCACCGATGATGGTGTGAATCTCATCGATAAACAGAATGCTGTTCTGGTCCTGTTCGAGTTGTTTAAGCAGCGCCTTAAATCTTTTTTCAAAATCACCACGGTATTTGGTGCCAGCCAGTAGTGAACCGATATCCAATGAATAAATAGTGCAGTCAGCAATTACTTCAGGCACTTCACCACGCACAATTCGCCAGGCTAGCCCTTCTGCAATAGCGGTTTTTCCTACCCCAGATTCACCTACTAATAACGGATTATTTTTACGGCGGCGGCACAAAACCTGAATAGTCCGCTTCAGCTCATGGTTACGGCCAATTAATGGGTCAATGCCACCGACATGCGCTAACTGGTTAAGATTAGTGGTGAAGTTTTCCATACACTCCTCCCCGCCTAACTGCTCTTCGTTGATCGGCGTTTCAGAATCGGGTGCCTGCATCTCGTCTTTACGCATTCCGTGGGAGATAAAATTAACTACGTCTAACCGGCTGACATCATGTTTACGCAGCAAATAAGCTGCCTGGGATTCTTGCTCACTAAAAATCGCCACCAGTACGTTAGCACCGGAAACTTCGTTTCGTCCGGATGACTGGACGTGGAAGACCGCACGCTGCAATACGCGCTGGAAACTGAGTGTTGGCTGTGTTTCTCGCTCTTCGTCACTCACAGGTAAAGTCGGTGTGGTTTGTTCGATGAAGGCTTCCAGTTCCTGGCGCAAGACTACCAGATCGACCGTACACGCCCCCAGCGCTTCGCGGGCTGCAGGATTGCTGAGCAGGGCAAGAAGCAGATGTTCCACAGTCATAAATTCATGCCGGTGTTCTCGCGCTCTGGCGAAAGCCATATTTAAACTGAGTTCCAGTTCTTGATTGAGCATTGGCACCTCCCAAAATTGATTCCCCTTTTAGGCCTTTTAGAGTACAAAGCAACGGTGCTTATTTTCCCTGGCAATAGTGTTTGATGTGGACCCTCTTGGTCTCCATAACCTCAGCAGTGTAGTTCATGGATACCGCATACAGTTTTCCCTGAAATCTGATAATGTAACCTAAGCATCGGTTGCGTTGCACGTTCAACAATATAAGAAAAGAACTGTTACAATACGTCAACAACAAATTCTATTGAAGTGTAGTTGTCATTGATAAATATAATTTTGTACATAAATAAGATTTTACTGAACTTTTTACTTAATCTTAAGGTAGATATAATTCATTCAGTCTATCACTTGTCTTAACTTACCGTATTTGTCTAACGTTAAACCACTAACTGTACTAGAGCAGTCTCTTTTCATTATCTTAATCATTGACTAATCAAAATAGCCGTCAGCGGTGTCAGGGTTTTATCCTGATGTACTGACAATCATTAAAAATAATTTAAATAACTCATTAATTTATATTTTTATAATATAATTATATAACTATACAACCTTCTTGAGGTATCTCTCACAGTCATTTCCCTCTACTTGTATTGAAGATATAAACATAAGCAGCTGCTGGTAATCAGACAATTACGGCTTCGGCAATCCACAGTTGAGAGGGATGTAGAAATATGAAAGTAAAACTAAATGATTCGACAACGCCAAAGGGGATATCTTGATATATTACTCTAATAATTAGGTGGATAGTTACTGGATAATGGAGACCACAGCCAAGTTGTTAAATTTGAAGCTCATAACGCCTAGTAATGCTCTTCACAACTCATTGTATCATCTCCTAAATACTAGCCTGCTGTTAGTACTTTCTACCGGAAACAATTATACACTTTCAAGTTATAACATTTTTCTTTTGCTACGCAAATTTAATTATATTGAACGTCGAATAACTCATGCTTTAAATATGATAAATAGGTTGTTATCGAATCTTCCCGACACTTTTCGTGAGTGTGTTGCCGTTAATCTTCTTTTTGCATCCTTGAATTAAAATATTCAAGTAAAAGAAATGGTCCCTGGTATGTATTCCTTGGTCCATTGTTCATTCTTTCCCTAATTATCGATTGCTAGCCATGATGCAGCGTGAGCAGCGATTTGAATACTGGACATTAAACCTGGCTTTCCTTGCCCAATTTCTCTAGTAACTTAGCTTTGGATTAGCATTTATACCGTCATTAATGTTTAGATCACATCATCTATTATGACAGAAAAACCAGCAGCTAGAAGGGATACCAAACAGTAGCGCTGCTATGTCAAGTCTGGAAGCTTTAGCATCAGCATTTGATAACCAATTTGACCGGCGGTATCGGCCGGCAGCATAAATATTTCCGAACAAAATCCACGCTAGGTAGCAAAAAGTACAACGCGCTTAAAATCTGACAACCCAAATAACACCATCTGACCCAGGGAATGGCGCGCATCATACCAAAGCCACAGCAGGTTTTGATAAGCACTATGGTTAGACTGGGGCTAGAAACAACCCAGTCAAATCTCAGGCATGGCTGCTATTGCTGAAAAACTGTGCATCCCAAAGCATTGAAAAGCAGTACTATATCTAAACAGCGAATCGTGACCAGCGCAGTACCTGCTATCATCATCGCCACTGGTGCCCCAAATGGGGAGGCGTCAATGGTCGTGCCGCTCAGTATCTCCGGCATTACTTTTCTCCTTAGAATACATTCCCGTACCATCTAACAATGGCGTACTCCTTAATATTAACAGCGATTCAATCAATCAGCTACGAGTGTGTACAGAAAAAGATTACTCTGGTACTGTTTTTCGGACCATCAGACGATAAGATCAATCATGCCCACCATCGCTAAGATAATAAGAAGAGTTGGATATTGATTTCTTTAATTGACTTCCGTTCACACGTTAGAGAAAGCCAGAATTGGCAATGTGGTTGGAACTCGGACCTGAAACAAAACTCGTGATAACCGGCTTATCGAATGACAGAATAAACGGCAGTATGAACGGCATGAGTTATAAGTACGTTTGGCACATCTGTTCCCTCCTGCTACAGTAAACATAATGCAACTGAGCGATTATAATTAATTTGCCTGCTGTTGATAGGCTCTAGATAGCAAGCATATATGGCATCAAAGATGTCCGACATGAGCAACAGGGTGAATTTACCGTAGTTGGAACTCCCAATGGAAGACGAATACTCTCCCTACAAGAGTTAAACTAACATCCTAAGATTAGCAATAACAAAGCAGTTCCAATCTCTTCGCAATTACGTATTTCCCCTTACTGAAATGGCATATTGGCTAATCTACCTTCTATAAACGCGATTATTATCGTGGCAATATCGAGACCGCTAGCTGTTTCAATACCTTCCAGCCCTGGTGACGCATTCACTTCTACCACCAGCGGCCCACGGTTGGACCGGAGAATATCCACGCCGGCGACATTCAGACCGAGTGCCGCCGTTGCGCGGATCGCAATCGCCTGCTCCGTCGCACTGATGGTCACCAACCGTGCGGTACCACCGCGATGCAGATTAGAGCGGAAATCCCCCGCCTTAGCTTGACGCTCAATCGCCGTCATTACCTGATCGCCCACCACTAGACAGCGGATATCGCAGCCGCAGGCTTCGGAAATAAACTCTTGCACCAGAAACTGCGCTTTCAAGCTGCGAAATGCTTCGATTACGCTTTCTGCCGCCTGTTTGGTTTCTGCTAGCACTACCCCGATTCCCTGCATGCTTTCCACAAATTTCACCACCAGCGGGGCTCCGCCTACCATAGCAATGAGTTCACCGATATCGTCCGGAGAATCTGCAAACCCAGTGATTGGCAGGCTAATACCTTGACTTGCCAGCAGCTGCAGAGAGCACAACTTGTTCCGCGCGCAGGCAATCGCAGCTGACTCGTTAAGAGAATAGCTGCCCAGCATCTCAAACTGCCTCAGTACGGCGAGACCAAGAGTGGTCAAAGAGCCAATACGTGGAATCATAGCGTCATAGTATCCCAATCGTCCGCCATGGTAATGCATTGCAGATGCGACGCTGTTTATATTCATATAGCAGTAAAGTGGATCGATAATGTCGACCTTATGACCTCGGGCCTGGGCGGTTTCACGCAGGCGGCGACAGGAAAAAAGGGTGCTATCACGGGACAGAATTGCTAATTTCACATATTATCCAGGGCAATATATTATGTTAGTAACATCATAATCCGACCCCGGAAGGGGATCGAGAAAAGATTTGAGCCGAGCTGGCAACTTCAGTTACTCCCTCGGTGAAGATTTTTTAACACAGTAGTGTAGGTACCTATCAAACTCGAAAGGAAAGATAAGGAGTGAACATGTAATCAAGTAAGATAATCCCTATTTTACCTGTCGGGATAAGCATAATGAACCGTGATAAAATATGACGTGCATAACATTTTGTTATTTCGACTTTCGTTCATGTGTTGAGGAGTGATTATGTTTGCAGTTTCTGGCATAAAGTTGTCCTTAAATTGTACACACAAAGCATTAGCCAAAAATTGAACGCAGAACGGAATGATATCACCTACCGTTATATTAATATCCACACAGAAAGTATTCCAAAGGCAACCTACTCAAAACCGTAGATATCTGGTTCGTATTGGTGGTTGCACTAATTCCGAAGCTTGCGTCGAAAAATCTGATCCTGTATCTGTCCTAACGATGCATGCTATCATGGTAAAATTGGTTTTTTGTCAGCTATCCATGCTCGACCTTAAGCATCCTACTACACCAGAACATCGCACTCAGCTGCTAGATCATTTTATTTATAAAATTAGCATAGATAAAAGCGTGCTGAGTGCAATGCACGCGCTATACCGGTTGTTGCTATGGGGTTACTTTATTATTTTTGTTGCCATTGATATGCCATATATAATACCTTTGCAGCCTGTAACATAATCAGGAGGTTAGGAAACACTACCCGATAGGTGAATCAATGAAGAAAATTAAACTGGTAATTTAAAATATATCAATATACTAAATGTAAATACAGATTGCTAATTATCACTTTAAACTCGCAAAAAATGATAGCACTTTCTGCTGCTATGCGGAAGCATTATGGATCTGCTACAGTATATGGGAGTCAATAGTAGCAAGTCATCGGCAGGAATAAAATAGCTAAATAAAGATATTAACTTTTTGTCTAATCAATCTGGTAGCAGCAGTATTTTACTGTCGACTGGGCAGAGTGAGCCATAACTGCCACAAAAATTATTTCTCACACTAACAGAGCTGTTTTCTCCGGCGTGTAGTCCTATTGTAAGCTACTACTTTTCTTTGATGTCTCTATATTTAAGAAGGCCGAGCGTCAGACTGTTAAATTCAGCGCTCGGGTTTTTGTTATTTCATGTTCGTCTGTTTTTCATTACTATCTTTTCAACTGAAGTTGTCTCGTTATCAGCTGTAAATTAAATTATCTGGGCCGGATTATGTACGCCACTCACTCATGCTACTTGAGTTGAGCGTTATGCTGGAACTGATGATACCGTGCAAAAATATACGCCCCGAAAATTACGTCTGGCGCAGCATACGATTATATTTTATCTACACTGGTCAAATTCCTTTTTATTTGGAGAACATATGGACACAACAAAAACTTCCTCTGTGCGAGGAATCCCATTTGACACGACCTGGCGCAAAACCGACACAGTATGGATGCTGGGACTATATGGAACGGCCATTGGTGCTGGCGTTCTATTTTTGCCCATCAACGTGGGAGTGGGTGGTTTGTTACCATTGCTCATTATGACGCTGATTGCCTTTCCTATGACTTTTTTCTCCCATCGTGGTATGATGCGTTTTGTGTTGTCTGGTAACAGCAAGTGCAATGCCATTACTGATGTAGCGAAAGAGCATTTCGGTAACCGTATTGGCAATCTGATTACGCTGCTCTACTTCTTTGCTATTTATCCGATTCTTTTGGTCTACAGTGTCGCCATCACGAATACCGCTGAAAGTTTTATCATACATCAGCTCGGCTACAGTGCTCCGCCACGGGCTCTGCTGGCGATGCTACTGATTACCGGACTGATCATCATCATCAGGCTTGGTAAAGATACCATCATCAAGTCGATGAGCACGTTAGTGTTCCCTTTCGTCTCGGTGCTGGTATTTTTTTCATTCTACTTAATTCCATACTGGAGGGGTGCAATTTTTAAGTCGTTTCTGGTGCAGCCACAGGCTGACGTCGGTAGCTTACTCAGCACTTTATGGTTAGCAGTGCCAGTTATGGTGTTCTCTTTTAACCATTCGCCCATAGTCTCCTCGTTCGCTATGTCTAAACGCGAAGAGTATGGCGTCATGGCTGAAATGAAGTGCTCCCGTATCCTGGCCTGCAGTCACGTGATGATGGTGTTGACTGTGATTTTTTTCGTCTTCAGCTGTGCACTGAGCTTGACGCCAGAAAAGATGCAGGAAGCCAAAAATCAAAACATTTCCATTTTGTCTTACCTAGCCAACCATTTCGATAATCCGTTTATCGCTTCACTAGGGTCAGTGATCGCTTTTATCGCCATTGCCAAATCTTTTCTGGGGCATTATCTCGGTGCTAGCGAAGGATTCAGCGGACTGGTGACGTCAGCCTTACAAGTCCGTAGCAAAAACATTTCCGCCAGTTCGATGAGCAAGATCACTGACATTTTTATGTTGCTAACCGCCTGGCCAGTAGCCACTATTAATCCTAGTATTTTGGGGATGATTGAAACTCTAGGTGGACCGATAATTTCCATTCTTCTGTTTTTAATGCCGATGTACGCGATTGTGAAAGTACCCGCTATGGAGCGCTATCGAGGCCTGGCAAGCAACTATTTCGTATGGATAATTGGGCTTGTTGCTCTGACCGCGACGATATATAAGCTACTATAAAATTGTTTTGCGGCTGGGGAATTCCCCTCCCCTTTTGTCAAGGACAAACAGATCCGTTCCGGCTATGTAAGTTTTATTAGCATTGAGATGTTGATGTAATATCACTTTCTGAAAAGTTAAAGGGAGAAACTTAATATTTATGTCGAGATAATCACATTTGGTATGTTTATCAAATACCTGCGCTTCTTCAAGTCTCTTTCTGAGAGACTCTTTATTTCTGCTACGTATACTTCTTATAATATTCATGAGGCGCTCTCTTTTTCATCCACTATATTATTTATGGTAAGCTAGTTACCATTGGTAAAATTTAGTTATCTAATGACACATTAAAAATTGATGGTAAATGAACAGCTACGTCAAAATAATCAGGCAACCGTCGAGAAATACTTTATTCCGTTATTAATAAATAATCCAACTCTGATCTCGTTTTCACTAAATCCATAATAATCATAGATAGTGGCGTGGTAACCGGATTTGGAGAACGCCTGAGTATAAATAAGAAATAACAAATCTTGAAGTCCATAAAAATAATAGCACAATAGAACTCTCATCAACGGTTTCTTGTTTACTTTCTGTATTACTACTAGGTAATAATTATTACAAATATATAAATAAATTAATAGTGTTGCTTCATCTGGTTAATGAATCATTATTATTCCGACAGCGCCAAGATTTCAAGGATTAACCAGACGATTTCCAACAGTGACATGAAGTGTCTAGAAAAATAAAACAATTTATAAGTTGCTACCAGCACAGCTGACATCTGATTTCTCTAGGCTGTCAAAAATAACTATAAATTATTTAATATTAAAAATAATTTTTATAAATACCTATCTTGTTTATTAACATTTAGCTTATTGTGAAATAATGATACTAAGTAGAATATATTTAATATATCTATCTACATAGATATTGTCTAATTTAATTAGACCTTATAGGGGTGACTTCTTGTTACCTAATATTATCATAATTTTCTTTTTCTTCAATATAATCTTGTTATCACTTCAGTCAAACAAGAAGGAAAAATATTATTTATAATAAAGTCATTCACATTTAATAAAATACTCTGATCCTTGCAGAGATTCGTGATTAATTTAAATATGAAATGAATATTTTCCAGATAGTTCATTTTGAATATTTCATTTTAAAACATCTCATGAAAAACCGATCATTTATTTCAACTACCCTATAAGGATAGATCATATATTAATGATAAATTATAAAATCACAATTCAGCTCCACTAGCTGCCAGATAGAATATCATGTCTTTCCTTGGCACAAAAGCTATTTTAAAAAAAATAAACACTAAAAATAATATATTTGCGAAAATTTCCCAGTATTAAGATCACCCGTGGCTATATTTTTTCGCTTCATGATCATGAAAACAAGCTATCAATACTAAGTCTTTAATATTAAAATGATTCTGATCAGCTGATAAAATGTATCAACGCTTACGAAGATCGAACAACAAGTAACATGAAGAAATAGAAAAAAGACTGACATCCCGAGAAAATGTAGGCATCACATTAGGCAAGCATTGGCAAAAATTACCGAGAAATCACCGTTATTATGGGGATAACTGAAGTGCTGTAAATTATATATTGCAACCTCATCGTCAAACTTGATGTTATTAATGACAAACACACTGTCAAGGACGAAGTGGACCTGTGTCTCCTATATTTTAAAAAAAATTTACTATCGAAGTGTATATAATCAACGTTTCAATAAATACCTTGGACGATCTTATTCGTTAACCCCTAGAACAGCTCATAATATTAACAATAGTTATCTAAATAAAAACTCATAACTTACCCACAGATACTATCTTGCGACAAAATATGTTACAGATAAACAGGCCATTTCTTTAAAAAAGACGCATCACAATAATAATAACGCCGAATATACTTAATTATATTAGCCTGACTCTCAATATTAATGGCTAACCTCAGCAAGTACACCGGCTCATTTCTCTCTGAGTTACCGATAGTCTCGACCTGATTCTGCCAGCCGCTGCGTTTAAAGATAATATACATAGGTTTACTGCATACAGTCAATATCCCTTTCATACCAATAGTCCGGCTGTAGTTAATCATGCCTAGAAACAACAGGTGACAAAAGGGGGAGCTTAATTTCAGTCAATGACTTCACCTTGTCTTTATCAACAAAAAAAACGACTAGACTCTAGCAATGTTTCGTCCGTCGGCGCATCATAATCGAAAAAGCTACGAAACGGCCCGGTAATCATATTAGGATACTTCATCCTAATAAAGCGGACACTACAGATCAATTTTCCGTTATAACATCTTAATAAGTAATGAGTGTATTTATTATCATACTCATCGAATTCACGTTCCCCTTACAAGAAACTTTCCAGTTTAAACAATTTTTAAATGTTTTTTACGAAAAAGGTACAATTCTTCCAGTTTATCATTTACTATATCTTTGTATTCTAAATTAATTAAATTAAACATAAATTATACTTATTATCATTGTAAACTCAAATGAGAAAAAAGATTACTACCATATTTATGGTATCAGTAAATAAATTTACTAACAACCCATACTAAAGTTCATGTGGTTTTCCTAAATATCATACTCAAAGGTGTATTGATATATAACATACCTGAGATAAAAATTTATTAATAAAAATCAGAAAGACTTTGTTGTCATCTAAATAAGACATCCAACAATGACCGAACTCTATATAGCATCAAATAAAACTTGGTATTTCATCACTTAAATGACAGTAATGAGATATGTTTGTCAAAATCTATGACCTATGGTCTAACTTTACATTGTTATACAATATAATATAATTATTATACTCTTTATACTCTTGAAAAATACGACGATCCAGTATATAAAAAAGACAGCTTAAACAATAGAAAAATTCTCCCAATCTGTAAATTAATATAACTCCATCTATTGAGTAGATGCTACCTTAGCTTATTTTTTCCTCAAAAAATAAATCGAAAAAGTATTGTCACTATTTGGTATCTCCACGATAAAGTGAATTTAAAATGACAACTGACAGAGGATGCAGTTAATCCATACAGCATGGAACTAATATTTTTCACTAATTATAGATAACTAAAACCTCAAAATCCCTGCTTGTTGACTGACATATCTATCGTCAACATGTCGTTAATTTAGACTTATCAGGATAGCCTAACGTTCTTAATCTTACATTTTGATTAAAACCGTCAATATTCTGAATTATATTCGTAAACTGGAGAGCAGGTAACACAAAAAACATTCACCTCAACCCTCCTCTTGAGCATCAATTCCCACTGAGTTACCTTAGATAAACTATCAAACCCTTACTTACGGTGATCCACCCCTGACTAAAAGATTTCACTCCTACCAAACCGACTTTGAAATAGCCCGTCCTACGCAAATTATCCATTATCGCCATCAACGTGGCATAATCCATGCTTTTATCTGCCTGAAAAACTGGCGTATCTTTGTTGCACTGGGTCTGTTGATCCAGTGTCTGAGCAAGTGTCTCCATATTCACCTCCTGATTGCCTACAAAAAGTTGCTTATCACTTTTTAAAAATAAATACAAAGGATTACTTGGTCTTGGTTTTGAGACAGTGGAGGAGTTGGGTAAATTTATCCGGGTATCCACCGTTGCCAGCGGTGCAGCGATCATAAAGATAATTAACAACACCAATACCTCGTCGATAAAGGGAGTGACGTTGATATCGTGTCTTTCACCATCGATGTCAACATCTTCATCTCCTTTCAAATACATTCTCATAATTCACATCTAACCCGAAATTTAGTCACCTGTGTGGGAACTTGACTGCCAGTTTCCGAGGCCAGATCTAGATCGCGGCTAAGCAACAGCTGCCTGCGCACTCCCCCACCATCGTCTTATAATTGGCGATAGTCCGAGAGAAAATATTATAGATAACCACTGCCGGAATAGCAGCAAAAAGACCGATTCTGATCGCCAGCAATACTTCGGCAATTCCTTGGCGCCACCACCGCAAAATTGGTAGTCTGAGATGGGCAATACCGATGAAACTATTCATGATACCCCAAACGGTACCGAACAAACCGACGAAGAGCGAAATTGTACCAATGATAGCGAGAAGACCATTACCTTTACCATAGCTCAGCTAATACTGGCCACTCGGTGCTCAAAGCGAAACGCCACGCGCTCTTTAATGCCGTTGTTATCGATAAGACAGTCCGATAGATCCAGCTCGCTAGCAGTTTCAGCCAGTAAACTAGCGCTCAGGCTGCAAGTCGAAAAGTTGGCCATCACTAAAGTAGCCTGATCTAAGCTGCGAACCTCTTGCAACGCTAGCAATTCATGACGCATCTGGAGTTTGGCCATCAGAAGTTCAATGCCTTTACTGAAGAACAGCGATCAGGTTACGACAGAGGCTAGCAGCAAGCCAATCATAACAATTTTTACCACGATATCAGCATGCTGATACATACTCCACACCGAGGGATTCATTTGCATTAACTGTTGCTCAGAGAAGTAACCCCGATAGAAGCCAATGAAGCCAATATAGATAGCTAGCCGTTAGTTGCTGATTAGAAGCAGAAGCTTGGATCTTATAGTCCTGCATATAATAATAGTGAAAACACTACTCAGTACCACTAAAGCCAATTTTACGCTGAGCCTCCCATTCAATAACTGTCTGAGAATAACTCAGAAATAATAACAAAGAAGATATTGATTATCATAATTATCAATGAACATCACCCATCATTCTAAAGATTATAGCATGGTAAAATTTTCATCCCCGAAACGAAACCTCATGTTGTCTGAAAATCTGCTGACAAAACGCGTAAAGTATTTGCCTGTCCCGATCCAGAAAAAAGTGTTAGTCTAAACTAGACGAATTAACTCTTACCATCCCATATGACATTTCTCAATCTAGTCTCCATTAATTTCTGACCGCTGCTGACTGTAGTATTTTGGATAAATAGGTAAAACCGCACCAAAATAATGAGCATTTAACTCATAGCCTTTTCTGGCAGATCCATTCGACTGCTAGAAAACAAGGGATAAAGAAACTTATTATCGCATTTCACAATGTATAAATACGCATACCACACCATCACAGCAATTGAGTCCAAGAGTCATCTGAAAATATAATAATAAAACTAACCATTAGGAATCAAATTAAAGTCCCCTAGGTCCATATCAATTTCTATTTGATGTATTAGCTGTTGTCCCCACTCACATCAGGTTTTAACCTAATGGAGCCAGTTAACATAGAAGAGTAAAGAGATATTTGATCAGTGATCGTTGTTATCCTCTGCTATTGGATAACAAACTAGTAAAATCACGAAATTGGCGATATCAGAGCAGATATGTCTTAAATATAACTTACTAGACTTCAGCTTTAATAATGTAATGCACAAAGGAACAACCTGAAGTTACAGCAGGTTGCATACACGCCAGTAGCGTTGGCATAACTTAATGCGACACACGGTACATTTATAATATTAATATTATTAATATTATAGCGGCGACCGAACTACTGTCATCAGCTCACTGTAGACGGCCGTACTACAAATTGTCCCGCAACGCCGCGATCAGCCATTTCTAACGTCTGGCTATAATAGAGATACGGGAAATGATCCGATGCCACCTGCGGGAACCAAACCAGAAGTTCTACCTCGTTATCTACCCATACTGTATCCTTCCAGCCTTGATCCTCCGGCAGCGGCATATTGCCATTCACACACTTAATCAGAAAAGCCACTCCCTGAATATGGAAGGCTTGCGGGGTGTCAGTATGGACTACCCAGCGCTCGAAACTGCCCTGCAGGCTCTGAAAATCGTTACGGCTCATATCCCATAGAGCGCCGTTGATATCAGGCCTCTCGCCTCCCAGAGAAAATTCACGGGTGCGGCTGATACCGGCGTTAATTAACTGATCGGATACTAAGCGCATAGGCAGACTATCTGTGACTAGCGGCAATAATCCCGTCGGCTTGATCGTCAGCACTGTGGTATTGATAAGTATAGACGACGGTTTGAGAAAATTGTGTAAATTGTGTATTCGATCCGTCAAGCTAGCCGCTTCACCTGCGGTGATGACGACTTCTTTCCCTCTGGACATATCGACGAGGACTTCACGCCGTTCGCCAGGCGCCAGAGACAACCTGGTGACAGGCACCGGCGCAAGAAGAAAGCCCTGATCACTGGCAATGACTTGCATGGCGCGACCATCACTGAGTTGCAGCTGATAACGCCGCGAATTCGAGGCATTGAGAAGCCGCAGCCGCACCCAGCCGCATGACACTTCGACGAAAGGATTCTGTGCGCCATTCACCAATAGAGTATCGCCAAGAAAACCGGTACCAAACGGATTATAGACCAGCTGGCCAAAGTGATCTAGTCGCTTATCCTGAATAATGAGTGGAAAGTCATCGACGCCATAATGATTGGGCAGAGGCAAAATTTTGCTCACCGCATCTTCTATCAGCCACAGTCCTGCTAAACCATTATATACATGAGAAGCCATGCGATTAGGAGTGTTGGCATGATACCAGCAGGTGCCGGCAGGCTGGCGTATTGGCAGCACCGGCGACCAATCCGCACCTAGAGATATCATTCGTGCCGCACCGCCCATCAGCGCACCAGGCACTTGCAGACCACTGATGGTCATCGCTACTGGTTCACTCAGATGATTATTATAGATGAGCTTAACATTGTCGCCGTTATACACCCGCACCGTTGGGCCCAGATAACCGCTGTTGATCCCCCAAGTAGCGGCACGTCGGCCAGGGGAAAACTCCCAGTGTGAACGCTGTAGAGTCAGAAATAAGGGTTGCCCACGTCGAGATTCCAAGAGGGGAGGGATCGACAGAGCGACAGGTGTACCGACGGCCTGCTTTAAGGGAAAAACGCTGGCGGCCAATGAAAGCCCTGATACCTGAATAAATTGACGCCTACTAAGTGACATATCTGCTCCATTAGACACGACAAAACTCTTTTAGCTTATGGCAAGTTTAGTGCTCTAGCGACTCCCGTCTAGCTACTTCAGAATTCAGTTTGTCTAGTTTGTCTTTCATCAGATCCCAGCAGTGTTTGGTTAGCCCCCGAACCTGCTCCCAACTATAGCCAGCTGTGTCTATAGGCTGCAAAATCTCAATGATAACGAGTCCGTTAGACCAACGATTGAGTTTAATTTTATTTGATGTGTTGGAAATACAGATAGGCACTATAGGCACGTTGGCGGCGATCGCGGTATAAAACGCGCCAGTTTTAAACGGCAGCAGACCTCGGCCGCGGCTACGGGTGCCTTCTGGGAACATCCAAATGGAAATATTGCGCCTTTTGATATTCTGTGCAATTCTGATTAGAGTGCTGTAGGCGCGAGCACTGTTATCGCGATCGATAAGCAAATTGCCGGCCAACCAATAGAGCAGCCCAAACAAAGGGATCCGCATCAGACTTTTTTTACCAACCGTGACTGTACGCGGCTGCACCACATACGCAGCGGTTACCATATCGTAATTGTTCTGATGATTGGCAATATAAATACAATTTCGTGGCAGCATTACGCTTTCGGGGCAGCGTACTTCTACCTGAATGCCAAAGAGCAGTGACATATAACTAAACCAGCGGCTGAAGGTAGCAACGTGACGGGGATTTCTCGGGCTGAACAAGCAATAAACTATGCCAAATATGCAGATGAAAATAGATAATAGCACCACTAAAATGGTGCGAACAATAGCAAACATATTAACCTCTTAATCTTTAGTAACCGCTAGCTAGTACTGGCTCTGTAGCGAAATACATGATTTCCCATTAGGTAACGTGAGAAGACTGTTAGAAATTTACTATCATCACGTAATACAAATTAGGAAAATTAGCTGGGACTCGTCCGGCCAGCACGTGCATTACTCTATTTTATCATCTCCGTTTCCAGCCAGCGGATCGTCTATTTCCACCTTGTCGATACGATGGTAATTACGCAGCAACAGCGTTCCCTTGCAACCACGCTCGGCTCTAAACTTCTGCAGGTCTTTTGGTCGCAACATTATCTTATGTTTTCCGGCATAGAAGGTAACAGAAGCCCTGGTCGATAATAGATACAGACCGGTGAGGCGATCTTTGCCCACTACCGCATCCTCTGATGGAATAGAGATGATTTTATTACCTTTTCCTTTCGACAACTGAGGCAGATCGTTTACAGAAAACAGCAGCAGGCGGCCAACCTCGGTAATCGCTAGGAGTTCATCAGTGATCCCTTTTTTCCAAAGGGGTGGCATAACTTTGGCATTTTCTGGCAGTGTCAGTAACGCTTTACCAGCACGATTACGTGTTACTAAATCACTAAAATTACAGATAAAACCATATCCGGCATCGGACGCCATCAGCAATTTCTGATTATTGATTCCGGTGAGCATTTGCTTTACTACCGCACCTGGAGGGAAGATCAGCTTCCCGGACAGCGGCTCGCCCTGATCGCGCGCAGATGGTAAGCTAGCAGGCTCTAGTGCATAGCTGCGACCAGTGGAATCGATAAAAACCACCGGCTGGTGACTCCTGCCACGCACTGACAACAGGTAGTCATCGCCGGACTTGTAGTTAAGCCTGGTCGGGTCGATATCGTAGCCTTTGATGCTGCGTATCCAACCCATAGTAGACAAGATAACCGTTACTGGCTCTGCCGACGACGGCATGAGTAGTTCATTTTCATTGAGTGCTTTTGCCTCGCTGCGCTCCACCAGTGGTGCGCGTCTCGCGTCCCCGTAAACAGCGGCATCTGCTTTGATCTCTTTTTTTAGTAGATTGTTCAGATTGCATTCCGAGGTGAGGATTATTTGTAGTTGATCATGCTCTTTTTCCAGAACTGCCTGTTCATCGCGGATCTTCATCTCTTCTAATTTAGCCAAATAGCGCAATTTCAACTCAAGGATAGCAGTAGCCTGGATATCGCTTAAATTAAAATTCTGTATCAATACTTGTTTCGGTGCATCCTTAGTGCGAATAACGCGAATAAACTCATCTAGATTGAGATATGCCACTAATAAACCAGCTAGGATATGCTGTTGACGCAGGATTTTTTCTAGCCGGAAATTCAACCGGCGGCGTACAGTATCGCGGCGATAACCCAGCCACTCCGTCAAAATTTCATGCAAATTTTTCACTGCTGGACAGCCATCCAGACCAATCATATTCATATTGATACGGTAGCTGCGCTCTAAATCAGTAGTTGCGAACAGATGGTTCATGACCTGCGTCAGATCGACGCGATTGGAACGGGGAACAATAACCAGGCGGGTTGGATTTTTATAATCTGACTCGTCGCGCAGATCTTCCACCATCGGTAGTTTCTTAGCCCGCATCTGACTTGCGATTTGTTCCAATACTTTGGCCCCGGACACCTGATGTGGCAATGCTTTGATTACTATTTCGTTACTTTCGTTGGCCCACAGCGCGCGCACGCGCACAGAACCACGGCCAGTCTGGTAAATTTTACGTAGATCGTCATGTGGAGTAATGATTTCCGCCTCGGTAGAAAAATCCGGCCCCTTCACGTGCTCCAGTAGCTGCTCCAGCGTGGTATCGGGGTTGGTAAGTAGAGCAATCGCGGCAGCGGCCACCTCGTTAATGTTATGCGGCGGGATGTCTGTCGCCATCCCTACTGCAATGCCGGTGGCGCCGTTAAGCAATATGTTTGGCAATCGCGCTGGTAGCATTTTCGGTTCTTCCAACGTTCCGTCGAAGTTGGGCACGTAACCAACCGTTCCCTGGCCCAATTCGCCTATTAATACTTCTGCATATTTGGATAAACGCGATTCGGTGTAACGCATAGCGGCGAAGGATTTTGGATCATCTTGCGCCCCCCAGTTGCCTTGGCCATCCACCATTGGATAGCGGTAGGAGAAGGGTTGCGCCATTAGTACCATGGCTTCATAGCAGGCACTGTCGCCATGGGGGTGGTATTTACCCAATACATCGCCGATAGTACGGGCCGATTTTTTATATTTGGCGCTGACGTTCAAACCTAGTTCTGACATTGCGTAAACGATGCGACGCTGTACCGGTTTAAGTCCATCGCCGATAAACGGCAGTGCGCGATCCATGATGACATACATAGAATAGTTAAGGTACGCATTTTCGGTAAATTTATGCAGCGCTAGGCGTTCAGTGCTGTCATGAGTTAAATTAGTCATTGACTTTCCTTACTCCGACTGTGAGATGGCTACGTTTGCAATTACATCCATACGCAGCGGATATAGAGTTTACGAACATGATATTATCAATCTCTCGTGTCACAGTGTTAACAGTACTAGCGCGGGAACAAAGCAATAATAATAAAGTTTATAAAGTAGTATTTAGTACAATTGTAGTTGTAGATGCAAAAGTATCATGATCATGAGGCAGTTAGAACAATACCGTATACCATTGATGTCTATACCACTTATACTCGCGATAAATGATGTGATCTTCCACTCCCGAACATGCACCGGTGAACCACCTATGGTCTCCGCGACATCAATGGGTAAACTTTAAAACTTACACATTTTAACTGTCGGCCATGTGTGAGCATGATGGGCATGTCCTGTGCTTACTTGCCTAGTTTTTACTTTTTGGTGTGATTCGCGTTCTGGTTCCTGGTGACCGATAACAATCTGTGGCTTATGATAGGCGATGAGTTGGGTAAATTAGGGATGGGGTAATAGAAAATCCGTTACACCAGCAAAAACAGAACATCAGCTTAAACATCAATCAACGTTACATATTGACGATAATTACGTTGCTGCTACGGTCGTGGCGTTTCACTAAATAGCCAGCGACAGCGCAATACCAGTTCTTGAGAGAATAGCGAATAAGGCGTTTAGAAATCTAAACTTCGCTGATCGCCAGTTAAATTTCCCGTATGTCATGTAAAACTGATTACTCTTTTGTTTCTCCTCTCACCATCGCTTTACTTATACAAATAATAACTTAGCTTTTTCTTATGAGATGGCTGATAGTAGTTTGCAGAAATTGAGTTATGAAATAAAACTTACACCAGATAATTCGCCTAGCTGACGGGCTACCGGGTCGTACGCCTGTCTTTGACCGGGGCGTTGCATCAAACACGACGATCGGAAAGATCTTCCAGACGTATCATCGTTTGCCACAGATATTTTCTACCATTAAAGAAAAGCCATACTAAATATGGAAAGATAAAATACTGAACTATAATGTTACACAGAGCGTATAATAAGAAAAACCCTCTAAAGTCTATACCCGTCCCGCTTAGTAAGCAGGAGACAATTAGACCTTGATTTCCATTTTGTCTCCCTTTTCTTGAAACCACTTTCGACGGTCCCTAGCGCGTTTTTTCGCCAGCAGCATATCCATTATGGCCAGAGTTTGTTGCATATTGTCCGCTCCTACTGTTAATTGCACCAGTCGGCGAGTGTTGGGATCGAGCGTGGTTTCACGTAACTGTAATGGATTCATCTCTCCCAACCCTTTAAAACGTTGAATGTTCGGTTTGCTCTTTTTATGTTTTAGTTGCTCCAGTATCCCAATCTTCTCTTCTTTATCGAGGGCGTAATAGACCTCTTCGTCTAAATCAATGCGGTAGAGGGGTGGCATAGCTACATAGATATGCCCTTCTTCCACTAGTTTACGGAAGTGCTGTATAAACAAGGCACACAGTAGTGTGGCGATATGCAGGCCATCGGAATCCGCATCTGCCAGGATGCAAATTTTTCCATAGCGGAGCTGGCTTAAATCGTTGCTCTCGGGATCAATGCCCAATGCCATTGAGATATCGTGTACTTCTTGCGATGCCAGAACTTCATCAGAAGGCACCTCCCAAGTATTGAGAATTTTCCCTTTCAGGGGAATGATTGCCTGGTATTCACGATCGCGTGCTTGCTTGGCGGAGCCACCTGCCGAATCCCCTTCCACTAGAAACAACTCTGTTCGTGCTAGATCCTGAGAAGTACAATCGGCCAACTTGCCTGGCAGTGTAGGTCCGCTGGTCATTTTTTTGCGCACCACCTTTTTGGTAGCACGCAGCCGGCGCTGGGCATTAGCAATGGCCAATTCAGCGAGTTGTTCCGCCACCTGGATATTTTGACTCAGCCACAGAATAAATGCATCCCTCACCGCTCCGGTAATAAAGGCGGTGCTTTGTCGCGACAACAGTCGTTCTTTGGTCTGACCGGCGAACTGTGGGGCCTGCATTTTCACCGACAACACATAAGCGCAGCGTTCCCAAATGTCTTCTACCGACAGTTTAACACCACGCGGAAGAATATTACGGTATTCGCAAAACTCACGCATAGCATCCAGCAATCCCTGCTTCAGTCCGTTGACGTGGGTGCCACCCTGTGGCGTGGGAATCAGGTTAACATAACTTTCAGTCAGCAACTCACCACCTTCCGGCAGCCACAGCAACGCCCAATTCACCGTTTCAGCATTGACGCTTACTGATCCTACAAATGGCGTTTCGGGCAATGTGACAAGTCCATTGATCGCTTCATTCAAATAATCGACCAGTCCCACCTGATAATACCAGCGTTGTTTTGTGTTATTCACCTTGTCTTGGAAGACGATCTCCACACCAGGACACAATACCGCTTTCGCTTTCAGCAAATGAGCTAAGCGTGATACCGAAAAGCGAGCGTTGTCAAAAAAACGCTCATTTGGCCAGAAATGAACACTGGTTCCAGTGTTACGCTTTGGACAGGTATCGATAATATTTAGATTTTCCACCTTATCTCCATTTTTAAAGACAATGCGGTAGATCTTTCCGTTGCGACGCACCGTTACCTCGACCTGAGTCGACAAGGCATTAACCACAGAAATGCCCACGCCATGCAGGCCGCCGGAAAATGGATAATTTTTACTGGAAAACTTACTACCAGCGTGCAGTCGGCAAAGAATCAGCTCTATTGCTGGAACGCCTTCTCCGTGATGAATATCCACTGGCATGCCTCGGCCATCATCGATGACCTCTAGCGATTGATCATTGTGCAAAACTACATCGATCCTCCGAGCGTATCCGGCAAGAGCCTCGTCGATACTGTTATCGATAACTTCTTGCCCAAGATGATTGGGTCGAGAAGTGTCGGTATACATCCCTGGATGGCGCCGAATCGGCTCCAGTCCACTTAATACTTCTATTGCGTCGGCGTTATAACTTAATTGAATCATGACTCAAATCGTATTTTCTAACAAATTGTTGGATAGCCTACCGCAAAGGTTGGCCGTCTGGAAGTAGATACCCTGCGCAGCGCCGTTTGCAGCTTTATCTTATGTCATCCAAGAACATGTATGATAGTAAGGGAAATATAATTACAACTGTTGAAATCATGATTGCTATTAACCTGATTGATTTGACAACAGTCAGTTTAACAGGCCGTCGCCTAGCGGTAGTAGAGTATTACGATAATCAAGTATTGCAATACTAGCTGAGGAACGAGCTCACCAACCTCATTGTCGCCATCAAATCAATAACCTTCATAATCAGTATCAGGCTGATAGTCAGATCCGATCAGCCGACGTACTTCGGTCTGTACACTACCGTCCGGCAGCAGGTCGAGATAGCGCCAGCCGGGACCCAGAGTATCAATAGTAAAGGTGGTGCAATATGGTTTAAATTGTATACACGTGGAAGGAGACGCCAGAACGCGTCGGCCTAGCCATTCGACATCCATTTCTTGATGAATATGGCCACATAGAGAAGTTTTTGCCCTTGGATACATCTGCAGCACTTCCGCTAACATATGGGCGTTACGCAATCTATGCTGATCAAGCCAAATGCAGCCTGAGGGAAACGGATGATGATGCAACAGCAACAAAGTATGGCGCTGCTGCTGCCTAACCAGCACCTGCGCCAGCCATTTCAGCTGGTAGTCACTCAGTTCGCCATGGGGCACGCCGTAGACCTGACTGTCCAAAAGTAATAACTGCCAATTCTCACCAATCAGAACCTGCTTGGCACAGGAAATGCCACACTCTACCAGTACGGTGACCATTGCTGGCTGAAAATCATGATTACCAGGCAACCAAACACAAGGGGTAATCAGACGCGCAATGCCTTTTGCGAAATGACGATAGGCTTCTAGAGAGCGGTCCTGAACTAAATCCCCGGTAGCAACCACCAGATCAAAATGTTTCTGTTCATCCTGAATCGCGTTCAGCACCGCGCTGTAGCTGTGGAACGTATTCACACCAAGCAACATCTCGTCTTCTTTCGCAAATAAGTGAGTATCAGTGATTTGTAAGATTCTGATATTGGTCCCACGCACCACAGGAAGTTTCAACAGGCTTTCCAAAAATTGTCCTTGGTTATCGAAATCTGCTTAACAAGCAGGAACCACCGTGGCACTGTACTCTAGCTAAATTAAAGTAACCAAGTCTATAATGAACTGATTGATCTGAAGTCTCTCATCATATTGGTGTAGATTTTTATTTAGATAACCATAACCCGCTTTATAGAGGGAGATTTGTCAACGCAATATACTTTCGAGACTTTCTCCACCCTAGGTCATTGACAGTAGCAACAGACACAGCTAGACGAAGTCGATTCCGTACAATCGTATCTACTTACCGTCACCTCTTGTTGCTAGAAACTCGCTGGTATTAGTACTATATAGATAGGGGCTGATCAGATAATTCAGTAGCAGTATCTGTTGCAGCGGTTGCCCACCAGTTCAAGTAACCAGAAGGCGAGCTGCTATTGAAGGCAATTCTTACAAATGTATTTTAATAGTACTACACTGTCAATAAATTACCGCGTGACAGCTTAGCTCATGTAGCCATTAAACAATTGAAAAAACCGTTATACCGCGTTTTGCGGAAAAGAATTTCACTATTCTGACGGTCAAATGTAACTAGAGCGATAGAAATGAAGTCATCATTTAGAAGTTAGCACCCCAAACGATCTGAATAATAAACTAGAAGGCCTGCGTCAGATTTTCCTGCTGGCTACAGGAAGAGAACTGCGCCGATAGCACCAGCCGTCACACTATCATCGGATACAGTTCCTTAACAACAACCCGATTGCAGGAAAAGCACCATGTTTTCCTTTTGCCACGTCACCACGTTTCCTTCACTTCTTTTTACTATCACACGTGTCATGGAAAAGTGTGTAATATATGTACCAATCATTACCTAGAATCTCTCCTTTTAATCCGCACATGACTCTAGATTGATATATACTAATGGTATACTATGGGTTTTAATGTGATGTTCGTCACTGATACTAGCTCAGTACTGTCCCTGGTTTCTCCGGCACATAACTCTGTTACATTAACATGGATGAGCTACGATCCTTGCGAATTGAGGCGTATTGCCGTACAAACAATTAAATATTATCGTTTCAGGTAGCACCAGAGACGATCAGCTGACTTCTCGGGCCAAGGCCCGGCGGTATATCACCAAATCATCGATAGTTAGAATTGGCATACTATGGCGATGAGAAAAGGCTAAGATCTCTGGCGTGTGTGCCATAGTGCCGTTATCATTTGTCACTTCACACAGAACGCCCGCCGGTTTCAAACCAGCTAATGTGGTCAAGTCCACAGCCGCTTCGGTATGGCCTCCGCGCGTCAGTACTCCGCCTGGCTGCGCGCGTAGTGGAAAAACATGTCCAGGGCGATTTAAGTTGGACGGTTTGGCGTCATCTTTAATGGCAGCTCGAATGGTGGTTAGGCGATCTGAAGCGGAAACACCGGTACTAATCCCCTCCGCGGCTTCTATAGTAACGGTAAACGCCGTCTGATAATGATTGCTGTTACGTTCCACCATCATCGGCAGTGCCAGTTGCTGGCGGCGTTCTTCAGTCAAGCATAAACAGACAATGCCGCTACCATGGCGGATAGTTAGCGCCATCTGTTCAACGGTCATGTTTTCTGCGGCAAAAATCATATCACCTTCATTTTCACGATCTTCATCGTCCAGCACCAGCACGCCATGACCATTGCATAGAGCGTCCAGCGCGTTTTCTACGCGCTGGATTGGTGAACCAAATTTGGAAAGAAGCGTCTGATTCATGGTAAGTACAGCCTCATAATTGAATAGGTTACCAGAACCAGGGCAGACTTAGGAGCGACCAAAAGGCCTAGATATAACGATAACGGGTCATAGCCCATCTGGACGTCGTTACTCTCTCCCATCCGGACTATTACCGTCGGCCCCGGAATTACACCGGATCTGCTGACCTCAGATCATACACAATCTGAGCGCTCGCGGGCTTTCTGTACAATAATTTAGTCAGGTTTACCGCCGGTGGGAAATTGCACCCCTCCCTGAGAATAAGCAGGAATACTATAGCGCCAACCCGACAATGGGGCAATTAGCAAATACATGATTTTTATGAATGCTTTTATTTCCATTTAGGAAAAACTGGCACTACAATTACCTCGTTCTGATCAATATAGGAAATCGATGATGATTGACCCAAAAAAACTTGAACAGCTTGCTCGCGAGATGCAGGAAACGTTACCGAAAGGCATTCGTGATCTAGGTAACAATCTGGAAAAAAAGATTTATCAGGGGTTACAAAATCAGCTCAGTCGCATGGACCTGGTTAGCCGTGAAGAATTTGACGTGCAGACCCAAGCGCTATTACGTACCCGTGAAAAACTGAATCAACTTGAACTACGCATTAATGTGCTAGAGGCCATACCAAAAGATTACACATCCACTGCCCAGCCGACACCGGAAGTTAAACCCATTAGCGTGGATGACCCAACGATTCGCCTGTAAATCGAATGACGCTAGATGCCGTGGCCGGAAAACAAGCCGGCCAAAAACACCTTCAAAAACTTGTAACACGGACCCATACTGATTAGTGTAGGAATTACTAATAGCCAGGTAGATTAGTCTCTCTTACTACTTTTGTTTTAGAGAATTAATGATATTGGTGGTAGAGCATCCATATTCGAAATGTAACACGTGCACATCACCACCATTGGCCCACACTTCCTTGCTGCCAGCAACCTGGTTCGGTTTATAATCCCCGCCTTTGACTAGCAAATCCGGCAGCACGTTAGCAACCAGGCGCTGCGGTGTATCTTCTCTGAAAGGCACTACCCAGTCCACCGCTTCCAGTGCTCCCAAGACGGCCATACGCTGCGCCAGCGTATTAATTGGACGATTTCTGCCTTTTAAGCGTTTAGTAGAATCATCATTGTTCACCGCTACAATAAGTCTATCCCCCAACTTGCGAGCGTTGGTGAGGTAACTGACGTGCCCTGCATGCAAGATATCGAAGATACCGTTTGTCATGACTACTTTCTCGCCACGCTGACGCGCCAGCGCGACTGCTTGTTTCAGATCACTTTCGGTCATCACACCAAACCCAGTTTTGGCTCGGCCACGGATAGCATTTTCCAACTCTATGGGACTTATGGTGGAGGTGCCCAATTTTCCTACCACCACGCCTGCTGCGGCATTGGCTAGGAAACAGGATTCTGCCAGACTACTGCTAGCGGCCAACGCGGCGGCTAGCACGCCAATAACTGTGTCGCCTGCACCGGTGACATCGTAAACTTCCTGAGCTTGTGTTGGCAAATGCAGCGGATCTTGTCCAGGCTGTAGCAGAGTCATTCCCTGTTCGGATCTGGTAATCAGCAATGCTGACAATGCATAATCGGCGATGATTTTCATACCGTTGTTGGCTAGTGTTGCTTCATCTTTACAGGGGCCGGCCACTGCCTCAAATTCGGACAAATTGGGCGTCAGCAGTGTCGCACCCTGATAGCGACTATAATCAGTCCCTTTGGGATCAATCAGCACAGGCACGCCGGCGGCGCGTGCCAAGATAATCATCTCACGCACACGAGCCAGCGAACCTTTGGAGTAATCTGATAACACTAGTGCACCTATTTTAGGTAAAACTAAGTGAATACGTTCTATCAGATGGGCAGCATCAACATCGTCAAAGTTCTGCTCGAAATCCAGACGAATTAACTGTTGACTACGTGATAAAACCCGCAGCTTAGTGATTGTGGGATGGGTGGCGACGGAAATGAAATCACAGGTCACATTCACATCGTTGAGACGCGCGCTCAGGACGCGGGCAGCATCGTCAATCCCTGTCAAGCCGACCAAATAAGAGTTGGCGCCCAACGTTGCGATATTCATCGCGACATTGGCGGCCCCGCCTGGGCGCTCCTCTATGGCTTCTACTTTTACAATAGGAACTGGCGCTTCCGGTGAGATCCGACTGGCGGGACCATACCAGTACCTATCTAATATGATATCACCTACAACTAGCACGCCCGCCCGGCGAAAATCAGGCAAAGTAACTTTCATCAACTTTTTCTAACCAAAAGGATCCATTTTAAGTAGACAGGATAATATTATACTGAAGAAGATTCATCCCCACAGCACGGGTTGTCTGCTAGTTAAGATCAAGCTCAGATTCTACCACAGCACAGTAGTCGACCCAGCTCGTATTATCCTACTCTTGCTGATAATAACCTTCCAACACGGCAAAACTCAACACGAGCGATCCGTTGTTGCCAAATGGCCCCACAGCTACATATTCACCTGGTAGATAAAAGTTATTAACAGGTATTGAAAAATGGTGTTATCCAGATCGCGGCTATCGATAGAAAAATTAGAGATCGATACCTAAAGAGTAATGTAAGTTACTCATCTCCAGGCTATATCTATGATATGTACCGCCAGTGCCGCTATTTGTCACCTGTTTGCGACCACAGACCTGTCATAGCCAGGTCCTGAAACCAGTTACAGAGACAGTTCTCAGCATGTTGCTGATGAAATCTCGCATAACCAAATACCCAAGTGGTGGAAGGTGTTCGCTATTTTCTTTGTCTAGTCCGTGAGAACCAGACGCCTGCACACCATCGCTTGCTGACGATCACAGTTAGAGCCGATAGTCGTCTCCGGAGAGAGCGGCGTCTCATTGATCTTTTGTGTAGTATTTATAACGTAAGTCATGTCACGGTATTTAGGATTGGAATGACAAGTGTTAACATTAATGATATTGAGAATGCACCACACTTGTTGACTGAAGGAACAACATCATAATACTCTATATCTATAGCATTCCCATCTTGAATCATGAGTTATAAAAGTGCAGCTGATGCTATCGTGCCTCATTTGCTTAATTAGAGAGACAGAATCAGGATCTTAAAGATCACTAGATCAATTGAACTACACTTAATACTGTAGCCTGTCATTAAGATTAGAGATACAGATACACTTCATATATTATACTAAAATTAAAATAACACCGGCTTTACTAGGAGGCAAGTATGAAGAAATATCTAGTCGGCGGAGCCGTTCGTGATGGTTTATTACAGCTGCCTGTAATAGAACGGGATTGGGTCGTAGTCGGTGTAACACCACAAGAGATGTTGTCTCAGGGTTATCAACAGGTTGGCAAAGATTTTCCAGTTTTTCTACATCCTGAGAGCCGTGAAGAGTATGCGTTGGCCCGCACGGAACGTAAATCTGGTCAGGGATATACCGGATTTACTTGTTATACTTCGCCGGAAGTGACACTGGAAGAAGATTTGCGCCGCCGTGATCTCACTATTAATGCTATTGCCTGCGACGAAGCAGGCAATCTGATTGATCCCTATCAGGGTCAGAAAGATATCCGTCTGCGTCGGTTACTCCACGTTTCTGACGCCTTTGGAGAAGATCCTTTGCGAGTACTGCGGGTGGCTCGTTTCGCAGCGCGTTTTGCTCATCTCAATTTCACCATCGCGCCAGAAACCCTGACACTGATGCAGCAGATGACTAATGAGCTATCGCTTCTAGCCCCTGAGCGAGGATGGAAAGAAACGGAGCGGGCTCTGGCGACCAGAAACCCGCAAGTCTATTTCCAAGTGCTGCGCGACTGTGGTGCTCTGAAGGTGTTATTCCCGGAGGTGGATGCGCTGTTCGGCGTCCCAGCACCGATGAAATGGCATCCAGAAATTGACACTGGTATTCATACCTTAATGACGGTATCGATGGCAGCCGTGTTATCGGACGATATCGCGGTGCGCTTCGCCACTCTTTGCCATGATTTAGGTAAAGCTCTAACCCCGCATGAGTTATGCCCCAGCCATCATAGTCACGGCCCAAAGGGCGTAAAGGCGGTGGAAGTTTTGTGCCAGCGCTTGAAAGTGCCTAACCCACTGCGCGATTTAGCGAAAGTCGTCGCCGAATATCATGATATGCTACACAACGCGAAAAAATTGACATCAAAAGCACTGATGAAACTTTTCAGCGCCATTGACGTCTGGCGACGGCCGGAACGCTTGGAGCAGATGATCCTTATCAGCGAAGCTGACGCCCGCGGACGCACAGGTTTTGAAAGCCATCCGTATCTGCAAGGAGACTTTCTGCGTACAGCTTATCGAGTAGTCAGTTCAGTCACCGCGTGCGATGTGATGGCAGATGGTTTCAGTGGAGTACAAATCAGTGAGGAACTCACTCAGCGTCGTCAGCACGCACTGGATAGCTGGAAACAGCATCAAGAAGACCAGTGATACCGGGAACCATTTGGACTAAACACCGATTTTCTAAAACCCTCATGCTAAACACCTAACCGAAGTGGGTCTGATCCAAGCCAGACTAAATCAACCGGGATCAAAATGCCATCTAGGATGGCTGATAGAAATTCCGTTAATCCCGCTACCACTTCGAGCATACCATTATATTTTTAGATTTTTCGACGCTTACGCTCGATAATCAAGCCGACATTAGCCGCCTGCGGAACTGCACCTGGCTTGCAGACCTTAATACGTACCCACGGCAACTGAAATTGCATCATCAGCCGTTCCGCCACCACTTCGGCAACCCGCTCTAACAGCGCGAAACGCTGACCGCTAATCCATGACAAAACAGCTTCGCTGACGTTTTCATAATTCAGGCAATCCGTGATGTTATCGCTGATGGCCGCAGATCGATTGTCCCAGCCCATTTCCAGATCTAACACTAGTTTCTGTAAACGTTGCTGTTCCCAGTCGTAGACACCAATCACCGCCATTACCGTTAACTGTTCAATAAATACAATATCCATATGCTACACTTAGTCTTGTGGCTGTCGGACACACTTCATCAGACAGAAAATAAAACGAATACTGATGGATAAAATATAGTTTATAGTTATATGAATGCTATCGCGATTGACGTGATAATCTTCACCTATCTGTACTGCTCAATATCCAGAGCAATTCTGAATTTATAAGCTCGTTTGCCTGCCGGATGCACAGACTAGTGCCCCGGCAATCTTGGCAACACAAAACTGCTGTGGCTCGAAAACGTACAGCAGCATACGTGATGGTATTCGATATTCTGAAGCGCTATCAGAGATAATATCAGTGTGGCTCAGTTATGGTCTTAGCATGCTATCGTTCCGGCCGAGCTTGATGGGCGATTGCCTCTAGTCGGTAATTTATTTTGGATTGACGACTGGGTCATCTGATTGTTGACGATGCTGCCTTTCCGGATAGTTTTCTTTTCTGAAGAAACTAGAGAGAATTTCTTGTGTTTTAAGTTGCTTTGTTCTACTTTTTTGTTTGGTACCTCAAAGCCTCAAGGTGGAAGCAAAGTAAAACTGGTTCAGATCTCTAGTGTTGGCAGTTCTTCCAGTAACCATCTCGGCCATACTGACACCGCCAAACCGGTTTGCGTACTACACCGCAGCCGCGCCATGCCAGTATAGGCGATCATCGCGCCATTATCTGTACAAAACTCCGGACGGGCATAAAATATCTCGCCTCTGCGCTGACGCATCATCCCAGCCAATATGGTGCGCAACGTCTGATTGGCGCTGACGCCTCCGGCAATCACCAGCCGTTGAAAACCGGTGAGATCCAACGCCCGTTGGCATTTGATCATTAGCGTCTCTACCACCGCGTCTTCAAACGCTCGAGCTACATCGGCGCGCTTCTGATCGTCGTCAGCGCCAGTAAGAATTATATTGGCGGCAAACGTTTTCAGTCCAGAGAAGCTAAATGCTAGCCCTGGCCGACCGATCATGGGACGCGGAAAGGTATAACGCCCTGGTACGCCTTGCTGAGCTAAGCGTGACAGCATCGGCCCACCTGGATAGTCTAACCCTAGTAGCTTGGCGATTTTATCGAATACCTCACCGACCGCATCATCGATGGATTCGCCTAGCAGTCGGTATTTTCCGATACCAGTCACTGCGATAAGCTGGGTATGGCCACCAGAAACCAGTAACGCCACGAACGGAAACGCTGGAGGGTTAGCTTCCAGCATCGGCGTCAGCAGATGCCCTTCCATATGATGGACAGCAATAGCTGGCACCCGCCAGGCATATGCAAGCGCCCGGCCAACGGTCGCTCCCACCATGAGGGCGCCTGCCAGTCCAGGTCCGGCGGTATAGGCCACGCCGTGGATAGACGATGTCGGCAACTCAGCCTGTGCCAGGGCCGCTTGAATTAACGGCACGGTTTTCCGAATATGATCACGAGAGGCCAGTTCGGGCACTACTCCACCATAATCAGCGTGCAGTTTCACCTGACTATACAGCTGATTTGCTAGCAACCCATGCTGTTCATCGTAAACAGCCACACCAGTTTCATCGCATGACGTCTCAATACCCAGTACGCGCATAATTGTTACCACCTTAGTTTTGATGCTTAATTTATCATAAATTATGCGCTAAGACAGCTTCAGTAAAAATTTCCATTTCTCCGTACCAAAAGTGATCCTTTTGGATCAAAAACCTTTTGAATTGTTAGGCATGTATTCTATATCAAAAAATTTAGACAAACAATTTATGATCTTTCATCATTAATTGTCCTCTTATGGTGTACGTGATTTTTCATTGTAATTACTTTGGACATTAGCTACCTGCGCCAGACGCCGGGACGAATGCAGCACAGCTCTTTACAAAGCAGGTATGCTTAAAGTAGAATCCTATGCTCCCATTAAAGACTGGTTCAGGTTAGTGACAAAGTCGTACTCTATTAATGAGGATTTAGAGGTAAATGCCGGTAATTAAAGTACGTGAAAACGAGCCGTTTGATGTAGCACTTCGTCGATTCAAGCGTTCCTGCGAAAAAGCGGGTATTCTGGCCGAAGTTCGTCGTCGCGAGTTCTATGAAAAACCAACAACCGAACGTAAGCGAGCTAAAGCGTCTGCCGTTAAGCGCCATGCAAAAAAATTAGCTCGCGAAAATGCACGGCACATTAGACTATATTAATTTTCTGGATAAAACTCACTTGGTTTATTGTCTTATTGTTGTCGTTTAAGTAATTCTGACAGGACTTATGGCTGGACGAATCCCACGTGTTTTTATCAATGATTTATTAGCGCGTACCGACATTGTTGATCTGATTGATGCGCGGGTAAAACTCAAGAAGCAGGGCAAAAATTTTTGTGCCTGCTGTCCATTCCATAATGAAAAAACTCCGTCATTTACCGTCAACAGAGAAAGGCAATTCTATCATTGTTTTGGCTGTGGCGCCCATGGTAACGCTATAGATTTCCTAATGAATTTTGATCGGTTATTATTTGTCGAGTCTATAGAAGAGCTTGCCATCCTGCACAGTCTGGAAGTACCCTACGAAACTGGTTTAAGCCCAAATCAGCAGAAGCGCCATCAGCGCCAAAGTCTGTATCAACTAATGAATAGACTCAGCGGCTTCTATCAACAGACGCTAAAGGAACAGACAGCAACGCCTGCTCGCCATTATCTACAACAGCGCGGGTTGAGTGAGGAAGTTATTGCGCATTTTTCCATCGGATTCGCTTCACCGGGCTGGGATAACGTCATTAAATATTTTGGCCGTTTGGCGGAAGATTACACTTCACTCAACGAGGCTGGTATGTTGGTGGTTAATGATGATGGCCGGTCTTATGACCGATTTCGTGAACGTATTATGTTTCCTATCCGCGACAGACGAGGCCGAGTTATCGCCTTTGGAGGGCGAATATTGGGTGAGGGTCAGCCAAAATATCTGAACTCACCAGAAACTGAGATTTTTCATAAACATAGACAGCTTTACGGCCTGTATGAAGCCCAGAGACAGCACTCAGAATTGTCCCGATTGCTCGTGGTCGAAGGATATATGGACGTTGTGGCTCTAACACAGTTCGGCATCGACTATGCGGTGGCCTCTCTGGGCACCTCAACCAGCGTCGACCATATCCAGCTGTTATATCGAGCTACCGATCAGGTGATTTGTTGCTATGATGGTGATCTGTCTGGACGAGACGCGGCCTGGCGGACGTTGGAAAGTGCTATGCCTTACCTAACTGATGGTCGCCAGCTGCGCTTTATGTGTCTACCAGAAGGTGAAGACCCTGACACTTTAGTGCGCAAAATTGGTAAAGAGGCGTTTGAACAGCTCATTGATCAGGCGCGGCCGCTGTCAACGTTTCTATTTGAAACACTATTATCACAGGTTGATTTAAGTAGCCCTGATAGCCGCGCCAAATTGAGCACTCTGGCGCTACCTTTGATAAGCCAAGTACCAGGAGAAACATTGTGCTTATATCTGCGCCAGCAACTAGGCAATAAACTCGGGATTTTTGACGACAGTCAGTTAGAAAAGCTGTTATCAAAGGCGGCAATGGTAAAGGCAAATATTCCACCGCAGCAACGAATAAAATGTACAACCATGCGTACACTGATAGGATTGCTGGTACAGAATCCATGGCTCTCTGCTCTAGTACCAATGGTGCAAGGGTTAAAACAGGCAAACCTGCCGGGTGTGCCACTGTTTATTGAGTTAGTGCAGGTCTGTGAGGCACAGCCGGGATTAACTACTGGCCAATTGTTGGAATATTATCGGGAGAACAAATACTATCCCCAGCTTGAAATCCTTGCGACCTGGAGCCATATGATCATTGATGAGATGCTAGAAGCGACATTTTCCGATACCCTGGCGAGTCTTTACGACTCCATACTTGAACACCGCCAAGAGGCCCTTATCGCTCGTGAACGGACTCATGGCCTGACAGCTGAAGAACGTCAAGAACTGTGGTCCCTGAATCAGGCGCTGGCAAAAATCTGAATAACTGAGTTTAATTGTCTATTACTGAGACAAAAGCCTGTAAGATGCCGCGTATTAGACAGCGTCTCGAAGTTATTAATGTGATATTTTATTAACTACCTTAACTAACACTGAACATTTTGAAGTGTGGATACCGTCTTATGGAGCAAAACCCACAGTCACAGCTTAAGCTACTTGTCACACGTGGTAAGGAGCAAGGCTATTTGACCTTTGCCGAAGTTAATGATCATCTGCCGGAGGATATCGTTGACTCCGATCAGATCGAAGATATCATTCAGACAATAAATGATATGGGCATCCAAGTGATGGAAGAAGCGCCAGACGCTGATGATCTCCTGTTGGCCGAAACTACCTCTGATACTGACGAAGATGCGGCGGAAGCTGTAGCACAAGTCCTATCCAGTGTCGAGTCCGAAATTGGACGCACCACTGATCCGGTGCGCATGTACATGCGTGAAATGGGCACTGTGGAACTACTAACTCGTGAAGGCGAGATCGATATCGCCAAACGTATCGAAGATGGCATCAACCAGGTGCAATGTTCGGTTGCTGAGTATCCTGAAGCTATCACTTATTTACTGGAACAGTATGACCGAGTTAAGGCCGGCGGAGCTCGTCTATCTGACCTTATTACCGGCTTCGTCGATCCTAACGTAGAAGAAGACATGGCGCCTACTGCGACTCATGTAGGCTCCGAGCTTTCCGCCGAAGAAATCGCCAATGACGACGACGAAGAGGACAGTAATGACGACAGCTCAGATGATGATAATAGCATTGACCCAGAACTGGCGCACCAGAAGTTTATGGAGTTGAAAAAACAGTATGAAATCACTCGAAACGTCATTAAAATCAATGGCCGTAGTCATATCAAATCAGCCGAAGAAATCAGCAATCTCTCCGATGTGTTCAAACAGTTCCGCCTAGTGCCGAAACAATTTGACTATCTGGTCAACAATATGCGCGTTATGATGGATCGCGTACGGACCCAAGAACGCTTGATTATGAAGCTATGCATCGAAATAATCAAAATGCCAAAGAAACACTTCGTCACACTGTTCTCTGGTAACGCAACCAGCAAAACCTGGTTCAAAACCGCGCTGGCGATGAATAAGTCATGGTTGAACAAACTGCACGAGGTGGATGAAGATGTGCACCGTAGTCTTCAAAAACTACGTCAGATTGAAGAAGAAACAGGTCTGACCATTGAGCAGATAAAGGACATCAACCGCCGCATGTCGATTGGCGAAGCTAAGGCACGGCGTGCCAAGAAAGAGATGGTTGAAGCCAATTTACGTCTGGTGATCTCGATCGCTAAAAAATACACCAACCGTGGCTTACAGTTTCTAGATCTGATCCAAGAAGGCAACATTGGTTTGATGAAGGCGGTAGACAAGTTTGAATACCGCCGTGGCTATAAATTTTCTACTTATGCTACCTGGTGGATCCGGCAGGCCATCACCCGCTCTATTGCTGATCAGGCACGCACTATTCGTATTCCGGTGCATATGATTGAGACGATTAACAAACTCAATCGCATTTCCCGACAGATGTTACAGGAGATAGGGCGCGAACCAACCCCGGAAGAATTGGCTGAACGCATGCTGATGCCGGAAGATAAGATCCGTAAGGTACTAAAAATCGCCAAAGAGCCTATCTCTATGGAAACGCCTATCGGTGACGATGAAGATTCTCATCTGGGAGATTTTATTGAGGATACCACTCTCGAACTGCCACTGGACTCAGCTACATCAGAAAGTCTACGTTCCTCCACCCACAATGTACTGGCTGGGCTCACTGCGCGCGAAGCAAAAGTTCTTCGGATGCGGTTCGGTATTGATATGAATACCGACCATACCCTAGAAGAGGTGGGTAAGCAGTTCGACGTTACCCGTGAGCGTATCCGTCAAATAGAAGCAAAAGCATTGCGTAAACTGCGTCATCCAAGTCGGTCTGAAGTACTGCGCAGCTTCCTAGACAATTAAATTTATTATGATTGAGTATTCAAGTTCTGTATCGTTAACTCCGAGACAAACCGCGGGTACTTTTGTTGACTACGGTGCAAGCATATGCCTACAGACCATCGGAGTTATTTTTTTTGAGTCACAGGTGCCTTCTTGAAGTCAGCTTTATCTTAAACTGAGGACCTCGGTGCTGGTATTTACTGATTTTATCTCAAAATATCGATAAATCATTTACCTATATAGAGACTGTACATTTGGTTGGTAACATTATTTATAATCTACTTCCACCTGGCCCCTTAGCTCAATGGTTAGAGCAGGCGACTCATAATCGCTTGGTCGCTGGTTCAAGTCCAGCAGGGGTCACCAAAATTTGAATACTTACTTAAGTAAGTACTGTAATAAAGAATTTTTCTATACAATATAAAATTAGTAATTTTAATTACTTTTATTATTTTTCCGTCGCTATACTAAATATTTTATCAATCTTCCAGGAAGAGTAGTGACACTTGATGGGTTATTTCTAACGTGTTTTATTAGCCGATATTTATCAATGCCCCTCCACCGGTGAGTTAGATAGTTCACCACAGCGGCAGTCTGCGATTGACTAAGATAGGCCTCCCTGAAAAGAATAACTCCACTGACGCCCGGTAACGCGTCATTGAGATCTAGCTGCCTTTTCAATTCTGGGACCCCATTCTTTATTGACCAATTTGGCTCGGCTTGCGATGGATAGCCAACTTTGTATAACGCTACACCAATATACAACTGAGTATGACTGTAACGTACTACATCAGACCACCATTTTACTAGTACATCATACCTAGCGATATGATGTCCAAATGGCCAATACAATTGAGGGGCAATGTAATCCAGTAATCCCTGAATTACCCATAGTCGGGTATCCGCGTAAGCGGTATCATACTCCGGCCTACCGCCTTGAGTCGCAGAGCCGCGTGGATCATCAGCCACATTGCGCCAGATACCAGCAGGACTAACACCGAACACAACTTTCGGTTTGAAAAACTTGATTGTCTGCGATACTTGCTGTATTAACAGCAAAGTGTTATTGCGTCGCCAATTAGATTTCTCTGAAAAGCCATGCCCATATAGCCGATATGAAGCATCATCGTCAAGCTGTGAATCGGGAGTTTCATAATAAAAATAATCATCAAATTGAATGCCGTCGATGGGATATTTTCTGACGATCTCAATTACCACGCTAACTATCCAATTACGCACTTCTGGCAAACCAGGATCGAGCACAAAATGGCCACTGGCGATCCGAATCCAATCAGGATGCAGTGCATAAACGCTGGCTGGCGATGAATGGAGCGTAGCTTTTAATGCCGCGATGGTTTCTGGCCTGGTGTTCGTAGCAACTCGATATGGATTGAGCCAGGCGTGCACTTTTAGACCCCGCTTGTGTGCTTCTTCGAGTATAAACACCAGGGGATCATAACCCGGATATTGACTGATCATCCCTGTCAGCACTTCCGACCAAGGCAGCAAGTCTGAGTGATAAAGCGCTGTTCCGTCAGGTTTCACTTGAAAAAAAACCGTATTGATACCTATTGTTACTAAATTGTCTAACTTATCGGTCAATGCTTTTTTTTGCTGTTGGATCCGAAGTGTATCAGTTCGCGCACTCAAGGTGTAAGATGCAGGCCAGTCCAATCCATCAATGGTGGCCATCCAGACACCGCGCATGTTAGGTGCTTGGGACTTACTTTTTGGCGGTGTAGGAAGAAACGGTACCTGATTACATTTGTGTGTACAACCCAATAAAAACTTCAAACAAAACACAATCACCAGCCAACGTGTCATCCTGTTGTTACTTTGCATGTTGTGTCCTTACAAATTCAATAGTAAACGACGCTGCTATAGAAGGTTTACAGGCTGTTTTATCTTAAAAATTATCATTAATATGCTGAATATAACTTTTCAAAGGACGATAAGAAAATATAAGTTTTCATAATTCTTGATTAATAATTCTTTTTTAATGCCAGTGTACTTGACTTCGAGTGATGGTAATACTTCATTTTGTGAATTTTTATAAAAGCATAGGTATTATGAACTCAGCCTGACGTTATTTTTTAAACGTATCGTTCATCAAAACACGACAACGACAGTCAAATCAGAAGCCTATCCTAATCTTATGTGAAGAACTCAAGCTCGTCTGCAGGCTCCTGAAACGCTGTCGCCGAGTAAATTCCTGTAGAAACAAAGGTCAAAAACTCTAACCACCAACATTTACACTTGATTAAATTAGATAACTTCGGTTGTAATTTTATCTGCTCCTTGACGGAATTTCGCATCAACAAATCTCTAATTATGCTGCATTCTACATCACCTCCGTTTTAGTACCACTATCATTACGGTTTGGAACTCAGCATCAAAACTCTGCACTAGTTCAAATAGTTTAATTGCCGTCTAGACATGTTACACTACCCAAACTGTTTTTAATTTCCACCATTTGTTAGGCTGTCATAATTTGCGTTTTTCCAGGGCTAGATGGCAAGACTGAATGTTCTTACCGCGAGAACGAAAATAATCTGCTAGCTGTTCGGCGACATAGACTGAGCGATGTTTACCTCCGGTGCAACCTATTGCCACCGTGAGGTAACTGCGGTTACTGGTCTCGATCATTGGCAGCCACAGCTCTAGGTAGCTGCGAGTCTGATAGATGAAGTTGTAGACTTCAGTACAGTGACCCAAAAACGCCGCCACCGGCCGATCTAGGCCAGTCATTTGTCTAAAATGAAGATCCCAGTACGGATTGGGTAGAAAACGTACGTCGAAAACATAGTCAGCATTTATGGGAATGCCATATTTATAGCCAAATGATTCAAACACTATGGTCAGTTCTCTCTCGCGCTTGCCCATCAGGCGGATACGTAGTATTTCAGATAGCTCATGTACAGATAGCTCTGAAGTGTCGATTACTAAATCGGCACGTGAACGCAGTGGCTCAAGTAGCGTATTCTCCTCATCGATCGCATTTTCCAGAGATAAATTACGGGTAGAAAGCGGATGCAGCCGGCGAGTGTCGCTATAGCGGCGAATTATGGTGTTGCGATCGGCATCTAGAAACATCAGCTGCAGGGCAAAGGTTTGCTGCGTCAGATTATCCATGGCTTGTTCGAAAACTTCCGGAGACTCGGGCATATTACGAACATCGATACCTACCGCGGCGGAGATATTTCGATCCGCTAACATGTTGGCCAGCTGTGGCAGTAGCACCAACGGCAGATTATTAACGCAATAAAAGCCCATATCTTCCAGCGCACGCATCGCGACAGATTTACCTGAACCGGATCGACCGCTGACAATCACCAACACCATGACGATACACTCCTCTGGATTGCTTCTTAAATTAATCTCCTGGAAGTGATGCTTTTCGCGTGCATCCAGTTTATCGAGACGGCACAGCAGCGTTAATCTCCGTTCTGTCTCGCGGGGATTATGCTTTGATATAGCTCCTCATCTCTCTGCGCGATGCACAGGATGATCTTATCTGCTAGCTACTAATCGGTAGCGTGTGTAATGGATAAAATACCTCAGCCACGCAACTATCTTTCAGCTTACCATGAGAGGTAGCGACATTGCCAATACCAACACTGCTCATGCGCTAAACTAGACGGCTGGTTAACCTTTAAGAGGATTGCCCTGCACTGGAGAGATAACGAGCTGATGTGAGGTTGAGTAGCACTATCGCCTCGGTAATCCTTTGAACTTCCTATCCCTTCCCGTACATAGTCGATGATATCAACATATCATCCGGTAATTATTCAGCCGCAATTGTCTGTCTTCTTTCCAGTTATTTTTATTGAGTTGACGATAAAATGAAAAGACTCTCAATACCTCAATACTCAGCAACGGTGCGCTGCACTACCATGATAATGCTCTTGATCGGAAAGCAGATTGGTGAGTTTGCTGTCTCGATGGCTGAGCTAGGTTTCCGAAATGATATTTTTACCAACGAGATATTGTGGAGGATACTTCTCCTCTCTCTTCTCGTTCTCGGTTACAACATGATTGGAGAAAAATATTTCAATTCAAAAGTGCTGTGAGAGCTATTCAGGTATTTTTTGATAGTGACACGTGACAGTGTGGACTTAACTCTCTCCTTGCTCCAAAGAACACCAGTTGTTGATCGATAATACAAGTATGTCAATTTTAACAACGTTTCATTACGGCTTTTCATATTTTTAATGAGCCAGCGTGCCCCCTGCAGATGAGCTGGCCATCTGAGTCATGACATGTGCTTGGTTTTCAAGACTGCATACAATACGCAAGCCAAGGATGGCTGTCAGTTACGCTCCACTACACCCAGCAGTTCTGCACTTTTACGTACTAACATATCAGGAATAACATATTTTATTGTAATCGAACCAGAGTACGGAAATTTTGACTATCAACAGATCGAGATGGCAGACAATAAACTGTGTCTCGTTGAGATTAAAAAATTGGCAGGAAGGAGGAAATGGGATTCAGAAAATAGTCGCACAAACCCTTTGCTACCACCTAGACTGGACGAAACCACTGGATGAGTTTAAGTACTACCTCCTCGTTCAACAGGATTATCAGATAATCGGTATCGTCTACGGCATCCATAACCAAAGTGGTGGTAGCTTTATCGGTGTTAGGGAAAAGTATTAGTTCCTGCCATATGAGATAGTCTCCTGTAGAGTTTAGGTGGTTTCTCCCAGATGATGAACTTCTTAAGCGTATAGTCTGTGACGACGTTCAACGAGATGTACCAGAGAAGTAGATTTCTTCCAGCTGGTCTCCAGAGACACTCTGTCAGATGCATCGTACGCGTCAACTTCGTCATGCAGATAAGCTTGATCAAGCAAAAGATTTCTTCTGAATTTTTCAGCTGAAATTCAAGTGTGGACAACTGCAACAGTTGGATAGCCTATTGCAGCTGTGAGTCATAGCTTATACTACCGAACCTCACTGCATAAATAATGTAATTTGTATTCTTATTAACTAGAGCACTAATGCCACACCTTGTATCATATTTTATCATAGGTGGAATTTTTCGCCCAGATAAACCCGTTTGACCTGCTCGTCCAGAAGAATATTAGCTGGAGAGTCATGGGCGATAAGCTTACCCTGGTTGACAATATAGGCCCACTCACACACGTCGAGTGTCTCACGTACGTTATGATCGGTAATAAGTACTCCCAGGCCACTATCACGTAAATGCTCAATAATATTCTTAATATCGACGACAGAAATAGGGTCCACACCGGCAAAAGGTTCATCAAGCAAGATGAATTTGGGGTTAGCAGCTAGCGCGCGCGCGATTTCCACCCTGCGCCGTTCACCACCGGACAAAGACTGACCGAGATTGTCACGCAGGTGGCTGATATGGAATTCCTCCATCAACTCTATCACGCGGTCGTTACACTGTTCGTTAGTGAGATCCTGATGGATTTGCAGCACCGCCATCAAATTGTCAAACACGCTCAGGCGACGAAAAATCGAGGCTTCCTGAGGAAGATAACCGATACCACGGCGTGCACGGATGTGCAGAGGCAGAGTACTGATATCGTCATTATCAATCATAATGCAGCCGGCGTCACGAGCAATAATGCCCACTACCATATAAAACGTGGTGGTTTTACCCGCACCATTAGGCCCCAGTAATCCAACAATCTCGCCAGAGCTTACCTTAAGGCTAACGTCTTCTACTACACGATGCCCTTTGTAGACTTTAGCCAAATTTCTTGCGATTAATGTAGCCATGAATTTCTTACTCAAAATATCTACTGACCGGTTTTTTCGTCAGCGCTTCGGAGTCGCGCTTACTTTGTAACTGCGCTGGCCCCAACACGGTAGTGACCTGTTTATTCGTATCGCTAAATGCCTCCATCTGTTGCTGTTGCAGCAGATAGATAATACGATCGCTTTTCACGTTACTATCTAACTTTTCCAAATAGGAATCACCAGTCAGAATCACTCGGTTATTGACGATTTCGTAGCGCACTTTTAGAGAATGACCTCGCACTGATTTGCCGTCGTCCTGAAGCTGATAGAAGGTGACCGGATTGCCGTAGCCTTCCACCACTTCGTGGCCGTTTTTGCCATCAGGACGGGTGATAACTACTTTATCTGCACGGATATTGATAGAACCGTGCTTTACCACTACATCCCCTGTAAAGGTTACGGTATTGGTGGTCATATTTACCACCTGCTGTGTAGAATCAACATGGATAGGCTGCTGGTTATCGCTGGTCATCGCCAATGTTTGTGTGTTCCACAGTATTAAGCCGCAGGACAGTAGTATACTCAGGTGTATATTGTAAATTCTGGATTTCATAAGAGGTTTTAACCTTTTCAATCAACTCAGCGGTTTTATTGCACAGATTACCTCGCATCTTCATACCGCTGGAGTTAAAGCCAGAGCCATATAAGGTTACTTCGTCATCTGAGAAGACATCTTGTGTAACCAGATTAACCACCGCGTTATCTGTTGTTATGCATTTAATCTTCGAAGCATCGGTCAGGCTATCCACCTGAACTTGGCCATATAAGTACAGTATCTTGTTTTGGGTCAGCTTAGCCTGATCAGTCCTGATCATCCAGGTTGGCACTTTGTTCCTATCGAACATGGTGATCACTGGCAGCGTGAACCAGGTGATCTGATCTTCAGCAAAGTGGTCCACGTGATTGGCTACAAATTTATAATTAACCCAACCCGCTGCGTTATGAACTACGGTAGTGGTGCATTCGCTCTGATAAGTGGGTTCGCCAATGTTTACCAGAGACTGAACTGGCGTATTATTAGTATCCACCAGACTCCAGCCGATAAGTACTAATACTAACAACCCCAACAGCACCGTTACCGTTATCCAACTCGACGTCTTACTCATATATACTAACTACCATTTGGCATCCTCTAGCACAGCGACTATCAGTGATGATGCGAGTAATGTAATCGGCTCTGGGCCGTAATTGCCACCTTCTGGAGCATCGATCAAGTTGTTGATATGTAGGTGACCTGTTCCACACCGTCAATATCAGTTTACTCAACAAGCCCTCTAAAGGCCAAAGTCTTATCCAATGAGCATTGATAAAAACGTGTAATACTTAGAATGTTGATTGGTAATATGGAGCCTCGATGACTGATACAAGCATCTACGAAGAACGTAGCCGATGTGCATTGTTGTACATGACACTCAACCCATATCACAAATGCAGTGAGTGTGTGCCTGCAGGCAGCAATGTCTGGCATCCTGGTATATAGCTATCTAGACAGGAGGTTTGTAGATGTTATGCCTCATTATATTACACTGGCACGTAGCATATCATGCATGTGCACTACACCTAGCAACCGGTTGCCCTGTGCCACTAGAAGTGAGGTGATATTGTGCGATTGCATCAGATTAAGTGCTTCCACCGCCAGCGCGTCTGGCTCAACACGCACGCCGCCAGGGGTCATGACATTGGAGATGCGAGCCCGGTTAAGATCGATTCCCATATCAAACACTCGACGCAGATCGCCATCGGTGAAAATACCGTCAATGATTCTATCTGGACCACAAATCACCGTCATGCCTAAATTCTTACGGGTAATCTCCACCAAAGCCTCGCGTAGTGAGGCTGTGCGAGTAGTCAAGGGAATTTCGTCGCCGCTGTGCATAATATCACTGACTCGCAGCAGCAGTTTGCGTCCTAATACGCCTCCAGGGTGGGAAAGGGCAAAATCTTTGGCGGTAAACCCTCTTGCCCGCAGCAGCGCTACTGCCAACGCATCACCCATCACCAGCGTGGCGGTGGTGCTTGCGGTAGGTGCTAGACCCAGCGGACAAGCCTCTTCCAATACATGAACGCAGAGATGGATGTCCGCTGATTTACCCATGGTGCTATTTGGCTTGCCGGTCAAACAGATAAAAGGGATGTGCAGGCGTTTAATCGCTGGGATCAGCGCTAAGATTTCATGGGATTCACCGGAGTTGGACAGTGCGATAACGATATCATGCGGCGATATCATGCCCAAATCTCCATGACTAGCTTCGCCAGGATGAATGAAAAACGCCGGTGTGCCAGTACTAGCAAAAGTGGCAGCTACTTTGCGACCGATATGGCCGGATTTGCCCATGCCCATCACCACCACTTTTCCGGTGCAATAGAATAGCACTTCGCAGGCGCGGCGAAAGTCATCATTGATATATTGATCCAGTTGCGCTAGACCTTCTCGCTCAATGGCGAGAACTTGTTTACCTGAGGTGATAAAATCAAAATCCTGCGGTAGTGTATTATGCGACATAAAACTTATTTTGGTAGTTCTCTAGGTATGAAACTAAATCAGCAACACTGCTAAGATATATGATGAAACTACATATTGGAAATGTTCCTTGATAGGGGACTTATCCGGTGTCGCTGGCATAAGACAATGAATATCATACCCGCCGCCAAGCACAGTCTAATAATCATCGGAAAACGCTCTCGGGTTGAAAGGTCGAAAAGAGCAGTATGAGTCATCTAGCCCAATAATACTATTGGGGATATTTGGAACCAATAACATTGCCCAAGGCAGCACATTTTTGTCTTTGAGCGCCTTAATAACAAGTACTCTCAGCCTGAGAGCTGACTATTAAATTACTTAAGCCAAAATACGCGCTAGGACGACGGCATTGTTTTATCACTATTTGCGTCGAAACAAACGTAATAATAAACTCCAGCATCAGCCATGTATTGTTGCATGTGTGCGACAAGAGTCAGAAGGTGATATAATAAGTAAGCAAATGCACCGTTATCAGAAATAGCAGTTCATACTGCCAAACAGGATTGCGATGGCAACAAAGTCGGATAATAAACAAAAAAAATGGTGCCAATCATAAAAGTGAAATATAACGATTAAAGTAATAAGGCGATAGATGAATCCAGTCAAGAAAAGTTCTACGAATTAGTCAGGTTGTTTTACTATCATCAAATCATGAGTGTAGAAAAGGCAGAAAACTATGAATCAAAGTGACAACTTGGTCGAAATTCGCGGATTACGCTTTAGTTATAGTGATCGTGTTATTTTTGATAATATCAGCATGCAATTTATGCGCGGCAAAGTCACTGCGATTATGGGCCCCTCTGGTACTGGTAAAACGACTCTGTTACGCCTCATCGGTGGGCAATTGACGCCGGACAGTGGTGAAATCTGGGTAGATGGAGATAATATTCCCACCTTATCACGTTGGCGTCTCTATGAGATGCGTAAAAAAATCGGCATGCTGTTTCAATCTAGCGCGTTATTTACCGATAGTACCGTGTTTGAAAATGTCGCGTTTCCGCTGCGTCTCCATACCTGTTTGCCAGAGCCATTGTTGCATAGCACGGTACTAATGAAGCTCGAGTTGGTTGGCCTGCGCGGCGCGGCATTACTCATGCCCGACGAATTGTCTGGTGGCATGGCACGCCGCGCCGCGTTAGCGCGAACTATCGCGCTGGATCCGAAACTGATTATGTTAGATGAACCGTTTGTCGGCCAGGACCCAATCACTATGAGCGTGCTGGTCAAGCTTATTGATGAGCTGAATCATGCGCTAAATGTGACTTGCATCGTCGTGTCCCACGATGTGCCGGAGGTGCTGAGCATTGCCGATTATGCCTATATTATCGCCGAGCAGCACATGGTGGCGGAAGGCACACCTGCTAGCCTGTACGATAATCAGGATCCTCGAATAAGACAATTTCTTGATGGTGTCGCCGACGGGCCAGTGCCCTTCAACTATCCTTCCGTCGATTATCAAACCCAGCTATTTGATTTGTGGAGTTAACTAGTTATGGTATTAGAAGCGATCGCGGCCTTTGGGCGAAGAGGTATCAGAATTTGCCACGGTTTTAGCCGAGCCGGTGAGATGTTATTTCATGTGTTGCTTGGAAAGCAAATGTTTCGCAGGCAATGGCCACGGTTAGTCAAGCAATTTTACAGTATTGGCGTTTTATCATTGGTTATCACCGTGGTCTCTGGCCTATTTATCGGTATGGTGTTGGGGTTGCAGGGGTATCTAATTCTAACCACCTACAGTGCTGAGTCCAGCCTTGGGATGCTAGTGGCTTTGTCACTGCTACGTGAACTGGGACCAGTCGTAACCGCACTACTGTTCGCTGGTCGGGCTGGTTCAACTCTGACCGCTGAAATTGGTTTGATGAAAGCTACTGAACAGCTCTCCAGCCTAGAAATGATGGCGGTGGATCCGTTACGTTGGGTAGTAGCGCCACGCTTCTGGGCAGGCGTCATCTGTATGCCGCTTCTGACGATGATTTTTGTCTCGGTGGGAATCTTGGGCGGCACCGTGGTCGGAGTAGTATGGAAAGGTATCGATAGTGGCTCTTTTTGGTCCGCAATGGCAGGCATCATAGACTGGAGGGAAGATCTGGTAAACTGTGTAATCAAGAGCGTGGTTTTCGCTATCACTATTACTTGGATTGCGTTGTTTAATGGCTACGACACGATCCCAACCTCTGATGGTATCAACTGCGCGACAACTCGCACAGTGGTTCACTCCTCTTTGGTAGTGTTGGGATTAGATTTTATACTGGCGGTATTAATGTTCGGAAACTGAAGTAAGTAGATGCAAACCAAAAAAAATGAAATTTGGGTCGGTGCATTTATGGTTATCGCCTTGTGCGCTATTATGTTTCTTTGTCTAAAAGTCGCGGATATCCGATTGGTGAATCATGTCGACACCTATCACATCAGTGCATCTTTCGATAATATCGGCGGACTCAAAGTGTATTCTCCGGTGAAAGTTGGTGGGGTGGTGATTGGTCGGGTAGTGGATATCACGCTCGATCCACAAACCTACATACCAAAAGTCACGATGGACATTGAACAGACCTATGATCATATTCCAGATACTAGTTCACTTGCGATCCAGACCTCAGGGCTGCTGGGGGAACAATACCTAGCACTGAATATCGGTTTTGAAGATCTGGACATGGGTGCGTCCATTCTGAAAGATGGTGATGTGATCCATGACACTAAATCAGCAATGGTACTGGAAGATCTGATTGGACAGTCCTTGTATAAGATCAACAACAGAGATAATAACAGCGTCAGCAAATAGTAATCCGTAATCAATGAGATCTACGATGGCCGCCACTTTTCATTAAATTCATAGAGGAGACAGATAGTAGCATGCGCTTGTTGTTAGCGCCATTTTTCCATACGTTATGCTACAATGGTGCATTCTAACAGGAGACATGCATGCTTAAATATTTATTAATGGTGGCTTTGCTGGTTATTTCGCCGTTGATACAAGCTGCAGATCAGACCAATCCTTATCATTTGATGAATGATGCAGTAGGTAATATTTTTACACGTCTAAAAAATGAACAAAGCAAAATCCATCAAAATTCTAAACACCTGCGTACTATCGTGCGTGAAGAGTTGCTCCCTTATGTACAGGTAAAGTACGTCGGAGCTTTGGTGCTGGGGCGTTATTACCATAACGCTACCCCGACGCAACGTAATGCTTATTTTATAGCATTCCAGAACTATTTAGAACAGGCTTACAGCCAGGCACTGGCTCTGTACACAAACCAAGCCTACCAAATCGAGCCGGAAAAACCGCTTAACAACGACACTACGATTGTCTCTATTCGCGTGACACTTATCGATCAGGGCGGTCGTCAGCCGATACGCCTTGACTTTCAGTGGCGTAAAAACAGCATCTCTGGCAACTGGCAGACATATGATATGATCGTCGAAGGGGTCAGCTTGATCACAACTAAGCAAAATGAGTGGGCCACCACGCTTCGTACCAAAGGTATTGATGGGTTGACTCAACAACTGACAACTGCAAGTCAATACCCGTTTACCTTGGATTAAACAGCACAATGACTGAAATGTTGAGTTGGCAGACCGAAGAAAAGACCTTGATTCTGCAGGGTGAATTAGATTACGACACTCTGCTGCCACTGTGGAGACAACGAGAGCAATTACTTAATGGCGTCCAGTTTCTAGAGGTGTCCAATTTGCAGCACATCGATTCCGCTGGCGTAGCGCTGATGCTGCATTTTTATCATTATCAGCGCCAGCGGGGCGGTTCGATGATCCTGACTGGTGTCACCGACCAAACGCGCACCCTGATCGCTTTGTATAAGCTTCGGGATATTTTGCCTTGTGCGTACACTTCCAGCACTTGATGTGTTTTCTCCGACGGTATTTTAACGTTTTTGTTACAGTTAACATCCGCTGCGAGGCGCTGCTGGAAGCAATGTTAAAGAAGGGCAATTAACTTTAATTGCTTATTCCCGTGCGCGATAGATTCCTCTAAGATAGAGGTTTGATTTTCAACCTATAAATATACCTTACATGATGGAAACGTACGAAATTAAAAAAATGCTTATGAACGCCCTAGCGTTGGATGAAGTATACGTAAGTGGCACTGGCAGTCATTTCCAAATCATTGCGGTCAGCGAACAGTTCGCTGGCATAAGTCGAGTGAAAAAACAACAGATGATTTATGCGCCGCTGATGAAATGTATTTCTGATAACCGCATTCATGCCTTATCGATTAAGGCCTACACCCCAGATGAGTGGCAACGGGGATCACAAGGTCGATTTAACTATTGATCTTGGTTTCAAGCCGTCGTTTTCCAGTTAAATTATTGAGAGTAGTCTTAATGGATAAATTTCGTCTCCATGGTCCTACCAGATTGAGTGGTGATATCGCTATTTCTGGAGCCAAAAATGCCGCGCTGCCGATTCTATTCGCTACGTTGCTGACGGAAGAGCCGGTTGAGATTCAAAATGTCCCAAAACTGAAAGATATCGACACCGCGATGCAATTGCTAAGTCAGCTTGGTGCTAGAGTAGAACGCAATGGGTCTGTATATGTGGATGCCAGCGACGTTAATGTTTATTGCGCACCTTATGAACTAGTAAAGACCATGCGCGCATCTATCTGGGCGCTGGGGCCTCTGGTGGCACGTTTCGGCCAAGGGCAAGTCTCTCTGCCTGGCGGCTGCGCCATTGGCGCGCGGCCGGTGGATCTGCATATTAACGGTCTGGCACAGTTAGGCGCCACTATTAAGTTGGAAGAAGGTTACGTAAAGGCGTCTGTGGACGGCCGTCTGCGAGGCGCGCACATCGTGATGGATAAAGTCAGCGTCGGCGCTACGGTAACCATTATGAGCACTGCAACACTGGCGACAGGCACCACCATTATTGAAAATGCCGCTCGTGAGCCGGAAATTGTCGACACCGCTAATTTCCTAATTACCTTAGGCGCAAAAATCAACGGCTCCGGCACTGGTAAAATTACTGTAGAAGGCGTTGAGCACCTCGGAAGTGGCGTCTACTGTGTCCTGCCTGACCGTATCGAAACTGGCACTTTTCTGGTGGCAGCGGCGATCTCTCGCGGCCGTGTGGTGTGCCACGCCACCCGTCCTGACACATTGGCTGCCGTGTTGACTAAATTGCGTGAATCGGGCGCGGACATTAAAATAGGTGATGACTGGATAAGTTTGGATATGCACGGCCAGCGGCCGAAAGCAGTAACGGTTCGTACCGCTCCACATCCTGGATTCCCGACCGATATGCAGGCGCAATTCAGTTTGCTAAATTTGGTGGCTGAAGGGACCGGCGTAATTACTGAAACTATTTTCGAAAACCGTTTTATGCACGTTTCTGAACTGATCCGGATGGGTGCGCATGCGGAGATTGAAAGCAATACTGTTATTTGTCATGGTGTGGAGACGCTATCAGGCACACGGGTAACGGCAACTGATTTAAGGGCCTCCGCTAGTCTGGTACTGGCGGGCTGTATCGCTGAGGGCATGACGGTGGTGGATCACATCCATCATATTGATCGCGGTTATGATTGCATTGAAAAAAAACTGCGGCAGATAGGCGCACATATCGAGCGCACGTAAGTAAAGAAGCACCTGGGTTAATTTGATACCAGATACTTCTGAATCGTGATTTCAACTATCAATTTTCTGTCGTTGCGCAAAATTTTTACCGGAATGCGCAATCCGAAATATGGAGGAGATGACCGGCTTATGTGGTTGACGCTAAAAAATCATACCTGCCACTTGAATACCAATATGTATTGCTGGACCTTCAGGTGTTATTTTGTTAACAATAATACTCTAAATATGATAGATGCCACCGTCGTATTCATGAGTGCCGCTTTACGGCTGCCGATGCCAATATAACCGCGGGATCAACCCGGCCATCGCGAATTAGCTTGTTCTGACCTTGTTGGTAACCAGTTGCAGCGGAGATGGCGAAGCCAATACTCTCCCAGCGTTTCACCCGTTATTACTACTCTTGTCAAACGAAGGTATTAGTCTCCACTAACTTCGCCAAGCATATTGATAAGCGCCCCTCCGGGTATAGTGAAGACGTTGGTTTGCAGGAAATTTTGCCTACCGGAGATGGCCGATGCGACAAGTGGCGCTGATGATGCTTTGGATAATAATCCGGCTGAAAATTTATAAGGGCTGCCGATGGCCATTATCACATCACCAATGTGTAGTTGACGGTTGGAGTTAAATAGAGATTACTGACAGGTTGTTAGTATCTATTGTTTCATAGACTCGCCCATCCTGTAACGTAATGATAATTGTTCGGCATCATTAATGATATGCTTATTAGTGGGCAGATGTCCTTTCTGTCTTGTAATTACGCCGGAGCCAAGCTTACGAATCCCTATCTGATCATGAGGACTACTATTCATGCTACGATTGTAGACATTAACGATCGCCAGCGCTTCCTGGCGAGTCCCATGGTTGTGGCTAATAGGCTCTTCGATGTTATCAGTATGGTGGAACAATGAGCCAGTAATGTATAAGGTAATACGCTGACGCCAGCAACAGCTCTGCAACAATGTAGCCAACGACAGCACGAAACAATGGAGCCATAGTACGCGAATTGATAGTGGGAAACAGTGGCAGAATATCATAAACTGAACGGATACCGCATCGCCAATGTCTGTTCTTTAAGTCGCTCAACGCAATAACAGAAAAATGCTCGCGTCGCCACGTACAATATTCAGCGCTATGACTGCTGGTTTGGCATCTAGTACTTTACGCAGCTGAGCTAAGCTTTGCACTCTCTCACGATTCATGCCGATAATTACATCGCCTTTTTGTAAGCCGATCGCGGCAGCTGGGGAATCTTTCACCACGTTTTCTACCTGTACTCCTTTCATGCCGTCTTTCAGTTGACCATTGCTGAATGACGCGCCCTGCAGGGCTGGTGCAAGAATCTCTTCGCTAGTGATGGTGGCAGAGGCTCTGTCGTCCAGGATTACCGACACGTTTTGCGGCTTGCCGTTACGTAGTAGGCCGAGCTTAACGGTTTTTCCTGGGGCGGTGGTGCCGACTTTGACCCGTAGTTCAGAGAAGCTCTGAATCGGCTTTCCTTCTACCGATACAATGATATCACCGGCTTTAATACCAGCTTTGGCGGCAGCTGAATTGGAAAGCACTTCGCTGACGAAGGCGCCGCGCTGAGTATCGATGTTGAATGCGTTAGCGATGTCGGCAGTTAGTTCAGTGCCCTTAATGCCCAACTGGCCGCGTTTTACTTTGCCGTATTCAATCAGCTGTTGACTCAGGTTTTTGACGATATTGCTAGGAATGGAAAAACCAATACCGATGTTGCCGCCTCCTGGCGCTAAAATGGCGGTATTGATGCCGATTAGCTCACCATTAAGGTTAATCAGCGCGCCTCCGGAGTTACCTCGATTGATAGATGCATCAGTTTGAATGAAGTTCTCCAGTCCTTCTAGATTGAGACCGCTTCGGCCTAGTGCTGAAACGATGCCAGAAGTTGCAGTTTGGCCAAGGCCAAACGGATTTCCTACTGCGACGGCGAAATCACCAACCTTCAAGGTATCAGAGTCTGCCATTTTTACTTCAGTAAGATTCTTCGTCGCGGGAAGCTGTAGTAACGCCAGATCGGTCTGCTCGTCGTGCCCCACTAATTTGGCCTCAAATTCACGACCGTCATTAAGCTGCACCTTTATCTTATCTGCGCCGTTAACCACGTGATTATTGGTGATTACATACCCCTTAGAGGCATTAATAATGACCCCTGAACCCAACCCCTCGAACTGGCGCATTCCACCATTGCTTCCCGGGATATCAGGACCAAAGAAGTATTTAAACTCCTTGGGGAGCATGGGACGCCGAACCGGCTGGGTACCTTCAACATGTACGCTAACCACCGCTGGTAGGACTTTGGCCAGCATCGGTGCTAGGCTGGGCATGAATTGCACTGGTACTTCGGCAGAAAACGCCGCTTGGAGGGCAGATGCGGAAAATAAAATAAATCCGACACTAAGTGTCAATACACTGAATAGTGATTTTTTTTTCATTGTAACGTTAACTCGCTCGTTTTCATGATATATATCTTAATTAAGCATTCGGTGAAATATAGTAGCTATACTCTAACTATCACGAGCCACGGGCAAAGGAAAATTTTGAGTCATATCACCCTCAGCATTAGCGAAACTGCAGCTGATCGGGGGGTGTTATTTGCGCAGACCGCGTGTTGAACGCAGTAACTCGTTAGCGTTTTCCGGGTAATCCCGTGGCTGCATTTTCTCCGGAGTTTGATCGCTATCAACTTCGGTCAGAAGCGAATTATTTCTAACGCACTTGTCCGGCATCAGATTGTTGGAACTTTTGGCCATATACTGATAAAGCTGACGATAATCGTCAGCCATATTGTCTAGCAGTTCTGCACTATGGACGAAATATTTAGTCAGTTTTTCACGATACTCATCCAGCTCGGCTTTACTTTTTTCCAACTCGTACTGAAGCGTTTTCTGCTGACGCAGTTTACAGTTACCGAATCGCATGGCGACTGTACCAATAATCACGCCTACTACCAATCCAATCAGCATATATTCCCACGTCATAATAACTCCTATTTTTTGACTTCGTTACCCCACTAAGGTTTGCTACACCGCTAACTTCACTATAACCGGTAACATTCCCTCAGTGAAACCAGATAGTTAGTGACAAATTACCAGATGGGACGTTAGGCTTCTGTGTTTGAGATGATATGTGACATATATTCACATCATTATATCAATAGATGCTAACGCGTAGAGGAAATATCAGATGATGACATCCAGTCCCTGCTGTTATCCGAATAGGATACATATTAGTTAAGCGCCAGCCTGTCCTTCATCAACTACTAGGTTGCGGCACTTTGACCATGTACCAATTAAGCTACATGGTGAGTTCTCTGACGTTAAATATCTCTGCCAATCCTTTGGGATGGTTAGAGCAGGTGGTGCTGGATTTATTGAGCTGTGCAGCAGCCACGAAAAATGATTACAACAAGCGTGTCGGTGGAAGAGCTGTACCAGAGGTACATACAGCACTATCCAATTACACCTGCAGGAAGGGAGTAGCATACAAAAAAGTCGATTTCTGATGAAAACTTTCTTATAATCTCATGCTCTCAAATTACAGTATTGAGTTTTTTCAAAACTTTAATCACATTAGCAATAACTTATTATAAATTGTCAATTTAAGCGTTTGGGTATTTAATAATGTGTAAATTAAATTGGGTAAGTTTTTAATGAAAACTTTCATAGCAAAGTCGGAAACAGTCAAACATAACTGGTATTTTGTTAATGCTGAAGGTAAAACGTTAGGACGCCTTACTACCGAGCTAGCGCGCCGTCTACGTGGTAAGCACAAGGCGGAATACACTCCACATGTGGATACTGGTGATTATATTATCGTTCTAAATGCCGACAAAATAACTGTCACTGGCAACAAGCGTAGCGGTAAAATTTACTATCACTATACTGGCCATGTCGGTGGTATTAAAGAAGCGACCTTCGAAGAAATGATTGCCCGCTGCCCTAAGCGGGTGATTGAAATCGCGGTTAAAGGCATGCTACCAAAAGGCCCACTGGGTCGTGCCATATTTCGTAAACTGAAAGTTTACGTCGGTACTGAGCACAGTCATGTGGCACAGCAACCACAAATTCTGAACATTTAATCGGGATTATTTAGACAATGGATAAAAATCAATATTATGGCACTGGACGCCGTAAGAGTTCTTCCGCTCGCGTCTTCGTAAAAGAAGGTAGCGGTAACATCGTTGTTAACCAGTGTAGCTTAGATGAGTATCTAGGTCGCGAGACTGCTCGCATGGTCGTGCGTCAACCGCTGGAGCTGGTTGATATGGTGAGTAAACTGGACCTTTACATCACCGTTAAGGGTGGTGGTGTCTCAGGTCAGGCTGGTGCCATCCGCCACGGAATTACCCGTGCATTGATGGAATATAATGAAACGCTGCGCGCTGATCTACGGAAAGCCGGTTTCGTTACCCGTGATGCTCGTCGGGTTGAACGCAAGAAAGTCGGTTTACGTAAAGCACGTCGTCGTCCGCAGTTCTCCAAGCGTTAGTAAACCCAGCTCAGGCTTTTTCCTTCAATGTCTCTTATCTCTAATTAAGCTGCCAGGAACACCAACACCTCAAAACATGTAATTTGATAAACTAACTAGCGGTCATATCTTACTAACTTAGCTGACGTTTTGTCATTTGACTGCGAATTTTCCGGTACCGATTGTAGCGGAATAAAGTGGTTGGGTTAACGGTGAGCAAACCGAGTAATAACTTTTGATGAAGATTATCAAGATCTTTTCTCAATAAACTTGGAGGTTTTCATGGCTGTCGCTGCTAACAAAGGTTCGGTGATGACACTATTTTCTGGCGCAACCGACATTTTCAGCCATCAAGTTCGTATTGTGCTAGCAGAAAAAGGAGTGAGTGTCGAGATTGAGCAGATTAAAATGGATAACCTGCCACAGGATCTGATTGATCTTAATCCTTACTGCACTGTGCCGACACTAGTCGATCGTAAACTGACGCTTTATGAATCCCGAATTATTATGGAATACTTAGATGAACGTTTCCCTCATCCGCCGCTGATGCCAGTTTATCCAGTTGCGCGTGGTACTAGTCGCCTAATGATGCACCGTATCAAGAACGATTGGTATACGCTAATGAATAAAATCGGGCAGAGTGGCGATAGAAAAAGAGAAGTAGACACAGACAATGCCCGTCGACAGCTGTGTGAAGGGCTTCTAGCAGTGGCTCCAGTATTTAATGAAGCACCATTCTTTATGAGCGAAGATTTCAGCCTGGTAGATTGCTGTCTAGCACCACTGTTATGGCGTTTGCCACAGTTGGGTATCATCGAAATGGCCGGCTCAGGCGCCAAAGAATTGAAAAGGTATATGATGCGTATATTTGAACGTGATGCCTTTCTTGCTTCATTAACCGAAGCTGAGCGCGAAATGCGCTTGTAAATCTAGAAAAAGTAAAATAACAGAAGGTAAAATACTCTAAAGGTAAAATACTCTAAAGGCCACTCACATTAGGAGTGTTGGAGATAAAACTGGTGTTATAAGCTGGCAGGGGCGGAGAGATTCGAACTCCCAACCCCCGGTTTTGGAGACCGGTGCTCTACCACTTGAACTACGCCCCTCAGATTCAGATAATTTACATAGGGTGGCGGTGCGGACGGGACTCGAACCCGCGCCCCCCGGCGTGACAGGCCGGTATTCTAACCGACTGAACTACCGCACCATCTTTCTTAAATGCATTGTATTATTGGATGCCTGGCACTTTCCTACTCTCGCATAGGGATACCCCCACACTACCATCGGCGCTACGGCGTTTCACTTCTGAGTTCGGCATGGGATCAGGTGGGACCACCGCGCTGCTGATGCCAGGCAAATTCTTTTCTTTAGCCCATCAGAATTTCGGACTGGAAAAACCTAAAATGGTTTTGTTGTATTACATTGAACTAACAGGTTTTTCCTGTTGCAGGTGTTGTTCTCTCTTAGACACCTAAGACAACTCAGGTGTTGTAAGGTTAAGTCTCACGGGTTATTAGTATCGGTTAGCTCAACGCCTTACGGCGCTTACACACCCGACCTATCAACGTCATCGTCTTTAACGTCCCTTCAGGAGGCTCGAGGCCCCAGGGAAGACTCATCTCGAGGCAAGTTTCCCGCTTAGATGCTTTCAGCGGTTATCTCTTCCGCACATAGCTACCGGGCAATGCCATTGGCATGACAACCCGAACACCAGTGGTGCGTCCACTCCGGTCCTCTCGTACTAGGAGCAGCCCCTCTCAATCTTCCAGCGCCCACGGCAGATAGGGACCGAACTGTCTCACGACGTTCTAAACCCAGCTCGCGTACCACTTTAAATGGCGAACAGCCATACCCTTGGGACCTACTTCAGCCCCAGGATGTGATGAGCCGACATCGAGGTGCCAAACACCGCCGTCGATATGAACTCTTGGGCGGTATCAGCCTGTTATCCCCGGAGTACCTTTTATTCGTTGAGCGATGGCCCTTCCATACAGAACCACCGGATCACTAAGACCTGCTTTCGCACCTGCTCGAGCTGTCACTCTCGCAGTCAAGCTAGCTTATGCCTTTGCACTAACCTCACGATGTCCGACCGTGATTAGCTAACCTTCGTGCTCCTCCGTTACGCTTTGGGAGGAGACCGCCCCAGTCAAACTACCCACCAGACACTGTCCTCAACCCGGGTCACGGGTTAAAGTTAGAACATCAAACATTAAAGGGTGGTATTTCAAGGTTGGCTCCATGAAGGCTGGCGCCCACACTTCAAAGCCTCCCACCTATCCTACACATCAAAGCTCAATGTTCAGTATCAAGCTATAGTAAAGGTTCACGGGGTCTTTCCGTCTTGCCGCGGGTACGCCGCATCTTCACGGCGAATTCAATTTCACTGAGTCTCGGGTGGAGACAGCCTAGCCATCATTACGCCATTCGTGCAGGTCGGAACTTACCCGACAAGGAATTTCGCTACCTTAGGACCGTTATAGTTACGGCCGCCGTTTACCGGGGCTTCGATCAAGAGCTTTTCCTTAACGGATAACCCCATCAATTAACCTTCCGGCACCGGGCAGGCGTCACACTGTATACTTCCACTTCCGTGTTTGCACAGTGCTGTGTTTTTAATAAACAGTTGCAGCCAGCTGGTATCTGAGACTGGCTTCAGCTCGGGGAGCATTTGTCCCTCTACTTACGCGCCAGCGTGCCTTCTCCCGAAGTTACGGCACCATTTTGCCTAGTTCCTTCACCCGAGTTCTCTCAAGCGCCTGGGTATTCTCTACCTGACCACCTGT